>DNGJ01000191.1:0-9524 GCA_003486305.1 Cyanobacteria bacterium UBA11371
CCGGCACGCTGCGCGAACGCCCCTACACTAGCAATTAGCAACGCCGAAGTTTATAACTAGCAACTTGGGTTAAATAATAAATTTTGGATCTAGGATATAAAATGGCTAAATTTAAGTTGTGTTTTCTGAATATTTTCTTAGTGTTTTGTATCTTGCTTGCAGGATGCGTAGATAACAATCAACGGGCATTTTATAAGCAAGTTTATTCAGAAATGGCTGCCACAAGCACAGCCAAGCAAGAATTAGCAAAAGCTGTTTTGTTAGAAGCTGAAATTGGCAACAAGTACGATCTGTACCTTGGTAACAGTATTGACATGGCAGTGGCTCCAGAGACAGAGAAAAAGGCGAAATTCGTGGCATGGATGCAGGCGCTTTTAGTGCGAGAAGCTGGATGGAAATATGTTGAAGGCAAATACATTGACCAACTAGAAGCAAATTTTTCAGAGACAGAATTAAAAGAATTATTAAATTTAGCCAAGCAGCCGCTGATGAAAAAGTTGCGACAGGCTGAAATTCAAGCCTATATTAATACGACTGGAGAAAGGCGTGAATTACTGTTCAAAGTATGGGATGGCTTCAACAGTGGTGTTTTCAATCCACCACCAGACGTACAGCGATAATCTAAAATATAGATAAGCGATCGCTCTAGCAGAGGAGGCGAGCGAAAAATGGTAAAAACACCATCCAAAATGCTGACATTGGCGGAGTTTCTGCAACTGCCAGAAACTACACCTGCTAGTGAGTACATTGATGGTCAAATTATCCAGAAACCGATGCCACAAGGGAAACATAGCGCAATTGAAGGAGAATTTGTCCCTGCAATCAATGGCGTAGTCAAGCCTAAGCGCATCGCTCGTGCATTTCCTGAGTTGGGTTGTACCTTTGGCGATCGCTCAATTGTTTCTGACATTGTAGTTTTAATTTGGAGTAGGATTCCCCGCGATGAGAATGGGGAAGTTGCCAATATAGTTTCTGTTGCTCAAGATTGGACAATTGAAATTTTGTCTCCCGACCAAAATCAAACAAAAGTCACGAAAAATATTCTTCATTGTCTGAAACATGGAACTCAAATGGGTTGGTTAATCGACCCAGATGAGCAAACTGTGTTTGTTTATCGTCCCAAACAAGAAACTGAAGTTTTTGACGCTCCAGACGATCTCATACCTGTACCATCATTTGCGAGTGAGCTACAACTTACCGTTAAGGATTTGTTTGCTTGGTTATTGGAGTGAAAATAAGCTTGCAATAGGCGCTCTGGTCGTAGGGTGCGTTAGTGAAACGTAACGCACCTGGAATAGGGAATGCGCGAGCTTTGAGATCGTCGGTTAATTTTAGGGTATGCGATCGCACATCAGAAACCCAGCCAAGCAAGCAAAGCTTGAACCGAGACTTTAAGAAAAAGCTATATTTAAAATATCGGGTTTGATCTGAACCATAAATGTACCAAGTTAGCTTAAAAGAAGCTGAAACTCGATTAGCAGAGCTAATTGAAACAGCCGCGCGTGGAGAAGAAGTTGCGATCGCGCGTAGTCATGGGACATTGTTCACGCATTGTACCGCTAAAAGCAGTAGCAGCAATCCCCAAATTTGGCAGCACTAAGGGTTTAGTCAAAATGTTATAGGAATACGCTCCATGAGGCTCCTGCTCGATACCCATAGCCTCTACTGTAAAAACCACCCGTACACCTGTCAAAAAATATACACATCCTTTGATAGCGAAAATGATATTTTAACCCGTTTAAACGGGTTTTAGCTTTAAGCCAGAAATTTATTTCTGGTATTTTTTGGCACTTATACAACAGCTTCATTAATAGCCTCTAGCAGTCCATTCACGGTTCAAAATCCCATACCAATACTCGCTTATCCATTCACCTTTAAACAAAATATTCTCAATAAATTCAGCCTCGCGTCGCATCCCCACTCGCTCTAGCAATTTAGCCGCAGCGAGATTATCTACATTGCAGATAGCGCGCACTCGATGCAGGTTCAATTCAGCGAAAAGATAATCTAAAAGTCGCGTCACCGCCTCATTTCCATAGCCTTTCCCATGATATTGACCCGCCAAGGTGAAACCAATTTCCGCTTGCTGGGAATCTTCTGCAAGAATGCAAAACGCACAATCTCCTATTAATTGATGCATCGTTTTGAGTTCGATGGCGATTTGATACCACTCGCCTGGGATTCCTGGCTGAATGCCCTTCATCTCTTCAATGAATTTAGCCGCCTTTTCCTCGGTAAATGGTATATCCCAACTCTGAAATTTGGCAATTTCCGGGTCTGAGCGATATTCCGCAAAAGGTTGGAGGTCTATATCTTGAAACGCACGTAAGATTAATCGATCTGTTTCCCAAATCATTGGAGACATTCCATCGGCAGAACATACTCTAATTTATCTAAAAAAGTTCCCTTTTAATGATATAATTATGCATTTTTTACTATAGATTAACCTATAGAAAAATAAGATAAAGATCTATGAAAAAGATCGGAACAAAACTTAACAAAGTTTAGTAGAATAACTTCATACACAAATAAGTATTTTTGCTTACCGCCATGATGGAACGATTTCCCTGGCTCACCGCTATCATCCTGCTCCCACTCGTTGCTTCCATGCTGATCCCCTTCCTGCCGGATAAAGAAGGGAAGCAAGTGCGGTGGTATGCCCTGGGTGTTGGTATCGCCGACTTTTTCTTGATGTGCTACGCCTTTTGGAACCATTACGATGCCAGCAGCGCTACTTTTCAACTCGTAGAAAAGTATGCCTGGGTGCCTCAGATCGGTTTGAACTGGGCAGTTTCAGTCGATGGGGTGTCTGTTCCCCTCGTACTGCTAGCGGGACTGGTGACGACGCTGTCGATGTTTGCAGCTTGGCAAGTCGATCGCAAACCGCGGCTATTCTATTTCTTGATGCTGGTGCTGTATTCGGCACAGATTGCGGTGTTCGTCGCCCAAGATATTCTGCTGCTGTTTATTGCTTGGGAAGTTGAACTAATTCCGGTTTACTTGCTCGTCTCGATTTGGGGTGGTAAAAATCGTCGCTATGCAGCTACCAAATTCTTGCTCTACACCGCAGCCGCTTCTATATTTATTCTGGTCGCGGGTTTGGGAATGGCGTTTTACGGCGACAATGTCACCTTCGACATGGTGGAATTGGGTCTGAAGAATTACCCACTCGGTTTAGAACTGCTACTCTATGCTGGATTGCTAGTTGCGTTTGGCGTCAAGCTAGCTATCTTCCCGATGCATACATGGTTACCTGATGCTCACGGCGAAGCTTCTGCTCCTGTATCGATGATTTTGGCGGGTGTATTGCTGAAAATGGGCGGATATGGTTTGATTCGCCTCAATATGGAAATGCTACCTGACGCACACGTTCGCTTTGCACCAATTCTGGCAATGCTGGGCGTCATCAACATTATCTACGGTGCGCTGAACTCGTTTGCTCAGAAGAACATGAAGCGCCGCCTTGCGTTTTCGTCGATTTCTCACATGGGATTTGTGCTGCTGGGAATTGCTTCCTACACAGACTTGGGAATTAGCGGTGCGATGCTGCAAATGATTTCCCACGGTTTAATCGCCGCCGTGTTGTTCTTCCTCGCAGGCGTAACCTACGATCGCACGCATACAATGGCAATGAACGAGATGGGCAATATCGGTCAAGCAATGCCCAAAGTGTTCGCCTTGTTTACCGTTGGTGCGATGGCGTCCCTAGCGCTGCCTGGAATGAGTGGTTTTGTCAGCGAACTCGCAGTCTTCGTGGGTGTAACAACTAGCGATATCTACAGTTCCCCATTCCGCATCGTGACGGTATTGCTCGCCGCAGTTGGATTGATACTGACTCCGGTGTATCTACTCTCGATGCTGCGACAAGTATTTTACAACCCTGGTGCAGCACCCGCTTGCGTTCTCGGTGGTGCAAGCAATAGCAAAAATGGCGATGACGAAGCCGTTTGTTTCGGTACCAGTTGCGTTCTACCTGGTAATGCAGTTTACAACGATGCTAAACCTCGCGAACTGTTTATCGCTGCTTGCTTCTTCGTGCTGATTATCGGGATTGGGGTATATCCCAAACTCGCTACCCAGATTTACGATGCGAAGACCGTTGCAGTCAACGCTCAAATGCGTCAATCCTATACCCAAGTCGCGCAAAAGAATTCCCAGTTCTATGCTAAGAAGGTTTTGGCTCCTAGCATTGCCGAATCTAAAGTAGCCCCTGTTCTGGGAATTATCGATTAATCGGATCGAACTATATTTGAGTTGGAGATTATGCGATCGCTCTGCAATGGAGCGATCGCTTTTTTCTATTCAAATATCACATCTACGACTTGCAAAATTCCCTTGCGATCTCATGTCCAGTCGATTAGCCGGGACACGGCACGATTAAAGTTATCTGTTTATCCGAGATATCTCTCATGCCGTGTCCCTACGCAACGACTCCGTAAGGTTTTTTTATTATGGGCAATGGAACTAGCGATCGCTTTTTTTAACATAAAGGCGGGACGGGTTTCTCTAAAATATTTGTCTGAGGCAGAGATCGTTTGTAAAACCTGCGCCTACCCCGAAAACATCACCCTATGGAAAATCTTGTTGCCGTTGCTGGCCAATTCGCTCAATCTGGGAAGCCGATAGACATTCAACAATTTGGAAATGGCAATATCAATGACACCTTCTTAGTAACAGTGGATTATACCGGAGAACGGCACTTTATTCTGCAACGCATCAATACGCAAGTATTTCGTCACCCCGAACTGGTGATGCAGAACATGCGTACCTTCACCGAACACGTTCAAAATCGCTTGCTAAACGCACCCCTCGATCGCCGTTGGGAAGTACCCCGCGTATTGTTAACTAAAGATGGTCAAGATTATTGCACAGATGCGGACGGTTCCTTTTGGCGGGCGATCAGTTTTATTGAAGGTTCCCAGTCTTTCGATACGATGCAGAATACAGAACAAGCAAGAGAAGTCGGCTATGCATTGGGGATGTTCCATAATTTGATTGCCGACCTACCACCGGAAAAACTTGCCGATACTCTCGAAGGGTTTCACATTACACCTGGTTACCTTCAGTACTACGAGGAAGTTTTGGCTAAAACCAGCGCTAAGGTATGCCCGGAAGTGAATTATTGCTTGCAATTTGTGAGCGATCGCACTCCTTTCGCCCATATCCTAGAAAATGCCAAAACCCAAGGCAAGCTGCCATTACGCCTGATGCACGGCGATCCAAAAATCAATAACGTCATGTTTGATACTGCTACGGGGAAAGCCGTCAGTGTAGTAGACCTCGACACCGTAAAACCCGGTTTGGTACATTACGACATCGGCGACTGTTTGCGCTCCGGTTGCAACAGAGCCGGAGAAGAAACCGCAGATTGGGAGAGCGTTCGTTTTGATACTGACCTATCTCAGGGAATCTTACAGGGTTACCTCTCGGTTGCCAAAGCGTTTCTCACCGAGAACGATTATGCTTACATTTACGATGCAATTCGTTTGATTGCATTTGAATTAGGACTGAGATTCTTTGCCGATCATTTAGCAGGAAATGTTTACTTTAAAGTTAAGCATCCAGAACACAATCTGGCGCGGGCGCTTGTACAATTTAAGCTTACCGAAAGTATTGAATCCCAGGAAACAACGATTCGTAGTATTATCGAGGATATGAAATAAGTTGACCTTCCAGAAATGGGGTTTTTCTAACAATAAGTTCGCTAAAATCTGAAACGCTCACAGGCTAAAGCCTGGAGCTACACAAACAAAGCCTGCCTCCGCAGGCTTAAATAACATACCGCTGAAACGCTCACAGGCTAAAGCCTGGAGCTACACAAACAAAGCCTGCCTCCGCAGGCTTAAATAACATGCCGCTGAAACGCTCACAGGCTAAAGCCTGGAGCTACACAAACAAAGCCTGCCTCCGCAGGCTAAAATAAAATGCCGCTGAAACGCTCACAGGCTAAAGCCTGGAGCTACACAAACAAAGCCTGCCTCCGCAGGCTAAAATAAAATGCAGGCTGCGTAGGCAGCCTTTGTTTGTGTAGAGATACCCTTTAGGGTATCGAATTTTGAACAAGCTATTGTCTAAAAAGCCCGGTTTATAATACCAAAAACTATGATGTTTTCTTTGCAACCATTTCCTTCTAACAAACCGCTGCCAAATATAAGTATTGCCGGAAATATTGCTCGATATAGTAATAAAATTGGCATCCGCTATGAGGTTACAGGTGAATTAAAGGAAATTGCGCTTTCTCCCTTCTCAAACGCACCCGCACGCCAGCACGAATTGTGGGCAAAAACTTGCTTCGAGTTCTTCCTTGGTATTAAAAATTATGAGGAATATTGGGAATTCAATCTTTCCCCTGCCGGACACTGGAATGTCTATCATTTTGATGGGTATCGTCAAGGAATGCAAGAGGAAGTAGCTTTTATTAAGCTCCCGTTTACCTTTGAGAATCAAGCGGATAAGTTAACGCTAACCCTGCATGTGGATTTGGATAAAATTGTGGCAGAAGAACAGTTAATTGATGTAGCGATTACTACAGTAATTAAACAGAAAAATGGTGAGATTACTTACTGGGCATTGACGCATCGAGGAACCGAGGCGGACTTTCATTTGCGGGAGAGTTTTATCATTGAGTTTTGAGGTGCGGTCACGAAGTGTGGCGTCAGCCGTATTATGCTTTACAAAGAACGACTTAACGCTTGGGTGCTAGGAAAACTTGCTTTTGTTTAGTGAATTTACGGATATAACGGCACTACTAACTAAGGTTAAAGAAAAATTCAGTAATTTTTCTCTGTTCAAGTTGCTATAACTTAGTTAATAAATTATATTGAAAGCTTTTCTTAGGTAATGAGCTATGCCGATAGTTGTTCCCTTTGTCATTCAGGCTGTTTTGCCTGTCCTTACCACCATTTTCACTCTTTTGGTTCCCTTTCTGGCTATTGTTATCAATTTCACATTGACTCGCATCCCCAAAATTCCATCTTATATTCGCCTGATAAAAATTTTGTATTCAGATATTGATTCATCTGCCAAAGAGCGAAAAATTATTACTGGGGGACTCCTGGTAATTGGCAGCATTTTGACTTTTATGGCTTATTCCCTCATACCTTGGACGGGTGTACCCCTGCTCGGTGCTGTTACCAGTCCAATAGCTGGTGCTATTGCTATTGTGGTTGCACTCGCAGTATTGGATACGATTTTTGCGATGAATGAGGGGTATTACCGAAAGCGGCTAGAAAGAGAAGGTTTTGCTGGAATAGATGACATAGAAGCTGACATTAGGGGCTTAAAAGATATTTTTGGTAAGTCATGGCAGCAAGTTAAATCCACTATTAACGATGCCAGCAATAAAATTTACGAAGAGGGGAGTAAGCGTGGCATCAACTTTAACGACAAATCTTATCAAAAGTATGTTAACCATCAATTAGAGGGATTAAATGTATATGTTGGAAAAAGTTCATTTGCCGAGTATCAAGGTATAAATGCAGACTTATTAAAGCAAAACAACGGCAAAGATTGGACAAAAGATGCTTTCTCACTAGGTACAGGTGCGACTGTAGGGGCTGTGGCTGGTGTTGGGGCTTCAGCAGCTGCTTCATCAGTATTTGTACAGGCTAGTATGTGGACAACAATCCAGGGCTGGTTTGGGATATCAACGGGTATTGTTGTCAGTGCATCAACCTACTCATTACTGACGCTTGCTGCTCCTGTTGGACTGGGAGTATTGGCGACGGTGGGGGTTTACAGCGGTTTGATGAACTGGAACAATCAAGTAGAAGCCGCTAAGAAGAGTAAGTTTTTAGCAGAAATTATTATCGCTGCTTTACCGATGGCTTGGATAGACGGTGAACTAGCTGAAAAAGAGGAAGATACTATAAAGAGGTTAATGACTACCTCCGGTATGAGAAAGGAAGAGCGAGATGTGGTTCTTCAAGCTATAAAAGAACGCCAAAAATTTGACGATATTATGCATACAAGTATGATTTTTGATGACGAACATCGGAAAAATACTTGTAGTCAAAGTGATAACGAGCGCTTAAAGCATCGTTTAATATTGTGTACGGCTTGGGAAATTGCGATCGCTGATGGCAAAATTGAGCCGCCAGAATTGCACCTTCATAACCGCATGGCCGATCAGCTAGGTGTTTCTCGCGAGGAGGTGAAGGAAATTCGCCGCTCGATTAACCTCAAGCACGAGCAAGAACTTTGGCAAGTGGCAGAAGTATCACAACCAAATAGTGGCAAGACTAAGTTATTGAGGAGCGTGCGCGAACAATATCTTCTGCAACCAGCAGCAGATAATCTTTAGTCATAGCTAAAGTGCGATCGCAGCCTAATTGCACGATAATATGAAGATACTTGACAAGATACAGACTTACCTATGCTCACATCTTGCACCAGAGCCAACAGAAATAAATTTCGCAGCTTAAAGCTAAAACCAGTTGAAACGGGTTAAAACGTTGATTTTAGTTAGCTAAAGCTAACTTAAGCTTTCAGATGTGAAATTTATTTCAGGGCTGTTTATCGGGTAGGTGCAAGATGTGAGCATAGGTAAGTCTTCTAAACATCGAAGCTGCAATCAAACAGTTCCCACAAAATGAAGTTCGTCAACTTGCGGCATGGCTTCAAAACTATTTAAATGATATGTGGGATCGGCAAATTTAAGCGGATTTAGCATCGGGTAAATTGGATAACCCGATCGCCAAAGCAGAAGCAGACATCGCAGCTAATCAAGTGAGGGATCTTGATCTTTTGGCACAACGGTAATCTAATTGAAGGTAAAACCCTAGAAATCGCAATAGACGATCCGGGTTTACTTTACGGCGCGACGGTTTTTACCACGCTGCGGGTTTATGATGGTAATTTGGCTCATCCTAAAACGAATTGGCTCGCACACCTGCGTCGCCTTTCTTCCTCGCTCCAAACCTTCGACTGGCAGATGCCAAACTGGGAACGAGTGCGAAAAGGTGCAGAAATATTAACAGAACACTACCCCGTTCTCAGAATTACTATATTTCCCGATGGACGCGAATGGATTACCGGGCGAAACTTACCAGCAGATTTGACAGAAAGACAAAAATATGGTATAGCGGCTTGGGTGGCAGAAAGGGGGGAAAGGGCGCGGTCACTCGCGACTCACAAAACAGGTAATTACCTCGCAGCATGGCTGGCATTGCAGCAAGCGCAAAAATACGGTGCCAAAGAAGCCATATTAGTTGATGCCTCTGGCAATTGGTTAGAAACCAGCACCGGCAACCTGTGGGGATGGCAAGATGGTAGGTGGTGGACGCCGCCAGTAGCAGCCGGTATTTTACCAGGATTAATGAGAGAGCAGTTAATTCATCGGTTGCACAGCCAAAATGAGAAAGTAGGGGAAGAACCCTGGACGCCTGATTTTGTGGCAGGATTGGAAGCTCTAGCCTATTCCAACAGCGTTGTCGAAGTCGTCCCCATCCACACCATAAATACTGTAGGGGCGGGTTTTACCGATCATCTTGCCCAAAAACAGACAATTAAACTAAACCCGCCCC
>DNGJ01000191.1:9654-9851 GCA_003486305.1 Cyanobacteria bacterium UBA11371
GGGGGGGGGGGGGGGGGAAAGGGGTGGGCTTTCGGGGGGGCCCCTTCTTTTAAAAAAAAAACAAAAAAAAAAACAACCCCCCCCCCGCCCCGCCTTCCCCCCCAAGCACCCAGCCTTGCAAAAATTGCATCTTTAACTCAGTCGGTCGCGAATTCTGAGATAAGTTAAGATAAATTAACACAAGGTAATTACAAAAA
>DNGJ01000243.1:0-17398 GCA_003486305.1 Cyanobacteria bacterium UBA11371
TGCACGATTCGATTAGTGCCGGTGCGTACCGGGATCTCAAATTTGACGCTGGATGCAGTTAGCCTGGATATCCAATCGGTGCAGGTGGATGGGGCATCGGTTGGGTTTGACTACGATGGGGAACAGGTGCAGATTCAGTTGCAGAAAGCTACAGAGGTTGGGAAGAAAATTGAAATTGCGATCGCTTACTCAAACCAAAACCCCCAACGCGGCATCTATTTTATTACTCCGGAAACCCACTACCCCAACAAACCCGTTCAAGTCTGGACTCAGGGCGAAGATGAAGATTCCCGCTTTTGGTTCCCCTGCTTTGACTATCCGGGACAACTAGCAACAAGTGAAATTCGCGTCCAAGTCCCCAAACCGTTTGTCGTCATCTCCAACGGCGAATTGCTTTACGCCAAAGATGCGGGGGACAATACCATCTACCACTGGAAGCAACAGCAAGTTCATCCCACCTATTTAATGACCCTCGCAGTGGGCGACTTTGCCGAAATTAAAGATACTTGGAAGCATGTCGGGCAAGATGCCCAATCCACAAGAGATGCCCAATCCACCAGAATAGTGCCTGTTACCTACTACGTCGAAAAAGGCAGAGAAGAAGACGCGCGACGAAGCATGGGCAAAACGCCCAGGATGATCGAGTTTTTCAGCGAAAAATACGGCTATCCTTATCCCTTCCCCAAATACGCCCAAGTTTGCGTCGATGATTTTATTTTTGGGGGAATGGAGAACACCTCCACGACGCTGCTAACCGACCGATGTTTGCTCGATGAGCGGGCGGCGTTGGACAATCGGATTACGGAAAGCTTGGTTGCTCACGAACTCGCCCACCAGTGGTTTGGCGATTTGGTTGTGATTAAACACTGGTCCCATGCTTGGATCAAAGAAGGTATGGCTTCCTACTCGGAAGTGATGTGGACAGAACAAGAATATGGGGCAGATGAAGCCGCATATTACCGATTGTCGGAAGCTAGAAGTTATTTTAGCGAAGACTCCTCTCGCTACCGCCGTCCCATCGTCACCCACATCTATCGGGAAGCGATCGAATTATACGACCGCCACCTTTATGAAAAAGGTTCTTGTGTCTATCACATGATGCGGGCAGAGTTGGGCGAGGAATTATTTTGGCGGGCAATTCATACTTTTGTCCAAGATAACGCCCACAAAACCGTCGAAACTGTTGACCTGCTGCGGGCAATAGAAAAAGCCACGGGGCGCAATCTTTTATTCTTGTTTGATCAATACGTTTATCGCGGCGGTCATCCTGAGTACAACGTTGCTTATTCCTGGGATGCCGATAGCAAGCTGGCGAAGGTTACAGTCACCCAATCTCAAGCGAAACCAGACAGCAGGGAAGATTTATTCGACCTGAAACTCCCCATCGCCTTCGGTTATACCCAAAATTCAGAAGCAGAGGCGAGTTTAAAGCAACTACCTCCCACTTTGAAGACTTTTACTGTCAGAGTACGCGAACGGGAACAAAGTTTTTACTTCCCTTTGTCAGAAAAACCCCAGTTTGTCAGTTTTGATGCGGGGAATAATTACCTCAAATCCGTAACTTTGGAATACCCGCTGACGGAATTAAAGGCGCAACTGCAATTCGACCCCGACCCCCTGTCGCGGATTTACGCGGCGGAGGCGTTGGCGAAGAAAGGTGGACTCGAAGCAGTCAAGGCGCTTTCCGATGCCTTAAAAAACGACCCCTTCTGGGGGGTAAGGGTAGAAGTGGCGAAACAACTGGCTGAAGTTAAACTCGACTTTGCAGGCACTGCTTTGCTAGTAGGGTTAAAGGATGATTCTCCCTATGTTCGCCGCGCTGTCGCAGAAGCGTTGGGCAATATCAAGACGCCCGAAAGCTACGATGCGCTGAAACAGTTAGTCGAAAAAGGCGACCCCAGTTACTACGTCGAGGCGGCGGCTGTCCGTTCTTTGGGCGGACTCGTGACATCGGCGATCGCTAAAGTAGGGGCGGGTTTTACCAACCAATCAAAGGAACCACGAGATATGTCGTTAAACCCGCCCCTACAACAACCACAAGATATCTCGTTAAACCCGCCCCTACAAACTATGGTTATCGATCTGCTGACCGATGTGCTTAAAGAAAGGGCGGGATGGAATGAAGTGGTACGAATTGGCGCGATCGCTGGTCTAAGTCAGATAAAATCATCACCCGTAGCGCTCAACTTGATCTTGCAAACTACCTCCCCTGGTATCCCGCAAGCTTTGCGCTTAGCTGCTATTCGCGCTTTAGGCACGATTTCTACTGGTCAAACACCAAACAATGTCGAGTTAATTTTGCAACAATTGCAAGATTTATCTAAGGAAACTTTCTTCTTAACTCAAGTCGCTGTTGTTGTAGCCTTGGGACAAATGGAGACACCAAAAGCGATTCCCATTTTACGTTCCTTAGCCGATCAAACACCCGATGGTCGAGTCCGCCGCATCGCTGAGGAAGCAATTCCCAGAGTGCAGAGAAATTCCGGTTCCGATCGGGCTGTCAAGCAGCTGCGGGAAGAATTCGACCAACTCAAAAAGGAAAATCAAGAGTTGAAGAGTCGCCTGGAAAATCTAGAAGCTAAGTCGAAACAATAGCAAAGATTGGGAAAACCTGTTCTCGGTAGTTCTAGCTGTGGCGATCGCTTAACAAGCCCCCCGAGAATCCAGGTTTTCCCGATTCTAATCCCTGTCAATTTAACCGATAAAATAATCAGTATAGCCAAACGCGATCGCAACTGTACCGCCAGTCTGATAAATTTTTTTAAGTCAGGTTTCATTAAAAATTTAATATTTGTTTGTAGTTATATATACTATAATTAAGAAAAAGATAAGAAATAAATGCTCCAAGCAGTTAAAATCCAGGATGGGATGGCTGCGAAGGGTTAAGATGGACATTTTTTGTAAAGAATCAGCAAAGATGGTTTTGCTGAAACGGGATAACAAGTCGCTGTAGAGAATTACATAGATTGAGAGGCAGAAACGAGGCGTGAGTCAGCAACCTATTGCACAGTCGAGGCGTTACGATCCACAAGAGATCGCGCAGTACTACAAATACCGTCCCTGGGTAGCCATCTGGCGGGCAATAACGATAATCTGGTTCTTTGCCTGGTTTGCAATTGGACTCAAGTGGGATGAATGGCGCCAGCGAGAGGAAGAAAATAAGTTAAAACGCGCCGCCCAGTTGCGGGAAATGCTCACCCATCTAGGGCCAACATTTATTAAAGTAGGACAAGCGCTATCGACGCGCCCGGACTTGGTGCGGAAAGACTTTCTCGACGAGTTGGTGAAGCTACAAGACCAACTACCGCCGTTTGACAATGCGATCGCATTCGCCAGAATAGAGCAAGAATTGGGTCGTCCGATCGAGCAAATGTACGGGGAAATTTCCCCAAATCCCGTCGCCGCCGCCAGTTTGGGACAAGTATATCGGGCGCGACTGAAAACTGGGGAAGAAGTCGCAGTCAAAGTCCAAAGACCAAACTTGCGCCCGATTATAACTTTAGACCTTTACCTGATGCGGTGGGCAGCCGGTTGGTTAGCGCCGTGGCTTCCCCTGAATCTGGGTCACGACCTGACCCTGATTGTAGATGAATTCGGCACAAAGTTATTTGAAGAAATAGATTACCTCAACGAAGGAAGAAACGCGGAGAAATTCGCCAGCAACTTCCAAAACGACCCCCGCGTCAAAGTTCCGGCGATATATTGGCGCTATTGTTCCAGCCGCGTCCTCACCCTAGAATGGATTAACGGCTTCAAGCTCACCGATACACCAGCAGTGAAAGCCGCCGGACTCGACACCGACACGCTAATTGAAATTGGCGTCACATCAGGACTGCAACAGTTATTAGAATACGGCTTTTTCCACGCCGACCCCCATCCGGGAAATTTATTCGCCATGCCCGATGGTCGCATGGCTTATATCGACTTCGGTATGATGGATCAGCTGGAACAAAGTACCAAAGAAACTCTGGTCGATGCGGTAGTGCATTTAATTAATAAAGACTACGACGACCTGGCGCTGGACTTTGTGAAGCTGGGATTTTTAACGCCCCAAACCGATATCAAACCGATTGTACCGGCTCTAGAAGCAGTTTTGGGAGATGCCATCGGTCAAAACGTCGGAGACTTTAACTTTAAGACGATTACCGATAAGTTTTCGGAACTGATGTATGACTATCCGTTCCGCGTCCCCGCCAAGTTTGCTTTAATTATACGTTCGCTGGTGACCCAGGAAGGGTTGGCGCTGTCGCTCAATCCTGAGTTTAAGATTGTCGAAGTCGCCTATCCTTACGTGGCGAAACGGTTATTAACTGGGGAAACACCCCAACTGCGGCGACGGTTGATCGAAGTGCTGTTTAAAGATGGTAAATTCAAGTGGCAGCGATTGGAAAATATGATTGCGATCGCGCGTACCGACAACAACTTCGACCTTTTACCCACCGCCCAACTCGGATTGCAGTATCTTTTATCCGAAGAAGGTAGTTTTCTGCGACGCCAGTTGCTGTTAGCGTTAATCGAAGACGACCGACTCCACACCGCAGAAGTTCGCCGTCTTTGGGATTTGGTAAAAGATGACCTCAAACCCGCACAATTGTTTAACGTTGCTTTAAGCGTCGTAGCAGGTAATATCCTAGATGAAAGAGCGGCATCTTTTTTACCCGCTTTCGCTTCTTTAGCAGCCTTTCAACGCCCGAATCAAGGGGATAGGTGAGTAACGTAGGGGCGGATTTTACCAATAATACCAAATCCGCTGGCATCACACCCTTAAGGGTGTGGCTACACAAACAAAGCCCGCCTGCGCGGGCTATCACTAATTAACAATTAGCAATTAGCAATTAGCAATTACCTCATCCTGGTAATATTAAACATCAGGCTGTCAATGCTAAGGAGTTTTTGTGTATTTCTATTCCAACCCACCCTATTTTTGGCTATTAGCTGGGTTACTGATAGGGGCGACATCTGGTGCGGCTTTCGAGGCGACTCTCAAACAACTTGTGCGGGAATGGTCTAAGACTAGATCTACGCGCGCGATCGCTTATTTACAAGGAATGCCTTTACAGCTACCTTTCTGTGGTATTTGTATCGGCATTTGTATTTTTCTAGGTTCTGGGCTAGAAATTTTTGGCTTTCCTGCTGCGCTTTCTTACTTAATTTCTGTCCCGCTTACGGTGTTTATTGGTTGGTTAGTTTGGTCGCAACTCGGTAATCTGTTAATTCAACTCGAACGCGGCGGTTCTAAAGCGCTTGATTTGGATTCGTTCAGTTAGGCTAATTGCCTGTAAGGGCGAAGCATTCGCGCTGTTATTTTCTTGGTTGATGCCAAATACTTCTACGCGAATGCTTCGCCCCTACTGCTAATTGCTAATTGTCTGGATAGCAATTATATCTGTTTGTAGTGGTGACTTCAGTTTTCATAGGCGCGGATAAGGACTGAATTCCTCACTACAAACTTAATTGAATGAACCGGAAAGAAGCGATAAACGCGCTTCGCGTCAGGATGCTTTGCTCTAGCAATTAGCAATTAGCAATTAGCAATTACCCATTAACTTTATCAATAATTCGTTGCCAAATGCTTTTACGAGTTTTAGTCTGAGGTGCTTGGGGCGGTTTTTCGGAATTGAGATAGCGATAATGTTCCCAAATATCCCAGTAAGGACATCCGGGTTCGATGCGAATACCTGCCCAGTGCAAGTATTGTAATGGTTGATTGACTTTGGGGTCAATGAGTCGGTAGCCATCGTATTTGAAATGCTTGCTTCCCGCCCAACTTCCAGGTCCTTTACCGGGGCGGCGGACGATGTTAAATCGGCGCTTAATTCGCTTCAAGATCATGTAGTTAATAATTGGTTGATCCGAAGTTTTTTGGGAAAAATCAAAATATTCGGGATGGGCGGCGCATTCGGCAAAGGTTTCGTAGAGGTCGTTTTCTGATAGAAAGTTCTTTTTAGAAGCCCAGAAACCGCCGTTAAACATGTCTTTTAATTCGGTTTCTGTAAACACATTTTCTTCTATAACTTTAGGGCTGAAGACATTTGTAATACCGCCAGCATGTTGATAGTCGCAGCACAGGAAGTCGTAGTCTGAAAAATAATTGAGGTTGTCAACGATCTTTTCAAATACGACGATATCGGTGTCGATGTACAAAAACTCATCAAAGGGACCAAACCAACAAGCTTGCTTGCGAAATTGATTCGGTCTGGCGAAGAATTGTTCGCCAAAGGTTTGCTGTAATTTCTTCGATAGACGGTCGATAAATTCTAAATCTTCGTAAACTTGAACGCCGTATTTTTCGTTTAACAAACTGGCGATTTGCTGGTAATTATCGTCATAGGGAATCATGACGATGGGGGTTGAGGTATCGTAGGCGCGAATGCTGTTGAGTAGCGCGATCGCTTGTTCTGTAACTTTATCATTTGCTGTAATATAAATGCCGCGTTTCATGCTATAATCCTCAATGCTTTATTCCCAGTTTTCGCAATACTTTTGTCGCCAAACTCACGGGGGGGTTATATGGGCGGGGTTTGGTGGTAAATTTAGGTCTGTTTTCTTCTTCGTGTAAATAGCGATAGTGCAAAAACAAATCCCGGTAGGGAAAGTCTATATTTTCTCCCGCGCAAACTTGAGCAAATAATTTAGAACTTAAACCGATGTAGTGAATATAAGTTAATCGGTTCCCCTTATCGTAAAGAATGCGATCTCTTTCTTCAAAATGGGGAGAAGTGACGCAGCACCCTGTTTTTTGATTTGGGGGCAAGTTTAACGCCAAGTTATAATTAGAAATTCCCAATCGCATCACCATGTAGTTGAGGATTGTTTGATCGGGTGCCATTGAGTATAGTACTTCCGCTTCGCCCTCGCGGAGTTTGGCTAAAATCCAATCTCGTCTATCTTTATCAAATATGCCTTTTTTAGACCCATAAAATCCCGAACAAAATATTTCTGATTCTATGCGTTCTGGGGGAAATAATTCTGTTAGTTTGGGCGAAGATAATTCATAAACGTGGCTTGGATCGGTATACTGAAAATCGTAAACCACCCAATCATTGTCATTTAATCGATCAAAAATCGGTTCTACTGGCCCCATTAATAGTGTATCCGCATCCATATAAATAAAGCGGTCAAACGGGCCATCAAACGCACCATAGCGGCGATGAGTACCAACGCGATGGTAGGGTTCGTTAGTTACTTTACTCCATCGCTGGCGTGCGTTGGGGTGGGTATCCCAAACGTTGCGGACGAATTCATCCCATCGCTGAATCGATTCTTTATCTTGGTATAGTTGGACGTTGGGACGCTTGGCAATTTCCGCTGCAATTCTTTCAGTTTTATCGTCGTAGGGATAAATGCAAACGGGCATGTCTGACCCTAAAATAGCCTCAATGCTGTTGAGTAAAGCAATGAGTTGGTCGTAGACGTAGTCGTTAGCGAGGGTACAAATTCCATCCACGTTCATGAAAATTTTTCCACGTATTCAGACAGCCAGTTGAGTAAGTTTAGCTTGTGTAGGATAATTTGACGAGCTTCTGCGATCGCATCTTTCGCGGCATACCAAGCATCCGGTGTAGCCGTCACTTCTTGAATATAGGCTAACCCTTTTTCATCCAAACTCGGTAATCTCAGAAAGCTACCGGGAGGAAGCAGCTTGTCAGCCGCAGGCCCGCCGTAATAAATTGGCAAACACCAAGCTAGCAAAGCATCCCATAATTTCTCGCTGACGTACCAGTTGTTTTCAGCATAATTCTCAATCGATAGATTGTAATAGTAGGGCGCCATCGCGTACCATTTGTTGAACATTTGCCCCTTAGTTTTCGCCCAATCCGGTAAGCCACGACCGTATAAATCGAAGTTTACCCGATCATTTTGCAGCAACCTGACAAATTCTAACCGCTGGCGATGATTCGCAGTCCGGCTAATTCCAGAAGTAATCCAACTGCAAGTTTTTTCCTTTGCAGGGGATGGCATTTCATTTAAATCGTTAAACGAGTTGTTGTGATACCAAATTGCTGGCATATAGTCTGGCGTAGGTGCAAAGTCATCCGGGCCGGAAATATAGCCGCAATATTGTTTAGCTTTTTCGTAAAGCGCTTTATTTTTATCAACTATTTCCTCTAAAGGCGGTTCTCGCATTAAATAAATAATCCGTTCTTGATTCACCCCGCGAAATTGCGGTCTAAAATCTTCCTCTTGGGGGGGTTGAAACTTTTTCACCAGTTTCTTCCACCCTTTTTCTGGAGTACGTTTTGGCTCAAAATCGAACTGATACAGCAACAAGAAATCTGGCTGAGTTGCCGTCGCCTGCATTTCGATATTTCCCCATACTCCAAAAAAATTGGGGCTTTGTTGCCACAGCCAATCAACTGGACCGGGATTTAACCCTACATAACTGCTAACCATTCCGACAATTTTTCTGCTCATGATCGCGATCAAACTAAGGTTGGACGCATAGAATCTTCTACATAACTGAGGATTTTCGCCAGTCTATTTTCGCAGGAAAATTGATTGACAAATTCCATGCTATCTGCATATCCTTCGGTTTTTCTGGGATGGGTTTGTAAAACACGTTGCAAGCATTGAGCAAATTGATTTGGATCGTCGGGTTCGCACCACCCCGCTACTGCTTTGGTCGATTCAAATTCTTTCAACGGGGGTATTTTTGAAGATACAATTGGCGTTCCGGAAGCCATATAATCAAACAGTTTTAAAGGCGATGTAAACGTTGCGGCTTCGCCTGAAAGATGGGGATGGGCTAAAATATCGGCTGCTTGCAGTAAGCTTGCTAGTTTATCTTGGGTTAAATGGCCTAAAAAGGCGATGTTTTCTACTTGTTTTTCCTGCGCTAATTTTTGATAATTCTCTACTTGTTCTGCGTTACCACCTGCGAGGGCAAATTGAATCTCCGGTAATTCTTTTGCCACATCAATCAGCAAGTTCACGCCTTTAAATTCGTGCAAAGCTCCCGAATATACTACCAAATGTTGCCGTTTATTCCCCAACAGTTTTTGTCGCCATTCTGCGGCTTTTTCTGGTTGTCTTTCTAAAAATAAATGGTTAAATCCGTTGTGCAGTTTAATAACTTTTTCGGGCGGCATCCCGTTTTGGATCATCGTTTCTCGAATTGTATCGGCGACGGTTACGGAAATTTGAAATAGCGGGCTTTTAACGATTTCGGGTTCAAATTTTTTTTCTTCGTGGTGGTGGTGTTCGTAAATTGCGGGAATGCCTTGTTTAATTGCTGCTTTAACAAAGTTCCAGTCGCGCGTGTGGACGATTTTAGTATGGCGAAGGATATGCAGGGGGAAATAGTATTTTGTAGCGAGCGTGCTAGAATTTGTCAGTTTATTATTCACAAAGTCTATAGGCCAAGGCATGGGCAGGGGCGCTACTTTTAATTTATCCTGAATGTTGTAAAATTTTGCCAGTTCTTCGTCTGGCTTGCGAGGGCGAAACGGGAAGATTAAATCGATGGGATTTAATGCTTTTAATCCCTTTTGCAGGTAAACTAAAACTGCTGGGTAACCCAGGTTTGCAGCCGCGTTAGCCGTATGGGCGACTTGAACGAGGTGCGCTTGGGCTTGGGGTAAAACATTGCGGGTAAAAAAAATATAGTGCTTGGTCATAGGATGGGATTTTAGTTACTTTCAACCTTGGCTTGTTCCGCAGCTTTGCGCGTATCTTCAAACAATTCCAGGGTATTGAGCAGGCCGATCGCGGAACTGTAGGATAGTTCTAGCAATTCGCTTTGCTCTTCTGGGGTGTCTACCATATCGTCAGCGAGTAAGCGCAACGAACCGATCATCGTGTTTAAACGGCTGCGAAATTCGTAGGAAAAACGAGTTTTAAACGTGCCGTTGTTGTTAGAATTGTTCGGATTGTCGCTAAATTGCATCGAGTAGAGACGCGCATAGTAGCCGCCTTTGCGTAACAATTCTGAGTGGGTTCCCACTTCTACAACCCTGCCTTGATCGAGGACGGCAATTTGATGGGCTTTTTGTACCGTAGAGAGACGGTGAGCAATTACTAGAGTAGTGCGATCGCGACTCAGTTCTTCGATTGCTTGTTGTACTAACCGTTCGGAAACCGTATCCAAGGCGCTGGTAGCTTCATCCAGAATTAAGATATCCGGATCTTGTACCAGGGCGCGCGCGATCGCCAGCCGCTGTCTCTGTCCCCCGGATAATAATACACCGCGATCGCCAATCAACGTATCAAACCCCTTCGGCAGTCGCATAATAAACTCATAAGCATTGGCTCGCTTCGCCGCATCGATAATTTCTTCCTCTGTCGCTTCTGGACGCCCATAGCAAATATTATTGCGAACCGTATTATTGAACAAAAACGTATCTTGGCTGACAATTCCCATTGACTTTCGCAGCGTTCTGAAATCGAATTGACGCAGATCGATTCCGTCTAGGGTAATGCTGCCACTTGTTGGGTCGTAAAATCGGGGTAACAAATCTGCCAAGGTAGATTTACCCGCGCCCGAACCCCCCACCAACGCCAAGGTTGTGCCGCGCGGCAGGTATAAACTAATCTCTTTTAAAACTAATTCCTGACGATTGGGATAGGCGAAGCTGATGTTATTAAAATGAATCCCTTCGCGCAATTGTTGATAAGGTAATGTCCCCCTACTCATAAACGGTTTGTTATCCCGACGCAAGAAGTCGTATAAAATTTCTAAACTGGCATCGGTATTTGCTAAAGCGCTTCTGGCACTGTTTAACTGGTAAACAAATGGCATTAACCGGAACAGCAATAATAAGTAAGTCAGCAGTACCGTTGAGAGCGCCTCTAACTCGTTGCCAAAAAACGTGCGACCGAGAAAGACAATCCCCATTAACCCAATAATCCCAGTTACCTCGCTTACTGGGCCGATCGCCCCTGAATTTGCCTGGGACTGGAAATCGGCTTTTTCGCGATCGCGGATTAATTTTTGCAGGCGGTGATACTCTCTGCCTTCGTTTCCCGTTGCTTTTACCAGTCGAATACCGCTGAGGGTTTCCAATACCCCAATCGAATAAGCTTTAGACAATTCTGAAAGTTGTTTGCCAAAATCCTTGGATCTGATTACCCAGTATTGATTGACTAGGGCGACTAAACCCAATAAAACCGTTGAAGCTACCGTTAGTTGCCACGAAATTGCTAGCAGCAAACCGACAAACACCAAAACAGTTATGCCGATAATAATTAGCCGCAGCACCGTTCCCATAGCCGCAGCTGTCCGGCCTAATTCTCCTCCCAAGCGGTTGATCACGTCTCCCACTTTTGTTTGGGTATAAAAGCCCAAATCCACTTCTAGCAGCAGGCGCAGTCCGGCGTCTCGCAAATCCGTTGTCAGCCTCCGCGTCAGCGCACTGGCTACTAAACCTGCGATATATCCGGTCACGTTCTTCAAAATAATAATCGCTACGATCGCCCCTGCCATCACCAGCAGACGCCACTCTGCTGGAACGCTATCAAAGGGCGCCATAATAGTTTTAAGAATCGGCGGGCCATCTTTTAGCGTGACGTTTTGACCCAAAAAATTTAAAATAATTGGGGCAATTAGGGCTGTACTGACGCCGTTAAACAAGCCTCCCGAAAAGCCCAAAATAATTGTTGCTACAATCCAAAGTGGATATTTGCGAATAAAAGCTTGAAAGAGCAGCTTACTGTAAGACATGCAGGAATTCCCGCTTCAAGTAATGGGGTTTTATTTGATGCGATCGCCTTTCAATGAAAGACGGCTAAATCAATCATTTTAACCAAACTTCTTTTCAGAAGTCAGTCAAAATTTTAACATTTTTTCTTAGAACTTCGACATCACCTCTGATAATATCCGTGACATCGCATCTATACTATAATACGCTACGCATCTCTCTCTGGCTTGTTTGCCTTGCTCCAAGGCTGACTCAAAATTTTGGAAAATCAATTGAATTTGCTGGGCAATTTGCTCTGGACTACTCGGATCGACTAAATAACCAGTACCGCCTAAAATTTCTGGGATATCGCCGACTCTTGTAGCCAAAATTGGCTTCGCCATAGCCATCCCGTCGGTGAGTTTCAGGGGAAACTGAGCCACGGCTGCGGGAATATCGCGCTGGGGAACCACTACAATATCAGCAGCTGCGACGACTTCGGGCATGGTAGTAACGGGAAACTTTGGCAGTTTGATAATCCAGCGTCCCCATTGTTGAATTAGTTTCTCGTCATAGTCATCGTAGGGGCTGCCGCCTACGATCGCAAGTCTTAAATCTGGTTCGTTGAGTCGATCTAAAGCGATTAAAACATCTTCGATACCCTTGTAGGGGCGGGGCGCTCCTGGAAACATTAGGATGCGATATCCAGAAAGCCCGTAACGCTCTCGACTTTTTTCGGCGTCGTACCGCGTCGGATCGAACAGCGTAGTATCTTTGCCGTTGGGGATGCAAACGCCGCCAAACCGCTTTTGCAAAAATTGGGTATGAACGGTAATCGCATCGGCACTTTTTACGTAGCCTTCCATCCATTTTAGATAAAGCGGATGGTCGGGAAATCTCAGCGCTCCATTCGGTTTTAAAATGTCCCTTGCCAGTTGTTTAAACGAGGGGCGATACTGCAATTGGTCGCCGCCGAACCAGCCTACTTCCCAGTCGTCGATATCTAATATTACCGGACGACTGCGATTTAACTTTTTAATCAAAGGCAGACCAAAGCTTGTCGGCTTCGGCCTCATGGCATAGATAATATCTCCATCGAGTTTATCTAAAAGTTGTTTAGCCGAACTCAAAAACTTGGGATAGCCTTGAGCGCGAATGCAAGTTATCGGTATTTCGGTATTAAATTTGGCCTCTTGGTCTTTATCGAAAACAAATCCCACGATTTCGACATCGTAGTCTATTTGTCGCAGTGCTTGCGCGAGTAAAAACGAACGAACGCCGCCGCCTTCCCACCTTCCAGCACCGCTTTTTGATAGATCGCTAACAACTAAAGATACTTTTCTTTTCATGTTATGATTCTCGCTTTAGCGCCGCCGCCAAGGATTTTCAACTTGATTGGGGAGAAACCATTTAGCCAAGCGATCGAAAATTCTCGTGTAGAGCGATCGCGTAATATTTTTAGCATATTGGGGCCGATACGGATACGTACAGTGAAGCACTTTGATCGGTTCGCTGATGTTGTAATTTCCCTTCCATTTATCCAGAAAATTATATGTCGCTGGCAAAACTTTCAAACTCGGTTTAACCGTTTCCATCGCCGCCGCAAATGCTCCTTGGTCTTTCAGCAGCAGCACATCTTGATTTTTTAATATCACCTCTTCAAAATAACTCCTCCACTTGGCAAACAATTCTTCATTTTTGTCACTTTTTCTATACCCCAAAACCCCCGTATTGTATTGAATGGTTTTTTCATTTAGCGGCAATCCAACTTTTTGCAGCGTTGGCAGTATTTCTTCCTTTCCTCTCAGCAAATTAGAAGCTTTTGTGATGTCAGGCTGCACATCTTCCGTAACTAAAAAATCTACTTCATCTAATGCTGCAAAAAGTTCGTCAATTTTATCTAACAAGCAAATATCGCAATCGAGGAATATTGTTTTTTCAAAAGGTGATGCTTCATACAACGCAACCTTTGCCAGTCGCGAAGCTAAAACCGGATTTTCATTAGCCGGTGCTCCTTTAAGGATGACATTGGGAAAAGCTTTGAGCAAAGTTTGCAGATAAAAAGGAACCCGGTCGATCAAAATGACAATCGGTTCAGTATGGAACTTCCTGATTGCTGCTAAAAAATGCACGCAGTCTTGGAATGAGTAAATACCTGTCAAAATTGTGATAAATCCTTTTGTTTCTTTCATTTTTACCCCTTGTGTTACCAAAAATTATAATCTTCTATTTCCCAAAATCCTTCTGGCAATTCCAATTTTTTGCGTACTACTCTCTTCCCCTTGTATACATACATTGATTCGCTCATTTTCCTCAGCTTGGGAATTCTATTTATTTTCAGCTTTAGCGCGCTCTTTCTAGTATAGTTGGGTGCCCAATTTAGTTGTTCTCGCATCTCGGCAAGTGACTTTTCAGATTCTGTCACGTACTTCTTATAGTTTTGACTATTCCGCGAGTTAAATTGACGCCGAAATCCAGCTATCGGTGAGTTTACTCCATATAAATCTGCGTGCAAAAAAAAGCGCGCCCAGAGGTCAAAATCGCCCGCAAGTGAATATTCGGTGCGAATGTGACCCCCTATTTTTTCCCACAAACTCCGCTTCCAAAAGGTAGACTCCTGCTGTATCCAACCGAATGCTTTTCGACTCGAACCTAAGTAACAACCATCCAGAAATGCCTCTTTTGAGTAGCCAGGAATTGACCGCAGTCCCTTAAAAAAACCATGATAATCCCAAGAACCTGGATAGAGGGTTGTTAACCATTCAATTTGAGGAAATGCAGAGATAATGCTGCATACAGTCTTAAAAGCCCAAGGATAGTACATATCATCGCTGTTTATCCAAGCGAGAATTTCACCTGTAGAACGAGCAAATCCTTTATTAATTGCATCATATTGACCCTGGTCTGGTTCGCTACACCAGTAATGCAGATAATTCTCGTATTTTTTAATAATTTCCACACTCCCGTCTTTAGAACCCCCATCAATAATTATATATTCAAGGTTAGGATATTCCTGTGACAATACGCTCTTGATGGTTGCTTCAAGAAAATTAGCTTGGTTGAAAGAAGGAGTTATTATAGAGAGTCGCGGACAATTTTTATCCATAATTATTTACCTCCCTTTTATAAATGTTTTGGCTATTTTTTTGATTTCATCTGAATAATCACCCGCGAATACATGACCCCGACTGCCACTTCTACCTATGATGTCGTACTTTGTATCCATTGCCGTAAAATTTTTGCCAATTAAATCATCGTAATATGCGTGTTCAAGATAATAACCGACTTTATCGTTAACTCGCTTGTACGAATCGAGCAGATTTTTTTTAAAAAAAGCAACGTTTGACTTAAAAAACGCTGCATTTACATAAACATTAGGGTTATGCGGCGCTTTAAAACCTCTTGTTTTTAGCGAAAATAAGTAAGATTTAAAAGTTTCCTTATAAAGGCTTATGCTTGATTCAAATACCTTTTTTTTAGCAGCGCTCTGGTGGATTTTGAATACATTAGAAAATTGAGCATACTGCTGCTGTATTTGACAAAACTCCGGGATAAACAATCGTCCTGTAATTTTATAAAAGTTTATATTGTCATTTAGATGAGAGCTACCCTGGAGGGCATATTTAATTATTTTTCCTTCTCCATAGCCTTTCCCATACCTTTGAGCCTCCCGATTTCCATCAAAAACTAATACTTCCAAAATTTTTCCTTCATCTTTGGCAAATTGCTGAATTTTGTCAAAATCATAATCTGTCTGACTGTTTTCACAAAATATAATTGTATTAATTGGAGTCAGATCGATCCATGAAATCAGAGCGCACAAGTATTCTAACAACCTTTCCTCTGAATTATTGATTTTAACGTAAGGAGTATCGCCAACGTTAATCGTTGCTGTCATTAACAGAGGTTCTACCGCCGGTAGCTTTGTTTCCACGTTTAGTTCTCCGCGCGCTCTTTAATCTTTCGGATCTAGTGAGTCCATTCCCAATAGCTTTGGCTCCAATCTTCCCGATAATGGAAAACCCCTTTCCAATCATCAAAACCTACAAAGTCATTCAGGTTTGGAGCTTTGTTTAGATCTCTGATCATGTAAAGCGGTTTATCTCCATAAAAAGATCCCCACATCGTATAACTGCTGGGAGGCCCCATAATATAGTCGCATTCTGCTAAGGAGTACATGTCTTCAATAATTTGGTTATTGCCAAAATAGTAATCAAACTCAGCTAATAAGTTTGGATCTTGCTTGGCGTTAGAACAAATTAAAAATCTTACCTTTTTATCGGGAAACAACTGTTTAACTGAGGCCATGACTTTAACATAGTCCTCGCTTTGGTAAAAATATCTACCGCTTTGATGCTGCTGGTAATCTCCTTGACGGATATGGATTCCAATTAAAATATCAGCATCTTTCCTCATAGTAGAAATTAATTTATCTACATTTTGTCTGTACTTTTCTAAAGGCTTGAAGTATTCTCTAATTGCTTCCCTATGTTTGCGTAAATTTGGGATATCTTGGACAAACCATCCATCTCTCAAGAGCCACCCTTGCATAAAGGTTATTGAGTTGGCTTTAACTTGTTCGGTTACTTTAGAGTCGCTCCAGTTAAATGGCTTTTCTCTAGTGATGTCGATTAACTTGAATAGTTTGCTTTGAGCCAAATAGCGATTAAATTGATAGTATTTTATACGTAACCAACGATTGGCTTTTATTTTGATGGGTGGCGGTGGATAGGCACAGAATAAATCGTTGGCTGTGGCTTGGAAAAACTCAGCATATTCATCAAAGGCCGGATTCAACAACCACAGGTTATTCTCCCTGGCGAAGGCAATATAATGAGCAAACAGTAGCAGTCTGTTACCTAGTTGTCCGGATTTAGCAGCTATTACCAACATTTATGCATTCCTCAAAATTATTGACTGGAAACTAACAAATTAGGGGGAGAATCAGACCGTCAGGATTTTCTGACAGTCTGGTCATCTTTAACAGCTTAGCCGTGACGTTTTTGGTGCCACTTCCAAGCATGGGATAGGATATCTTTGATCTCTGGGTATTGCGGTTTCCAGCCCAAGATTGTCCGGGCTTTGTCGCTGCTACCGACTAAGGCGGGGGGATCTCCGGGGCGGCGATCGCATTCAATTACCTTAATTTCTCGTCCGGTGATTTCCCTTGCAGCATCAATCACTTCTTTTACCGAGAAGCCCAAGCCATTTCCTAAGTTGAACGCACCGCTGTTACCGCCTTGTAAAAGATATTCCAACCCCAAAATGTGAGCATCTGCCAAATCGGAAACGTGGATGTAATCTCGAATACAAGTGCCATCTGGTGTAGGATAGTCCGTGCCGAAAATAGATATAGACTCGCGCTTACCCATAGCAGTCATCAGCACCAGGGGAATTAAGTGAGTTTCCGGATCGTGATCCTCGCCCAACAAGCCTTCGGGATCGGCACCGGCGGCGTTAAAGTAGCGGAAACAAACCGACTTAAAGTCATACGCCGGATCGAAATCGGCGAGAATTCGTTCCACCATTAGTTTAGTGGCACCATAGGGATTGATCGGATCTTGGGGATGATCTTCGGGAATCGGCACGATTTTTGGCACGCCGTAGGTAGCACAAGTGGAAGAAAAGACAAATTTCTTCACAGATGCTGCGATCATAGCCTCTAGGAGCGTGAGAGTACCGATGACGTTGTTGCGGTAGTATTTAGCCGGATCGGTGACCGACTCGCCTACGTAAGCATAGGCGCTAAAGTGCATCACTGCGTCGATGTGGTGAGTCGAGAA
>DNGJ01000243.1:17636-26411 GCA_003486305.1 Cyanobacteria bacterium UBA11371
GGGCGATCGCTTGTATCTCCCACTACCAACTCCGCCTTTAACACATCCTCAACGATATCGCGATGTCCGTAGACCAAGTTATCTAGAACGACGACGCCGTACCCTGCATGTTGAAGTGCTTTAACCGCATGAGAGCCAATATAACCTGCGCCCCCGGTAACGAGAATGGTTGGTTTATCCTGTGACACTTTTAAACCTTCCTGCTGTGCTATGTTTTACGAATTTGGCGCTTTGTTGGCGCGAAATCTACATTACTTCCAAGGCAACTGGGGGGCATCTATCCTGCTTCATAACTTCTACAATGCGTTACTAACCTAACACCGTGCGGTTGTCGTCAGTCAACGATCTTCAGCCGACCCGCTTGAATGTAGTCAAATATACGATTAATTTGGCGGCGGTCTTCGTCGGTGAGATCGTAGTCAGAGAGAACCGCAGATATGAGCTTGAGGTGATCCTGACGGCTGATTTGTTTGGCAGAAAAGATCTGCTCTATCATTTGCTTTACGGCTAAGTTTGATTTACGGGGAGCGGCTTTGGTCATCAGCAGTGGTTTCCTATTCGGCTTATATAATTTTCCCTGTTGATCTACTTTATTTATCATTCCAGATCCTATTTGGATTTAAGTATTATTTAGGTACGCTTAGGCAAAGCTCGGATGAGGAAACTGTAAAAAATACGTAAAGATTCGCTCTCAAGTATCCCCTTCTCCCTGAATACGCAAAGGAGACAGTTTACATGCAGGTTTACCGGCTTGAAGCCCTGTCAGACAATTACGTGTTTTTACTGCACGATCCGGAACAAAATATCGCCGCTGCGGTCGATCCGGCAGAAGCTGAGCCAGTATTGCGGCAATTGCAAGCCTTGAAGGCGGAATTAGTCGCGATCTTCAATACGCACCATCACGGCGACCACGTAGGCGGGAATTCGCAGCTAATGCAGCATTTTCCCCAGGTTCGCGTTTATGGGGGGGCAGAGGATGCGGGTAGAATTCCGGGACAGCAGGTATTTTTGACCGAAGGTTGCTTTGTCGAGTTCGCTGGCAAAGTTGCGGAGGTTTTCTTCGTTCCCGGACATACCCGCGCCCATATCGCTTACTATTTTCCGCCAGATGCCCCCGATGAACCAGGGGATCTATTCTGCGGCGACACGTTGTTTGCGGGTGGGTGCGGCAGATTGTTTGAAGGCACTCCCGCCCAAATGGTTGCTTCCCTCACCAAATTGCGCGCTCTACCGGATAATACTAGGGTATGGTGTGCCCACGAATACACGTTGAGGAATTTGGAATTTGCCCTGACGGTGGATGGTGCAAACCAGGATTTACAAGAAAGATACGCCGAAGTTAAGCAAGCGCGCAGTCGGTCAGAAGCGACAGTACCATCGATGTTGGGGGTAGAAAAAAGCACAAATCCCTTTTTGCGGTGGGATGTGCCGGAGTTACAAGCGGCGGCGAAAAGCGCCGATCCGGTGCAGACGTTTGCGCGGATACGGGGAATGAAAGATCGGTTTTGAGGCGGGCGTACCCGGTTGCGATCGCTCTCGGTATTTCGATACGATTGTATGTTCGGGCTGGGAACGCATTACCCGATAGAGGAAAAGTCATGCCGAAACGCATTCAATTAGTTTTAACTCAGGATGTCACCAAGCTGGGAAGATCCGGCGATCTGGTGGAAGTAGCTCCAGGCTACGCTCGCAATTATCTACTGCCCAAAGGGCTTGGGGTCAATGCAACGCCAGCCATTCTCAAGCAAGTAGAACGGCGTAGAGAGCAAGAAAAGCAACGCCTGTTGGAAGAAAAGAAAGTTGCTATTGAGCGGAAAGCCGCGATTGAAGCATCCGGTAGCTTCACCATCAGCAAGCAGGTGGGGAAAGAAGATGCCATTTTCGGTACCGTCACCGAACAGGAACTGGCAGAAGCGATTGGCGCTCGCACGGGTCAGGAAGTCGATCGGCGCGGTATTACCCTACCCGATATTCGCAAAGTTGGTACTTACAAAGCCGACATCAAACTGCATCCAGAAGTTACCGCAACGGTAGAAGTTCAAGTAGTGGCAGGCTAGTTGCTAATTGCTAATTGCTAATTGCTAATTGTTCAGAGCTTTTGAGCGTTAGCCATTAGCCATTAGCCATTAGGTATTGTTAATTATGGCTGACGAATTAAATTTACCCGGGGCGAGCGATCGCTTACCTCCCCAAAACGTCGAAGCGGAGGAAGCGATCTTAGGCGGCATTCTCTTAGATCCAGAAGCGATGGGGCGCATTTACGACCATCTGAGTCCTGAAGCCTTTTCCTTAGAAGCTCATAGAATCATTTATCGAGCCGCAACGTTTCTCCACACTCAAGGCAAGCCAACGGATTTAATGAGCGTTACCACCTGGCTTGCTGACCACAATTGTTTGGAAAAAGTCGGCGGCACTAATAAATTAGTGCAATTGGTCGATCGCACGATATCCGCAGTCAATATAGACCAGTATGCGGCACTGGTAATGGATAAATATCTGCGCCGCAAATTAATTAATGCCGGTTATAAAATTACCGATTTAGGTTTCAAAACAGCCGTCGAATTACCGATTATTCTCGACCAGGCAGAACAGGAAGTTTTTAGCATTACTCAAGAACGACCCGCACAAGGTTTAGTTCCCATTTCCGATACGCTGATTCATACATTTCAAGATATTGAAAATCGCCAAGAAGGCCAAGTATTACCAGGTCTGTTGTGCGATTTTTACGATTTAGATGCGATGACGGGCGGTTTTCAGCGTTCCGATTTAATTATTGTCGCTGGTAGACCGTCAATGGGAAAAACAGCTATCTGCTTAAGTATTGCTCACAATATCGCTAATCGTTATAAACTACCCATTGCTATTTTTAGCTTAGAAATGTCAAAAGAGCAATTGGTACAGCGATTGCTGGCAAGTGAAGCAGGTATTGAAAGTAATTATTTACGATCAGGAAGAATTAGTCAAAATCAGTGGGAATCTTTGAGCCGCGCCATCGGAAATTTATCTGAATTACCTATTTTTATTGACGATGCGGCGAATATTACCGTCACAGAAATGCGGAGTCAAGCGCGTCGCCTCCAAGCAGAAAACGGTGGAGAATTGGGATTAGTTTTAATCGATTACTTACAATTAATGGAAGGCGGCGGCGATAACCGCGTCCAAGAACTGTCAAAAATTACCCGCAGTCTTAAAGGTTTAGCCCGCGAACTTAACGTTCCCGTTATTGCTTTATCTCAGTTAAGTCGCAGCGTAGAAGCACGCACTAACAAGCGTCCGATGATGTCAGATCTTCGCGAAAGTGGATCTCTTGAACAAGACGCGGATTTAGTTATCATGTTATATCGCGAAGAATATTATATGCCCGATACTCCTGACCGAGGCATTGCAGAAGTGATTATTTCTAAACACAGAAATGGCCCGACGGGGACGGTTAAGTTATTATTTGATTCCCAGTTTACGCGATTCCGAAATTTGGCTTCTCCCAAGCGTTAATCCCATTGGGAGAAACCAACAAATTGCTATTTAATTCAAGTTGCTAGTTATAAGTGTCATGGGTTGCTCGCATTGCTAATTGCTAATTGCTAATTGCTAATTGCTAATTGCTCATGGGAATATTTTTGAGTTCTACCATTAGCCATTAGCTATTAGCCATTAGCTGTTAGCATCCCTAAAAAGATAACTAGCAAATTGCGTTATTTAACTTCTAGCAATTCCACATCGAATATGAGAGTGGCATTGGGGGGAATAACTCCACCCGCACCGCGAGCGCCGTAACCCAAATCTGGGGGGATAATTAACTGACGGCGTCCGCCGACTTTCATCGTACCAACGCCTTCATCCCAACCTTTAATTACTTGTCCGACACCTATAGTGAAATCGAAGGGACGCTTGCGATCGCGCGAACTATCAAACTTGGAACCATCTTCCAAAGTGCCCGTATAGTGTACCGTCACCCTCTGACCTCTCGAAGGCGTCGCCCCAGTTCCTTCTTCGATATCGATATACTTCAGTCCAGAAGGCGTCGTGACAGTTTCTTTACCCGCAGTTTCATCAGTCATAGTATTGCTCGCAATTATGGTATTGTCGTTCGTTGCGTCTGCGACGATCGCAGCTGGCGTTTGGGAAACTTGCGATGCGATCGCTGTTTTCTGACCCCCGCCGATTTGAGCCACCACGATGACCAGAAAACAGACTACCACGACCCCAAAGCTGATTAAAATTCCTCTCATCGGTTTGCCCTCACATCGGACGCCGTTTAACATATCACGCCAAGGAGTCCGATAGTCTATTTGACATCGATTAACGCCAAAGTTTGTTTTCTAAGTCGCGTACTTGACGTTCGAGACGATCTATGCGTCCCCGCAATTCATCTACTTCTGACTGGCGGGCGACTCCGAGATCTTGCAACATATTACGCATCTGGCGCTGCATTTGAGCTTCAAAGTTACCTTTATCCGACCCCAGCTGCTGCATCATATCATCTACGAATGCCTTAGCTTGGTCGGGATTGATTTTACCCTCTTTGACCCATTCATCGCTGACTTCGCGGATTTTATCGGCGACCAAAGTCGTCGTGCCAATACCAATCATCATTAATTGTTTCATCCAGTTGTTGTTATCCATGCTGCTTTCCTGTTATTTGGTTATAAAGGCGGCCTCACCGATGCCATCAAGTCATGCTGGCGCGCGATCGCATTCTGGCATCCAGTATCATTGTATGAACTCCTCTGTCCTGCTGTGTGAGGGGGATTTCCGCACCGCATGGGAAAATGATTAGACTGTTGAGTAACTCTGTGCGATCGCCCATTGCTGTCCCCGCTGCAGAAATCCGTTTTCGGTTCAACTTCGACCACCGTATCTTTACGTATATTTGTTAAAATTTCACGATATTTACTTTGGCTCAGGTTAACTTAGTATCATCGTCGAAGCATAAAAACAAAGTTTTTAAATCAAGCTGCAAATCTCGTAAACTTATCTAATTTTTTCCGATTTCCCAATTTGGGTAATACTTCAAGCAATAGCGGTTCAAACAAATCTGAGATTGGTAGGTTGGTAAGTTTGTTTGTCGAGGCGATACTGGATCAACATTACAGCGGATAGCAGCCGTATGAAGTAGAGCATTTTTGCTTCGTTTGTGTAGCTGCACTCTTAAGGGTGCAGCTACACAAACGAAGGTCTACCTCACTCGATTGCAAGCCGCTATAAACTGTTTATCAAGATACCTTGAATGGGTGAAGCCTGACTGGTTTAATTCTTGTTTAACTGTAAATAGATCGATAAATAACGCAAGTTGCTAGTGATAAAATTTGCGATCGCTAATTGCTAACTGCTAATTGCTAATAACCCAAGTTGCTAGTTATAAACTTGGGGGTTGCTCATTGCGAGCTTGCTCATAAAGGATTTTTACTCACAGCTTGCCATCAGCCATTAGCCATTAGCTGCCAATCAGGTAACTAGCAACTTGAGTTAAAAATTGTTTCTGTAAACGGCTAATACTGACATTTTTAGCCGTAGGTTTGCATCTATTTAACGCAAGTTGCTAGTTAGATCTAAGCGGACTGGTAATAGGTAATAGGTAATGGGTAATTGCCAATAGCAGACCACCTATAAATCCAATTAACAATTAGCAATTAGCAATTAGCAACTTGGGATATTTAATTGCTTTTGTAACCTGTTGAGGTAGGTTATTATGTCTAGTGGAAATTTGCTCGATAGCTTGAATAAATCTGAGGAAAAAGCCTACAAATTATTAACCGAATTTGCGGCAGATGAAGAGTTTGGGGAAAAAATAGCTACCGCCTTCGGCGACGACTTCGACACCGCCGGAATAGAAGCATTGCGTCAGCTATGGAAATCTGGCGATTTTACCGGATTGCCAGCAGTTGAAATTCGTTCAGCAGCGGAGATTAATGGCGCGAATGGGGCTTTTTCTGTTGAGAATAACAAGATTTATTTATCTGGGGAATACTTGGCGCGGAATGGGGGGGATGGGAATGCGATCGCAGATGTTTTATTAGAAGAAATCGGACATTTTGTAGATGCGCGAATTAACATATCCGACGCCGCTGGAGATGAAGGAGCCATTTTTTCTGCTTTAGTTCAAGGCGTGCAGTTAGATCAATCTGCACTTCAGGCATTAAAAACTGATAACGATACAGTTGTTCTCACATTAGATGGGAAAGTTATTCAGCTTGAACAGCAAAATTTTACTGGTCAATTTACCAATGCGATCGCTGACCTAGATCAATTGCTAACTACCCTACAAAATGGTGTCAACAATCGCGTTTTTAGTGAGAGCATACCCATTGTCGGGGATAGTCTAAAAAATGCCAGTGACCAAGCAGTACAATTCATCGAAAATATTAGAACTGCTGTCCACGACAAACTGGATGAGATCGCCGATTTAACCAATGCAACTGTTACCGATATTCAAAATGCTCTCGACGCAGCGCTTGGTTCAAGTGGATTAAACCTGCTCAAACAAGCTATCAATGTTGTTGACACTACTGACGAGGTGATATTCGATTTAAAACTTGGCCCTAATACTCCTTCTAATTTTACAACCTCGTTAGCATCAAACTTTGGTATCCCAGGGGTTGGAATTGAATTGACAGGCGACGCTAATCTAGGTTTGGGTTTTGACTTTAACCTGAAATTTGGCGTCAATAAGACCGAAGGTTTTTTCATTGATACATCTGCAAACGACGAACTTAAAATAGATCTAAATGCCTCAACTCCCGGTTTAAATGCTGATGGTAAACTGGGTATTCTAAAAGTCGCAGCAACAGATAAAGGCAGCAGCTTCAACGGCTCTTTTAACGTTGATATCAATGACTCTGGTGGCAGGCTAACCGTTACCGAAATTCCGTCAGTCAACTTAACGAATCTAGTTGATGCTAAACTGAACGCCAATGCTGACGTTAAACTTAATCTGGCTACTAGCTTTGGTGATTCAGCCAATTTTCCCAAACTCAGTAGTGACTTTAATGTTAATTGGAAATTTAACTCAGCAGACATCGACGATAGTAGCTTTGGTGACCTGCCAAAAGTCGGTTTTAATAACGTTAAACTGGATTTGGGGACATTTTTGAGCGATTTTGCCAAACCAGTTGTTCAACAAGTTCGCAACATTACTAAACCTTTAGAACCGATCGTCGATGTCATTACATCACCCTTGCCCTTGCTGAAAGATGACCCATTTAATATTAAGATTAGTCTCTTAGATATTGCTACAAGCCCCATCTTTAGAACAAAGACACCTAAAATCGGTTTTCTGAAGGCAATTAAGGACGTTGTTCAAGCTGCAAAAGCACTTGACAGTATCGATACAACCCCTGGAAGCGTTCTCATCGACCTGGGTGGTTTCAACCTGTCTCAAGATATCCGACAACTTCCTGAATTAATTCTCGATCCCAATAACATTATTGCGCCTACTCTTGGCGATCCTCTTGCTCAAGCTACAGGCAAATCAACTACAGCGAGTAGTTTCTTTGCAGGGGCAAAAGATGGTGGCCTCAGGTTTCCAATTCTCGAAGATCCAAAAGAAGTATTCAAACTATTTCTAGGCAAAACAGACGCCACACTTTTCTTTGCCGACTTGCCAACTTTGGATGCTGAGTTTAAATACAAGCAAACGGTTCCGGTATTTCCCGGCGTTAATGTCAACTTTGGAGGAAATGGCGGTTTTGGAGCCAATCTTGACTTCGGATTTGATACGCAAGGTCTTTTTGCTGCCGCCAGCAGTGGCAACAGTGCTGATATCTTCAATAAAGGTTTCTTTGTAGATGCAAATAGCGGGTTTAATTTAAATCTGGGATTCTTTGCGGGTGGTGGAGTTGGTATTCCTGGAGCAGCGGAATTAAGTGCCGATATTTTCATCGATGGTACGGTGGACTTCAAACTTAACGATCCGACACCTGGGGATGGTAAAGTCAGACCACCAGAAATCTTACAAAACTTGTCGAAGGGGATTAACTGCGTTTTCAATACCACAGGTAAAGTTGAGGCGGGTGCTGAAGTATCCTACGAACTTTTGTTTGTTTTTGAAGATAGCTTTGAAATTGCCAGATTCCCGATTCCGGGTTTGAATTTCTCCTATGGTTGCGGTGGCGGTACAGAGATTAAAAATCCGGTATTAGCTAAGGATTTGGGCAGCAATCTGCTGCGACTCAACATGGGGCCAAATGCAAGCGATCGCGGCAGTGGCACTCCATTTATCAATGAAATTAACGAAGTCTTTGAAGTACAAGCAGGAGCAAACCCCGGTCAAGTTTTCGTCTCGGCATTCGGTTACGTTCAGTCTTACCCCACCACTAGCCCTAGCGTTGGCAAAATTATCGCTGATGGCGGTACGGGAGATGACGTTATTATCGTTCAACCGGGTGTTGCTGCCGAAGTAGATCTCGCTGGCGGCGATGGGAATGACGTTTTGAAAGCTGGCGACGGATCGGCAACGCTGCGCGGCGGGGTGGGGAATGATGGTCTTAATGGCAGTCCTAAAGCTGACCAGATTTTTGGAGACGATGGCGACGATGCACTCAAGGGTGGTGCAGGTGATGACAGTTTAGACGGTGGTGCTGGTAAAGACATCGTAGCCGGTGATGCGGGTGCTGACACGCTCAAGGGTGGTGCTGACGATGACAAACTCAACGGCGGCGATGGCGATGATTTCGCATTTGGAGAAAGTGGCAACGATCGACTCAGCGGTAACAAGGGCAATGACTTTCTTGATGGCGGAATTGGATTAGACACTCTGTATGGCGATGTTGGCAACGA
>DNGJ01000244.1 GCA_003486305.1 Cyanobacteria bacterium UBA11371
AGCCGTTCTCAAAATATAACTAGAAACTTGCGTTACCTATTACCAATGACCATCGCTTGAGTTACTTACAAAATAAGAAACCCCCAGATTTGATTGGGGGTTTCCGAAACAGGTGATACAAGCAGCGACCTTTTTACCATTAAGCGCTTTGGCGGGTCAACAAGCCCCAGATAAAAATGATAACGATCGCGCCCAGCACGGCAAAAAGAATACTAGGTATTGACAAGGCTCCCACTGAAGCCCCTCCACTCGTCCCTAAAAAGACGCGACCCAGCCAGCCTCCTACCAATGCGCCCAAAATACCCAAAACGATGGTTGCCACAATACCGCCGCCTTGATTACCGGGGTAGATGGCTTTAGCGATCGCTCCCGCAATTAGTCCTAAAACAATCCAAGCAATAGCGTCAATCATGGTATTCACTCCTATTTATTTGGTCGTTTTTTACCTAACTTCGTCTAAATTAACAAACCGGCTAAAATGCTGACCTCTATCAGAGGGAATAACCAAAAGGTAGAGAATATAATTAAGAACTTAAAGGTTTTTTATTTAAAAATAAAAACGTAAATCGCTATAAAAGATTTGTGCAGACGCCACAAATGTTTGACGATCGGGACTTACGCAAGGGCGTTGCCATTACCTTTGTTTCTCGGAAAAATGCTCGATTTTGAACTAGAGATTGACGAAGAAACCCGGATCGGTGCGCGTAAGTCCTGATGATGCAAATTTTCCCATTTTGCTGCCAATTCACCCAGTAATTCGGTGAAAATGTTACTTTTTCCCCTCCTGGGGGGATGGCGCCAATTTTCACCAAATATTGCTTTTTGTAAAAATATATTAAAATACATAAAGCCTGGTAAAATTCAGGTGAAAGGACAGCGCTCAACGAGCCACGACCAGCTGCTAGACGGTGCAGTCGTGGTTTTGACCCGATTGGCGTCCTAAAGCGGGAAAACCAATTCTTTTTGTAGAAAGCGAGGTTTTTAATGCAAGCTCAAAATCGCACCCGTTTGCTTAAACAGATGCCCTACCTTTTAGGAGCGTTGGGGGCGAGTGTCCTCATCAGCTTTCCAGGGGAAGCGCAGGTAAAGAATCACTGTTCAAGTGGGACTCAAGCGACTTCGGTATCCGAAAGTGCCACGCCCAAGACTGCTCAGGCGCAAAATATTGTCACCATTGCGTCTGGTAATGGTTCGTTCAGCACGCTGACGAGGGCTGTGCAAGCAGCTGGATTGGCTGGAACTTTGTCTGGAGAAGGGCCATTTACCGTTTTTGCTCCTACAGATGCGGCATTTCAGGCACTAGAGCGTCAGCGTCCGGGTATTTTGCAACAATTGTTGAAACCGGAGAACAGGGACACGCTGGTAAAGATTTTGACCTATCACGTGGTTCCGGGGCGGGTTCTTTCCAGCAATCTCCAATCTGGAGAAGTCAACACCGTTCAAAAAGGTGCGGTTAACGTTCAAGTTAGCGGTAACCGAGTCACGGTGAATAATGCCAGAGTCACGCAGGCAGATATTAGTGCGAGTAACGGCGTTATCCACGTAATTGACAAGGTTTTATTGCCTCCCGATTTGCGGCTTTAATCGCGAGTAATAGAAGTAGGGGCGGATTTAACCAATCATTTACCCATTGTTATAAACGCGCCCCGCTACCCCGTTCAATTGATTTGGACGGGGATTTTAAATTTTGGCTGCAAGCAGTGCCAGAGCTTGGCATATACTTAACGTTCAAAGTTATAATTGTCACAATAAAAATTTTTCTCTAAAGGCGATAAAGCGTCAAAATAGCAGGAAGCGTGCTGATATGATGAAACTGAGGTTGTTTGTGCAAGTGGTGAGTGGGATAGCGATCGCGATCGCTGCAACAGCCACCATCACCCAGCCGGGGGAAGCTCAAAGCAGAAATCGCTACTTTTGCGCGATCAGAAGTGGCGTACCGACCACATTTGCGCGCACACCCAGAGGAAACGTCCCCATGATCGGCTGGGTTTCCCACCTGGGAGGAAGAGATCCGCTGCAACGCTGTCAGGAAGTCACCCAAAGATTTCAAAACTTCTCGGACAACGGCATGTTGAGGTTTCTCAGAAGCGGTACGCTCAACGGTCAACCCGTTTTGTGCGCTGCTCGTTTCAGAGGTGGTAGTTGCGATCCAAGCACCGTACTAATCACGCTTCAACCCGGACAAAATGCCCAACTTGTGCGTCAACAACTAATTGATATTGGCAGTCGCGCCAACAGCGGGCCAATTCGCTTAAGCAGCAATGACGTGATTTTCTATGAAGATGGGGAACCCTACGTCAATATCGACAAGCTGTTAGAAACAGCCCCCGTCGAAAATGAAAATTCACCCCAATAAACGAGGAAATTTCAAATTTTAGATTTGAGATTTTAGATTTTTATTAGTAGTTGAAAATTGTACAAGATGAAATGGCAGACACTGACATTGGTAACCTGTGTTGGCACTTGGATAATTGCGATGCCAGCATCAGCACCGCAAGTCAGCGTTTCGGCATTAAATACCTTACAGCAACAAGCATCTACTCAGTTATCCGGCGAGCAACTACAAAGTTTAGCCAAATCCCTAACTGTCAAAATCTTATCCCAAGAAGTTTTGGGGTCGGGAATTTTGCTGCAAAAGCAAGAAGAGGTTTACACAATTATTACCAACGCTCACGTTCTGAGAGCGGGAGATCCGCCTTATAAAATTGAAACGCCAGATGGCAAAATTTATGCGGCTGTTGTTGTTAAAACAGCTAAATTTGAGGGGAATGATTTAAGCTTATTGCAGTTTCGTTCTAAATCCGATTATGCTGTGGCAAAACTAGGGGCGACTCCCCAAGCTGGAGATGAAGTATTTGCGGCTGGTTTTCCCTTCACAGCGTCGCCAACAAAAGACAGGGGGTTTGTTTTTAGAACGGGTAAAGTTTGGCGGGTACTAGATAAAGCTTTGGAAGGCGGTTATCAGGTGGGATACACCAATGATATTGAAAAAGGGATGAGCGGGGGGCCATTGCTAAATCGCCGAGGCGAAGTTGTAGGAATTAATGGAATGCACGCCTATCCACTTTGGGGAGATCCCTACATTTTTAAAGATGGCTCGGAACCAGAGCCAGCATTGCGAGAACAGATGAGCCGTTATAGCTGGGGGATTCCAATGGAGACATTTAAACATTTAGGTTTTGAATTGGTAAACAACATCTAAAATTATCGGGGGTAAAACGATGAGATTTTGCTACGAACTATCGGCAGCTTTAATTGGTGGAGCGGCAATTGTGCTGGTACAAGCGCAATTTGCCGTCGCTTTAACACCAGAACAGGTGAATAATATTGCTAAAGATGTAACGGTTCGCATTGATGGTTCTACCAGTGCGAGTAATGGATCTGGAGTAATTATTGAACGCCAGGAAGGAACGGATAATATTGTTTATACGGTTTTGACGAATTGGCATGTAGTAGAAAAGCCAGAGCAATATACGCTCAGAACGCCAGACGATAGTACTCACGTGGTGAGTCAAATTCAAAGAATTCCTGGCGCAGATTTAGCCATTTTGCGATTTAGGAGCGATAAAAGTTACAATACCGTCCAACGGGGAAATTCCGATCAATTAAGCGAAGGTCAAAGGGTATATTTTACAGGTTATCCGGCGCCGATTCAAGTAGAAACAAAACGCAGCTATCGTTTTTTTACAGCAAATATTGCTGGTCGTTTATCCACTGCAAAAGATGGTTATGCTTTAGTTTATGATGGCCCCAGTTTACCAGGGATGAGCGGTGGCCCGGTGTTTGATGAAAATGGTCGTTTAGTTGCCATTCACGGTGAAACCGAATCGGTAGGAAGTGGACTGGGAAGCGCAGGGAATTATGGGATTCCGATTAATACTTTTTTTGCCCTGCAACCTCAAGCCACCAATGTTGCAGTGAGAACCACTCCAACGCCTTCTGCACCGCTGCCAACGCGGACTCAAACCCCCACCCCGCCACCCTTACAAACAGCAGTTACAGGGCAATCTCAGCCTGGTACAGTGCGCTTGTCAGCGCCACCGACGGTGCAATCTGCTGCACCAGTAGCGGCGAATAACTCGCAAACTCAAGCTACACCTCCGACGGTGATAACTTCGCCTGCTCGTCCAGTCGTAGCAGCACCCCGTCCTAATATCGTTTTAGGTTCGGTTTCGCTGCCAGAATACATTGTGCCAACGAACCCCAACCAAAACGCCTTCGCACCTAACATCTCTAAAATTAACGAATTGTTACAGCGAGAAAATTTAACACCCGTTGCTTGCACTGAAAATCCGAAAGTAGAAATAATTGGGGTTCAGTATACCGTTTGTGCTGCTCCTAATGCGGCTCGTTCGGCGGGGAGATACGAAGTGCGAACGGGAGGATTTTAAATGCGATCGCAGTCATCATTCACACAGGTCAATCATGGGTAATCAAGCTTATTTGTCAAGTCTCCCAAAGGGGATTTTAGGATCTGTTTTTCACATCGCTGCTGTACTTTTGGGAACAACTTTTCCCGCATTGAGTCAAACTCCCCCCAATCTCGAACAACTGGTGAATCAGTGGGGCTATACCCGCGTCGCTTGCGTTACTGGAGCGGTATTTATTCGCTCTGGTTCCCTAACAATTTGCGTCAATCCTACGGCTGAATTACCAGCGGGAAATTACGCTTACGACGGAGTTTCTAATCAGTTAGTTGCTGTTACTTCTGCACCCGCAGGCGAGAAACTGACATTTAGTTTCACCAGGTTGGCAGATTATACGAATTGCGTCGATGACATTCTGACTCTTTATAAAGATCAAGAGCGATTTAGACAGCAACAAAGAAGGGGAAATTGTTTACCACAGCAGATGCAAGCTTATGCAGAGACGGGTATTTCTAAACAGCAGGCGTTAGACTTACTCAAAGCTGCTAACGAGTATGTATCGACGGCGCTAACAGTGAGATTTTATCCCCTCCGAGGACAGCGAGAGCAAATTGCTAGTTTCTTTGGCTTTATCTACGATGTTGATGCGAACGATGCGGAAATTCAAAGAATGGCTGCATCTGCTAATTCACAATAAGTAACTCAAGGTTGTTAGTTAAATCCAAGAGTGCTGGTAATGGCTAATTGCTAATGGCTAATAGAAAAAAAATCAACCCAATTAGCAATTAGCAATTAGCCATTAGCAATTATTTAATTTCCAAAGTATTAAGCATCGATTTTACACTATTTTCAAATAAAGCATATTTGTCGGCTTCGGCGGTATAGGTTATTGTATAAGCTTGTTGATTTTTTAGCAGCCATGTTTGCATCTTCTTTAAATTAAGTTGCCCGTCTTTGACGGTATAAATAACTTGATAGGCAGGAATATTATTTGCCAAATTAGTTTCTCCCTGAGCCATAATATTGACGTTTGGATTAAGTTGTTTAATCTCGGAAATGGAGAAGTGGGTAAACTCCTCTAAATTTGTGGGTTTGTTAGATAAATCTTCCACGCTGATAGTCAAATCTTCTTGGAATTTATCCCCATCGTTTTCTTTGGGAGTGACAAATTTAGCAAGATCGCCGGTAATAGGATCTTTTACTGTGAGTTGGTTTTCCCAATTGGCGGGATATTTGAGCTTGATTCCATCAGTAGAATTGTCATAAGTTAATAATAAAGATTCTGAAGGGTTTGGTTTCAGGAAAGCGAAGAACGTAGCGGCAGCGATCGCAACTACTCCAACAGGGATTAAAATCTTCCAGGGGATCGATTTTGCTGTAACCGTTCAGGGGGTGCGC
>DNGJ01000427.1:0-12202 GCA_003486305.1 Cyanobacteria bacterium UBA11371
TAATTTAAAGGCAGGAGATTGTGAAAAAAAACGAGAAAAGTCTGTGGGAACTGTTATGGGAATATGACCCCAATGGTCTAATAGTAGTTGATAAGGAGATGAATATTACAATTGTAAACCCGGCATTTTGTAAAATGTTTAGTGTAGACTCAGAAAAGATAATTGGTCAGCCAGTCTCCTTTATTTTGAAAACCGACGTCAGGGATTTTCAAAAAGCTTGGGAAAAAAATGAAGTGATTCGCGTGGAAGAATCCGAATACAAAGAACATAATTTATATGTCAGAAAAGTGATTTTTCCCATCCCAGATCAAAGCATCGTCGCTTGTATCATGGTTGATACCACCCATGACAAACTACGCCAAAAAGAAATCATCAAATTAAAAACCGAAACCATCGCCAAAGTTAACGAAGTAGTAGACAATCAAATGAAAGTAGCCCAACAAATTGCTGGGTTACTGGGAGAAACAACCGCAGAAACAAAAGTCAGCCTTTTAAAAATAGTCAAAATGCTCGAACAGGAGGTTTTTGAGGATGGATAACTTTTTAGATATTTACGATTTAAGTTTAAACAAAAAAGAAGAAGAACTGTGCGGCGACAAAGTAAAATTTTGCAAAAATGAGAAGAAAACAACAATTGTTTTATCCGATGGGTTAGGGAGCGGGGTTAAAGCCAACATTCTGGCTACCCTAACCACAGAAATTATTATTACGATGCTTAATGCAGATGTTGCTATAGAAGAGGTAATTAAAACCGTTATCGGAACTTTACCTATCTGTCAAGTTAGAAAAATTGCTTACGCTACATTTACGATTATTCAAATCGAACGGGAAACGAATAAATTTAAATGGATTAATTTTGATAATCCTCCAGTGCTTTATTTTAAACAAGGTAAGCTGGTTAAATTAGAAACTAAAACCGAACATATTTTAGATAAAAAAGTTACCGTAGCCGAAGGTTATCTCGAAAATGGGGATTTTTTAGGCGCAATTAGCGATGGTATTCTTTATGCAGGATTGGGGGAAACCCTAAATTTTGGTTGGGGATGGGAAAGCATCGCCAAATATATAGAAGAATTGTTTATTAGGCAAGCTCATAATGCTCGTAATATTGTTAATAGCGTTATCAAAGAAACTCATTCGCTTTATCGAGGAAAAATTGGTGATGATGCAACTTTTGTAGGTTTGTATGTCAGGAAAACAAACCCGTTAATGATATTTACTGGCCCTCCTATCGATAAAAATAAGGATAATGAGTATGTAGAAAGATTGTTAAAGTTTGAAGGTAAAAAAATAATTTGCGGTGGGACAACGGGAAACATCGTCGCCAATTATTTAGGCGAAACAATTGACATGGAAATTGAGACAATGCGGCAGGATCTTCCCCCAATTGGCAAATTAAAGGGAATTGATTTAGTCACAGAAGGCATCTTAACCATGTCAAAAGCAATTGAAATTTTAAAACAATGTCATTGCGATATATCAAGATTGCCGGACGATAATAATGGTTCTGTAATGTTAGTTAGGGAAATTTTGTCAGCGGATTCGCTTTTATTCTTAGTAGGTCAGAAAATTAACGACTTTTACCAAAATCCCCTGCTGCCCAAAAACATCTCGATTCGCCGCAATCTCATAGAAGAATTAGTTAAAATATTGCGAGAAAAACAAAAAGAAGTCATTTTAGAATACTGTTAAAGCTAAATCCTCTCAAAGAAAGATTGAGCAAATTTTACCTAATCTGGTATGGTCGCCAAAGCTTGGTAGTTTAGCGAGTATGGGCGGCGCGCGATCGCTCACCCCATTTATGAGGAAAGTTGTAGAAATATGTAGATTAGAAAACAAGTATAGAAAAATACGAATAAAGGTGTCATCATTAGAAATAAAAGAATTGCTGTTGCCGATGGCTGTTGAAATCAAAAAGCTTGAAGCATAAAAAGTTTAACCAATTCCAAGCTTAGCACCTTGAGCGGCTAATAATATCATGTCCTTAGGCATCGGAATTAATCAGTGTAGGGGCCATTAGCCATTAGCCATTAGCAATTAGCAATTACCCAAAAAGCCGATCGCAAAACAAATCCTTTCAAACAAAGGACGGAAAACTATGTTTCGCAAAATTCTAGTAGCGATGGACAGTTCCTACATAGGCGAGCATGTTTTTGAGGAAGCCCTGACCCTGGCTAAGGCGACGGGAGCGAGTATGATGTTATTGCACGTATTATCTTCGGAAGAAGAGGGAAGTCCAAAAATAGCTGGATTTTCCAGTTTGGATTTGTATCCGGAGATATATCCCGAAGTGCGGGAAGAAATTGTGATGAACTATCGCAAGCAGTGGGATGAATTTGAAGGGAAATGCTTGGATTTGTTGCGCGATCGCACCGCGAAAGCCAATACCCAGGGCGTTAACGCCGAATTCACCCAAATACCCGGTAGTCCTGGTAAAATTATCTGCGAACAAGCCCTCAATTGGGGCGCAGATCTCATCGTCGTCGGGCGTCGGGGTCGATCTGGATTAAGCGAGTTATTATTGGGTAGCGTCAGCAACTACGTCCTGCACCACGCCCCCTGTTCCGTTCTCACCGTGCAAGCGATCGTTCATAAAATAGAAACTGCATCAGAAAAAGAGTCTGTAGTTTCTTAACGGGGAGACGGATTAGGCTGAGTAAAAATTGCGAAATATTGCGTGCTTCCGGATCTCAATTAAAAGCTTTTGGAGCGTTATTATACCCTAATAATCCATTACTAGGAGGCTACATGGCAAGACAAGTAACGCGCCAAATGCTCGATCCGAAAACACCGCCCGATGTAATTGTTACAGCCCAACCCCGCCGCCCGGAAACCGATCCAACTTTAGGAATTCCAGTTAACGTTAACCGCCAAGGAACGCCCCGCCATCGACTCGTCACCATTGGCGATTCCCTCACCCACGGCTTTCAAAGTGGAGCGATTTTTAATACTGGTCTTTCCTATCCGGCAATGATTGCCAAAGAATTAGGCTGGTTAGATAAATTCCGCTATCCAACTTATAACAGTCCGGGGGATGGACTGCCACTTAACATCGAACGACTAGCACGAGATTTAGAACAAAAATTTGGCAACAATATCGATTGGTGGGAATACGTCTCAGCTGCGTTATTTTTACAATCATCGATGGACGCCACCGAGGATTATTGGGAACGGGGGGATGGATTGCGCTTACCCAACCAAACAAAAATTAACCACAACTTAGCAGTTTATGGCTGGGATTTGCGGAATACTATCTCCCGCAACGCCGATATTTGCCAACAGGTAATTGCTAACAATCCACCCAAAGACGATCCCGTGCAGCAAATCGTCAGCAATCACAACGAACGCGCCGCGTTGCGGGTGTTAAACTCGGCAAGAGATAAAGCGGGAAAAGCACTTTCTCCGCTACAAGCAGCCGCAGCTTTGGGTGCAGAAGGAACCTCTGAAACTGGCGATGGAGATGGAATTGAAACCTTAATTATCCTCATCGGTGCTAATAACGCACTCGGCAGCATTTTAACCTTCAGGGTGAATTGGACATCTGACGGTTACGACGATATGGATAAAAACGATATCTATACCGTTTGGCGTCCCGTTCATTTTAAGGCCGAATTAGATGAAATGGTCGAGGAAGTTAAGAAAATTCGCGCCCGTCACGTGATTTGGGGTACTGTTCCCCATGTCACCATCGTGCCATTTGCCCGTGGCATCAGCAATAAAGTTGACCGGGGTTCGCGATACTTTCCTTACTACAGCTTGCCTTGGATTAGCGACGAAGAATTCGACCCCAAAAAGCACCCGCACATCACCGAACAAGAAGCCAGAGCGATCGATAGTGCGATTGACCAATACAACGATTTTATCGCCGATGTAGTGCGAAAGAATCGCTCTGAAGGCCGAGATTGGTATGTGTTTGAAACCGTTGGTTTGCTCGATCGTTTGGCATCTCGTCGCTTTATTGAAGACCCCGATGCAAGGCCAGATTGGTGGACTCCTTACCCCTTGCCACAACCACTGCTAGCCCTCGATCCAGTGCCGGATTCAAAGTTTTATCTATCTAATGCTAAGGGGCGGATTAAAGGCGGTTTATTCTCTTTAGATGGGGTTCATCCGACAACAATTGGCTACGGCATTGTGGCGCAAGAATTGATGAATATCATGAAGGTGGCGGGAGTTAAGTTTAATGGGAGCGGAAATATCGATTTCAAACGCTTAATCGAGTTGGATACGTTGATTTCTAAACCACCCCGCTTGGCTAACAACATTTTTAATATGATTGGTTGGGTGGACAACAATTTCAACCTCATGGCGCGTCTGCTTAATTCTAGTTACTAGCTCAAGTTGCTAGTTATCTCGAATGCGGGGCTAATGGCTAATAGCTAATGGCTAATGGCTAATGGCTAATGGCTAATGGCAAGGGAAATAGTATATTACTGAAGCTGATGATAGCTTAGCGTTCTTGAAACCAGCGTTCTTCAATTAGCAATTAGCAAGCTTGCAATTAGCAATTAGCAGACGCCAAGGCTCGAAAGTAGTTGAAATCAAATGCTCCCAGATAAAGAATTTCATATTAGGGAGAAACAATGATGAAGCAAATCAAACGATGGCGAATTTCAACTAAAAGAGGAATCCTATTCCTCTTAGCCTTGGCGTTACTACCGCTGCTATTGGCTGTTACCCCAGTTTGGTCGAGCAACAATCCAACTCCAAAGCAAGTTACTATCACCGCCGAGCAAACGATTAACGATGACTTATATTTGGCTGGGGAAAGTGTCACCATCGACGGCACTGTGAAAGGTGATGCGGTACTGGCTGGAAAGCGAGTCACCGTTAACGGTACAGTCCTTGGAGATTTAATTGCTGCGGGACAAGTAGTGACGATTAACGGTACCGTTGGCGATGATGTCCGCATCGCGGGACAAGCCCTGATTCTGGGGAATAAAGCGCGGGTGGGAGATGATGCTCAAGCTGCTGGCTTAAGCTTGGAAAACAAGGCAGGTAGCACCATCGGCGGCAATCTCAACTTTATCGGCGCTCAAGCCTTGTTAGCAGGTAACGTTAAGCAAAACGTCTTGGGCGCGATGAATTCCTTTGCCCTCAGCGGCACCGTGGGTCAAAACCTGCGCGTCGCCGCAGTTGGCGACTCCGATCCTTTAGAAGTGCCTTTTGCACCAAAACCCCCCGTAGAAATACCGAAAGTGCAACCCGGTCTTACCCTGACCGATACGGCTCGCATTGGTGGCAAACTGACTTACCAATCGGTTAATGAAGCAAAAATTAGTCCAAAAGCCCAATTAGCGGGCGGTGTGGTACGAGAGCCGTTGGAGAGCGAACGGGTTGCAACCTCAACGCCGCAGCGTTCAACTAACTATCTGCTCTACCAATTGCAGCGTTTTGCTGCGTTGGTGCTAATTGGATGGCTGCTGCTGCGATTCGTCCCCAGTTGGACTCGCACCTTGGCAGCGACGGTGCAAGCCAAGCCACTGCCGAGTTTGGGATGGGGTGTTGTGACATTTATTACAGTGTTGGGGGCGGCGATCGCGATCGCTCTCGTCACGATGTTGTTGATGATGGTATTGGCTTTCACCTTACCAAACTTAATTTTGCCTGCAATCGGCATTGGTATGTTGGCTAATTTCGCCCTATTAATTGGGTTCGGAATTTTTACCAGCTTCGTGCCTCAAATTGTCCTCAGCTTTTTGGGTGGGCGGTGGCTGCTGCAAAAACTGCGCCCTAACACCACATATAGGAGTTTTGTGGCGCTAGTTGTCGGCTTGGTAGCATTTGTCATCTTGACAGCAATACCCGTGCTGGGCGGCATTCTCGATTTGATTGTCATCTTGCTGGGTAGTGGTGCTATTTGGATGTGGGGGCGAACAAAAATTAATCCCGCGCCAGAAGATCGACAACTGATGGCTGTTTAATTAATTCAACTTGCTAATTGCTAATTGCTAATTGCTAATTGCTAATGGAAAGAACAATGCTGCCCAATTAGCGATTAGCTATTAGCCATTAGCTAACTAGCAACTTGAGTTACTACTTAAACAACTCTTGCCCTTGCGCGCTGAAGTTGCACCAAAAGCAGCAACAGCCAGTATACCCAGCACCGAGGCGGGTTCGGGAATTGCCTTTCCCGGTACTGGGGGTACTGGGGGTAGTGCTGATGTGGCGATAAACTTCGTCACCAATCCCGAAGTATCTGCCGTACCTGTAGATGCACCGACACGAGTGCTGACAACGCGGGATATAGAATCTCCCAAAGTGTTCTCGCCATCAAACTGAGTTGAAACGCCGCCTGAAAAGTTTCTCACATCGAGCAAAAGATTGCCCGCTCTGGGGTTATAGAGAAATGGAGTCACCAAATTAATGGCGATATCAAAATTTTTCGGCCCCGCCGCCGCGCCAGTAAATGCGCTAGAAAGGGATAGCGCCCCGTTGAAAACTACCCTTTGATCTGACCCGATATTCTGTGCAAAAATCGTACTCAAATTATCAGGGGCTTTCGTTGTTGTGGAAAGGTTAATTTGAATATGGGGCAGCGTCGAGGAAAAAGACCAGCCCTTAGCGGCATCAGGGCGAAACAAGATTTGGGTAATCAGCAAAGGTGAGGCGATGTCTGAAAATTCGCTGGCTGCATATACTTGCTGATACCGCAGCGAAGACATGCCAAAATAAGAGCTATTGAAGGGTAAACCCCTGTTAACGTTACCTTCGATATTCTCCAGATTACCTGGAACGATCGCAGCCCCATGCACTGCACCCATTGTTCCAAAAGCAAGCAAAGCTGCTCCAACAGCTACTACTGATAAATTCTTCGTCATTAACTGAGTCTCTCCAGGGAATTTATGAATTGGCTGGTATTAAAGGGTAAAAAGCTACACCGGGCATCTTCCTGCAAAGCAACTTTGCCATGCCATGAATGTGCCCTAAAGGTCAGGGATTTTGCATCTGTCTTGGTGTATAAAGCTTAAACTCGGTGCGATCGCCAAAGTTTTTCCGCCACTCGTACCTGTGGTAATTACTGAAAACCTCGGTTCTTGCGATCGCAATAGCTTTACCCTTCTGATAAATCTAAGGTTTTTCCCTGCCGCCGTTCAAGCACCTGTACCTCATCTTCATCAAAAAATTATAAATTTAACCTGATTTTAAATTTTACGTAAATTTTTAGAAAAATTTAACACTTTATTTGATGTGCATTACCGTAGAATTACTGATAGGAGAAATGGGAGCGATCGCGGCACAATCCCCCTGCTACTGTAGATCTAACTTAAAAACAAATATCTGAGCTGGCAATTATCTACGTAGTTTTACATAGGAAAGATTCCTCACGGCTTCCTCAAATTTTCCTCCTAAGCTGGAGGTAGAGTTGGCTGTGGACGAAAGCAGGCTGCTCAAGTAAAAAAGGGAGAAATTGAGGGAATAATTATGAGTTGCCATTTAACTGCGACGCTGTTAACCCTGCGTCAATCTATTCTGGTGATTGGCTATGGTAACGAACTGCTCTGCGACGACGGGGCGGGACAACGAGTAGCGCGTGCGGTGGAAGAATGGAGAGTGCCTAACCTGCGAAGTATTGCAATTCACCAACTCACCCCGGAATTGGCAGAGGAACTCGTAGATGTCGATCGGGTTATCTTTGTCGATGCTTATACCGAAGCGACACAGCAGGAAGTAAGGGTATGTCGCTTAGAAGCCGCCCATTCCGTAGCCACAACGGCACATACCAGCGACCCGCAAATGTTGTTAGCGATCGCGCAAGCACTGTACAATGCTCATCCCCAAGCTTGGTGGATCGGGATACCGGCGGTGAACTTTGAGTTAAGCGATCGCCTCTCACCGATTACCGAACAAGGCATGGAAGAAGCTTTAGACGAAATTGACCGCCTGATCAAATATCAACCTTCCTCACCCCATACCACCTTGCCAAATCGCAAAAAGCAGCTAGTCAATTAAATGTTTTTTTCCCTTCGATCTAACGCTTGCTTTGCTTTCAAAACTGCTTTCAAATAAGCTAATTGACTGTTCCAAGCTTGACGGGGAAGCAGGGGAGGTTCGCGATCAAGATTTTCTGCCATGATTAATAACCTCATTTAATTAAACAGCAACTAATATCATGTCCGGTGGTATCGGTAGTGTATCGATGGCTAATTGCTAATGGCTAATTGCTAATTGCCTTCAGAGTAGCCATTAGCTATTAGCCATTAGCAGTTACACTACCGTTGCTTAAGGACATGATATAACTCATAAGAAACCTCGGCTTCATTTTGCCAACTTTCGGGCCATTGAATGCGATCGCCTGTAAAGTGCAGCGGGTCGTTTTCGGGCCAGGGAGTATCAATTGGCTCTTCAATTAATTCAAATTCACCGTTGTCAAACGGCAGTCCTTGCGCGCTAACTTTAGGAACGACGCGCTCTCTGATGCCTCGTTCCGCTTGCACCAGCGCCCGATGATGGCAGTAAGGATTGTTACCTCGACGGTTAAAGAAAACATGCGCCGTCCACGAACAACCTCCCCGACAAAGTTCGGCGAATTCGCAAGTTTTGCAGAAACCCCACAGGTGTTTTGTGCCTTCGGGTGTCCCTGCACCTAAATTAAAGCGCAATTCTTCTGCATTTTCGACAATATCTCTCAAGCTTCGATCTCTGATATTCCCACCCGTATAAGCAGCAGTCGGTAGGGAAGGACAACCTTTAATCGCACCGTCGGCTTCAATTCCTAACGTAGCAAGTCCGGCGGCGCACCCTTGCCAAAATGCCCATTCATCGGCTTTTCCCCGCCCGCGTAACAGTCGTTCTTCCGGGCCATAGTAACCGATGTTATTTCCCGGCTGCACCTGCACGCCTTCACTATAAGCGCGACGGGCGACGCTGGTAATCATCGGGTAAATATCCAGTAATTCATGGGGTTGCAGCAGCATATGTGCGTTGTCTGCGGCATTTCCCATCGGCACGGTAAGCTGTATTTGCCACGCTCGCGCACCCGCATCGCGAATGCATTCGTAAATGCGGGGAAATTCCGGTGCAGATAGGCGATTAATTTGGGTATTGCAACCAAATGGAATTCCAACTTCTTTAAGGTGGCTCATGGTTTTAAAAGCGTATTTCCAAGCCCCTTTTCTCCCCCGCAAAAAATCGTGGGTTTCTTCTAAACCATCAATCGAAACTGACACCGTTGCAATACCCGCAAGCTTCATTTTGCGTGCGGTTTCTAAGGTAATGCCGTAGCCGCCAGTTGTCATCGTGCAACGCATTCCTGCCTGGTTAATAGCGGCGGCAATTTCTAGCCAGTCTGGACGCAGAAACGCTTCACCGCCGATCAAAGTTACTTCTTTAATTCCCACTTCTGCCATCTGTCGGACTAGATCCAAAGCTTCTGCTGTTGAAAGTTCTTTGCTGCGCGCTTGTCCCGCTCTTGAACCGCAGTGGCTACAAGCTAAATTACATTTTAAAGTAATTTCCCAGACAGCATAACTGGTGCGACGATATTGCATTGATGCTAACCCTCATTTTGAGTATTGGTAATTGGTAATTGGTAATTGGTAATTGGATTAACAGGGTTTTGCCGTCTTGACAATTACCCATTACCCCAATCAGAAACCGGGTTTCTTCATAGATTTCTCTTTTTCAAAGCAACCCGGTTTCTTTGGATCTGTAACTAGCAACTTACGTTAGTATTCATCTGCAACGATAACTCCGTACATCGGTTGATAGATCGGATCGATCGGATCGATTTCGATCGGAGCGATTACGACTCCATACATCGGCTGCACGTCGATCGGTTCTGGACAAGGTTCTGGTTCCGGTAGCGGTTCTGGTTCGGGTTTTGGAGGCCACCAGATTACCCCGTACATTGGCTGGATTATCGGACGCTTTCCTATATACCCACCCACGGCTCCCACTAATTCTTCTTCTGTGAGTTCGTGGAATTCACCCGCTTCTTTTAACTCCAATATTTTGAGCGTGGCTGTTTCAAATTCTTCAGTGGAAAAGTTATAGCCACTTTCTAGCATTGCTGTTCTAATTTGGTCTATTTTTCCGCTCATTAGTTGGGCGCGGAAACTTTGGTCTTTCACCAGTCTGACAATAAATTCTTTGACTTTTTCCAGGATTTCTAAGGACATTGCATTCTCCGATAGCGAGTAAAAAAGAGCCGACCTACTTGGCTGCTTTCTGCTGCGATCGCTCTGGCAAGTAAGCCGTTTTCAAAACTGTATCTCAGAAAATCAAAGGCTGGTTGCCAATTTGGCACAATTATTCTAGTTATAAAATTCGGCCTTGCTAATTGCAAGCTTGCTAATTGCAAGCTTGCTAATATAGGATTTTAGGGGCTATCGCATTCGCGTGTATATATTTGGCATCACCCAACAAAATAACAGCGCGAATGCGATAGCCCTTACAGGCCATTAGCCATTAGCCGCTATGCAGGAGATAACTAGCAACTTGGGTTATTAGTAATTTTTGGCACATACTTTGCTTGCTACCTAGCGATCGCTCGCCCCCCTCGATTAGCATTTTGTAACATTTCTTGATAAAAACCTCACAAATTACTCACATTGTTTATGTATCTTAAAATGCAAAAATGTTAAGAGAGTGACGGACAGGGTGCAATTAGAAAAATGAGCGATCGCGCAAACACCCCCCAGAAAAATAACCACCCTTTGGTTCAACCAATCCACACAGCTGTTAAGGGAAGGGCTAGGTTTAAAGTCAACGGACTTTACCATTCGGAATCTCTCAAACAATACCTAGAATTTAACCTTGCTAAGAACTCTGGCATCGTACAAGTTCGTGCTAACGCCTTAACTGGCAATATTCTCGTATTTTTCACTTCAAATCGCAGCTTTTCCCATATTGCCACCCTGATCGAACGCCTTGTATTAGACTACAGAAAACAAGGCGGGAAATATATGCTGTGGTCAAAACCAGTTGGTACGAAGAAACTAGCAGCAGAGGCGGAACTTTCACTAACTACAATTGGAAAATATATAGTAGGAACAGATCCCCCTGTTTGCACCGCAAAAGAACTACCTAAAGACAGAAGCAATTTAAGCCAGATTATGGTAAAAAACCCGGAGCAAACGCAAAAAATTGCACCCTGGCATCTAAAATCGGCAGACTCTATCATTGCTGAGTTTAAAACATCAAAAACAGCGGGATTGTCGAGCAAATCTGCGAGAGAAAAGCTCAAACAATACGGGGAAAACCTTTTATCAGAAACCGTTCCGCGCTCCGGATTAAGTATTTTTATCGAACAGTTTAAATCCCTTCCCGTCGGCCTTTTAACCGTCGCGGCAGCTTGTTCGGTTGTCACGGGAGGAGTTGCCGATGCAGCGGTAATTATGGGCGTGGTTGTTATTAATGCGCTCATCGGTTACGCCACAGAAAGCAAATCAGAAAAGATAATTCATTCGCTGAAAAGTCTGGTTAAACCATCAGCATTAGTAATCCGAGATGGGAATCAAATAGAAATTAGCGCTGCCCAAATCGTTTTGGGGGATATTTTAATACTCAAACCCGGCAGTTATGTCGCCGCAGATGCCAAATTAATCGCAGCAAATCGTTTAACCGTGGATGAATCTGCGCTGACGGGTGAAAGTATGCCCGCGAATAAAACAATTGCCACCCTCGTCGGGGAAGATGTACCTTTGGGCGATCGCGCGAACATGGTTTACATGGGAACGTTAGTCACCGGGGGACAAGGTGCTGCCGTTGTCGTCGCCACGGGAAAATATACCGAAATGGGCAAGATCCAAACCCTCGTAGGCGAGGCGGAAATACCCGAAACCCCAATGCAAAAACAACTCGACCAAGCTGGAAATCAACTCGTATTAATATCCGGGGCAGTTTGCGGCGTTGTCTTTGCAATCGGACTTTGGCGCGGATATGGTTTGCTGGAAATGCTCAAAACATCCATATCCCTAGCAGTTGCAGCAGTTCCCGAAGGACTACCAGCAGTTACTACTACTACCCTCGCCCTCGGTATTGCCAAGATGCGCCAGCACAACGTCCTGATCCGCCGCCTGGATGCGGTAGAAACCTTGGGTTCGGTTCAGGTTATTTGCATGGATAAAACCGGAACGCTGACGGCAAACAAAATGTCGGTGGTAGAAGTATGTACTAATAATAAATGCATCAAGGTTTCTGAGGGTCAATTTATTAGATTGCTCCCATATCCAGATTTAAGGGCAGGCAAGATGCCTAC
>DNGJ01000427.1:12542-15733 GCA_003486305.1 Cyanobacteria bacterium UBA11371
GATGCCTACCCCACAAGAGTTGGAAGACAATTCTATTCAACCTCTGCCATATCCAGATTTAAGGGCAGGCAAGATGCCTACTCGCCGGAATTATCCGGCAGTTTAACCTCAGATTTCTGCCTGCGATCGTCAAAGGTGGATTTTATCGAAAACTAGCAGTTTACGGTCATGTGGGTCGAATCGATATTCCGCTTGTTCCTTGGGAAGAAACAGATAAAGTTCCTCTTTTGCAGGAATTAGCCTTTAAGTCCCTGAAATCCTGAAAATATCTTGATATGGATTCCGATTGTATTGGAATTACAGTTATTGTAGGGGCACGGCGGCAAAGCTGATTGCCGCCGTGCCCCTACAGCTTCCCCAGACCCAGCAACATCTGTAATTTATTATTTTTTTAAGAAAAATTATTTTAAAAATTTTTCGACCTAGCAAAGGTATAAAAAATAACTGAATATTAACCTAGAATTAACCAAATTTTAACCTAAAAATCCACTGCTAAAGAATATCCGGATAGGCATTATTATCTGCGTTCATACTAAGATAGATAAAATCGGGTGCATTGCAGAAGACCTAGCGATTTAAAGCGATCGCTGTGTAATTAGTTAAACATCAATCAACAACAAATCTAACCGCATACTCTTTTCCCACCTACCCAATCCAGGATAGGGTTTTAGCTGTAAGTGGGAATCGAGTGTTGCGCCTCTCTTGTTTTAAGAGAGGGGAACAAGGATAATTGGGAGCGTTATATATGCTAATGCTGACTAAAAGCGTACTGATGGAGCAAGGGTTAAAATTAATTGTCCAATGGGTGATAGAATTTGCACCTCTAATTGCCGTTTTGCTGCAAAAGCAAGGTGAAGAAGCTCTTGCTAAATCTAAATACCTAAAAGCTCTTGACATTCAAGAATTTCTCCAGAATGTCAAGGGGATCGTTGAAACAAAAAATTCACCGAGTAGCTTTGAACAAGAAAAAGCGCTACAGCAGCAATTAGCTGACTACCACCGGGAAACGCAATTAAAATTAGCCGCCTATCAACGGGAAACAACGCTTAAATCCCCAGAAATTCACAAAATAATCGATAATTGGCCTTTAAGATTATACCCTTCTCAAATTCTGGAATCTCACCCTAATAGCGGACTGATTCCCCTGAGAATTTTTCTAAAACCGCCCCAATTACAACTCGCTCAATTTGGCAATGAAACGCCGGAAGATATAGAGATTGAAAAAAGTCTAGCTGAAGGAATGCGAGAATTTTTGAATCATCATTACTCTTTGCACAATCAAGTTAGACCCACAGAATTTTTAGCAGGAGCTTGGGAAAACAAGCAGTTTCACGGTGAAGCTAGCATTAAAGCTTTGTTCGGAATGATTAAATCAGAACCGACGTTAATTTTAGAATCAGAAATTGATGGTAATAATCTGATTTTTCGCATGGCATACTGGGGGTTAAACCAAGATAATTACTATTACAAAAGCATTGCTAAACTACCTTACAGAGAAATCCTTTATGAGTCGGCAAAGGCTCGTGCTTTAGGGTGGAAAGAAATTAGGGAGAAACTTTTAGCCTTGGGAGAACCAATTGATGAAGTCAACAAATTGGGAGGAGATAATGCAATTAATTTAGAAATTTTAGAAAAACAAGAAAAATGGAAAGCGCATGGAATTGACGCGAGCCAATTATCGCTACCATACAAAGTTAAGCGGGAAGATTTTGCCAAATTATGCCAGTTTTTAATCAACTGTCACTGTTTGGTAGCGGGTTGGGTGACAGATACTTACCATCTCGTGCATCATGACGTGCCTCCTTTACTGCCAAAATTGTTACCCAATTTGATGCAAAATGTTACTGACTTGCAACTAATACAAGCCATTGTTTCTGGCTATAGACAAGTGTATCAGGCTTTAGCAGAAGAAAGACGTTACTGGGTGCCAGAATTGGCTTTGCAATTAGCTCAAAGTTTGATGCATTTACCGGATAAATCTTGGAGTCAAGAACAAGTTGAATATTCGGTCAATTCGTGGTTGCAACTGCACGAAGTTACACCGTTAGAAGGAAGCGATAATTTAGAGGCAATGAAGTCAGCTTTGAAGATAGAAGATTATGAATATGTCGAGAAGCTGAAAGAATATTTTGCCGCAATTGGGGATGATGAAAGCGTTGGTAAAGTGCAGGAGTTGTTGAGTGCGATCGCCGACTTAAAACGCAAGTACAGTCTGGAACATATTTCCCCAATTTATAACCTATCAGAACAGTCGGGAAAAGTTTCATCAGTCGCCATCAGCGCCGATGGAAATATTCTAGTCAGTAGCTGTTTGGACAAAACAATTAAAGTATGGAATTTACAAACGGGCGAACCCATCCGCACCCTGACTGGAAACACAGAAAAAATTGCTTCAGTTGCTGTTAGTCCCGACGGACAATTTATCGCCAGCGGCAGTTATGACTCTCCTGGAAGTAATGTTAAAATATGGAATTTGCGGACAGGTAAACTGCTGCCGATCATATTTGGGCATAATAACCCAGTCAAATTTGTTGCCATTGATGCCAAAGGTCAAGTTGTTTTCAGCGGCAGTAATAAGATCAAACTTTGGAACTTGCAAACCGGAGAACGACTTTGTACCCTCTGGCATTCCTGTTCGGTAAATTGCGCTGCAATGAGCAAAGACGGTCAAATTATTGCCAGCGGTCAGAGTGACGGTAAAATTAGAATTTGGCATCCCCAATCTGGGGAACCCCGCCGCACTCTTAGCGGACATTCAGGGGAAGTTTATGCAGTTGTAATTAGTCCGGACGAACAAACTTTAGTTAGTGGCGGTGCTGATAAAAATATCAAAGTTTGGCATCTCGGGACAGGTGAATTACTTGGCAATTTAGAAGGACATTCACAAGCAGTTTACTCGATAGCAATTAGTGGCGATGGCAAAACTTTGGTCAGCGGTAGCGCCGATAAAACTGTCAAAGTTTGGCATCTGGATACTGGTAAATTGCGCGGTACTCTCACCGCACATTCAGCAGCAGTTAACTCCGTAGCGCTGAGCGCCGATGGGAAAACTTTAGCCAGCGGTAGTGCTGATAAAACGATCAAAATTTGGCAGTTATCTTATAGCGGATTGTGACTTAATAGAACACACTTGATTTTTCGCAACTTAATAGCCCGTGTAGACGGGCATTCGAATGCAATAGCGGCACCCT
>DNGJ01000427.1:15963-20126 GCA_003486305.1 Cyanobacteria bacterium UBA11371
GGTGCCGCTATTGCATTCAAAGCCCATAAGGGCTGTATTCCAGCAAGTTGCTTTCCCGCTATAATATCGTGTCGGTTAACATCGGACTTGTACAGTTAATTATGTTGTAGGGGCGGGTTTTACCGATCGATCAAAGCAACCACCAGTAGGGGCGGGTTTTACCAATCAATCAAAGCAACCACGAGATATTTCGTTAAAGTGTGCCCCTACTCGTTAAACCCGCCAGAGCGTGCGATGCCGATGCTTAAGGACATGATATAATACTGTTTTGCCATCAATGCGAAACACAAGGGGAGGGGCGGGAAGAGTTAAATTGTTTGTTTCTCTCCAACATGGTTGGTAAAACCCGCCCCTACAATCGGTACACATTGATGTGTTGCACGATCAAGGGAAATTGGTATAACAGGATTGAAGCGAGGCTGGAGCCTCGCACATTCGTTCCCAGGTTAGAGCCTGGGAACGAGAGCAATGCACCCTACATTTAGGGAAATTAAGTTTGGCTAAGTGCTTCTACGAGATGACGCATCCGTTCAATATCGACTAAGGCAGAATTGAGTTTAGTTTGCCTCAAATCTGGTGATAAATCGGGTTGTTGAGCCAGACTTTCTATGCAAACTTGGATCGTAGATAAAAGATCGTTCAACTCATGATTGGCATTGCTGCATTGGTTGCAGTGGGTAATATCGCTAGTTACAAGCGCCTCTAATTGATTGTTTTGGCGTTGGGAAAGTTCGGCTTGTTCTCGCTTTAGTTGCTCAATCGTGCGCTGTAATATTTCAATAGTCCCGTACATTTCTATAGGGTCAAACACGCGCAGCAGATCGGTTTCGGTGATGATTCCCAATCCTTGACCCCAATTCCAAGATACAACTAACCGTCGCACGTGACGCTGTTGCATTTCTTGATAGGCTTTGTATAAAGAATCTTCAGGGCTGAGCAAAAATAGCGGCGTACTCATGACAGTCTGAGCTTGGGTACGGGCGAAATCGATCTGTAACGATTGCAATTGCACGATATCCCGTTCGGTGACAATGCCAACAGGGAGAATATTTCCTTCCTCATCTTCTTGCGCGATCGCTACGCAACTAATATCATGGCTTGCCATTAATTGGGCTAAACTCAGTACCGAAGCCGTTACAGGTGCATGAATCACCTCAGTTGACATTAATTCAGAGACGCGGCGTCGTTTGAGGAAATTTGCCGGTCGCAATACCCGCCGAATACTTTCCGGTGAAACAACCCCAATCGGGAAGCCGTTGTCGCTGACAATCGGTAAATGGCGAATCCGATACCGTCGAAATAAAAATAACGCGGCGGAAATATCGTGAAAATCAGCTTGACGTAAAACGATGGGTGCTTGCGTCATCACCGCTCCTATTTGCACCCCTTCAAAGTTTACGCCTGCTGCTGTCAGCTGCACGATATCCCGTTCTGTAAAAATTCCTAATAATTCTGTATTCTGCATTACCAATATGTAGCTGGAGAGCTTTGCACCCGCAGTCAGCGTCTCGGATGCTTCCCCACCGGATTGAGGGACGAGTAGCCGCGTTTGGTTCATCAAAGCGATCGCATTGACCAGCGGGGTGTCTGGTGTCACGATCGGCGGCTCGTGGTCAATTGCCGCCTCTACAGCAGGGGCAAAAATCAGCGGGTGATCAAATTGCATAGCTGATTTATATAGCGATCGCCAATAGACACTATTCGGATCGATACTTATAATGAGGGATGTTACAAATACCCAGACTAGAACCCTTGCTAATTAATGCTTTGATTTACTTTAAGGTTATTAAGATGAATTTCGCAACTGACCGATCCCCCCCTGTTACGAGATTATCAGCTGCACTCCCACTGGCTGCGATCCAAATCACTCAAGAGAAGGCGCTCTCTGGTCGCTCTCTGGTTGAGGTTTAACAGTTTCAGGGGTTTGGGTAGCGCTAGATACCTTGGGTGTTTTACCATACAGTCGGTCTAGAACCCGCTTGACCGAGATCCGTTTCCACTGCTGACCCCGCTTGGTGCAATACCCTTGCTGATTCAGCCAGTCGGCTATTTGTTGCAGCGACTTACCCGACTTGTGGTGACGGCGAATCAGCTCGATTACCTGCATCTCGACTGGGTTTTCCACCAGTTCGCCATTGACAGAGGTTTGACCGAAAGCAGGCGAACCATAACCCGCATAGCCGCCTTTGGCAGCTTTGAGTAGTCGTCCTTGTTCTAGTCTTTCCCAAGTTGTAAGTTTTTGGCAGTCTTCAGCAGCCATTCTCGTCAAGATTTAGTGTCTTGAATATATAGAGTAAACCAGTCAATCTGCTTGCGATCGCGATGTATTAAACAACACAATTTATTCGTGAGGAGGAGGAAAATTTTGATACTGACGGGTTGAGGAAATAGCGATCGCCACAAGACACTCAAGCGATGGTCTAACAACTTTTGGGTTTAACAGTCTTTTAGAAACAACTGCAACAACTGTGGAAACACCAATTCCTGTGAGGCACGTAAATGAGCGAAGTCTGTGAAATTCAAGATAGCGAACTCGATGAAATTTTAACCCGTGAAAAATTTGTTATAACTTATATAATGGCTACTCGGTCTGACTCTTGCCGCAAGCTCGAGCCGATTATGGCTAAACTGGCTGATGACTACGAAGGCCGTGCCACAATTGTCAAGCTCGACATCAACAAAAACAAGATCGCGCCTCAAAAATTCAACGTCTACATTATTCCTGCCCTTCTGATTTTTCAAAATGGTATACTTATAGAAAAATTATTGGGTGTGGCTAGCTATGAAAATTTTAGAACCGCCATCGACCAGCATTTTTAGCTCTGATTATAAATAGAGCGATACCTATTTTATACCAGGATTCTAATCGGTTTGCGTGAGTCACTGACCAGGATAGAGCCTTGAAAAAAATTTTGGTGATTGAAGATGATGAATATTTGCGGTTAGTGATAGAAAGATTTTTGAAATCTCAAGGATTTAATGTTTTGACGGCAGAGAATGGATTTATTGGTCTAGTTTTAGCTAAAGAACAAAAACCAGATTTAATTGTTTGCGATATTAAGATGCCCGTGCTTGACGGATATGGAGTTCTAGAAAATTTACGCAAAGATTTTAAAATCGCCAAGATTCCTGTATTTTTTATTAGTTTTTATGCCGATGAGGAAAGGATCGAGCGTGCTTACCAACTGGGAGTAAACGATTATCTCAAAAAGCCTGTGGATTTGAATGAATTATTGGCAAAGATCGAGCAGCAATTGAAGTTAAGTTAGATGAAGTTTTATATCATCTCCTGTTGCGGTAACGTCAGCTTTGGCGAGGGTTTATTTATTCTTCGCGCAGGGAGCAAATATCTCTCCTAAAACCCGCCCCTACAGGCTTTGGTTAAAGACATGATATTATTCGTCACGAGCGATCGCACTGATATCGTTAACGGTATTTACGGTGTGGGTTTAAGCAGTTACTTTTGATGCTAAGCGAATAGGTTTGATAAACCCGCCATAAGCGCGATGCCGATTCCGATCGGATATGATATCGCGAGCGATCGCATGTTTTTTCGAGGGAGCGATCGCGCTTTTTCGGGTTTTCCCCCAGGGAAGTAATATCGTGTCTGGTAGTAGAGACGTTACATGTAACGTCTCTACTAGTATGGTTAATGATGTTTTTGGGGCGGGTTTTACCAACAATGAAGTGGAACCATGAAAGATCTCTTTAAACCCGCCATAAGCGCAATGCCGATACAAGCGGACATGATATCACGAGCGATCGCGCTTCTACGAGAAGATAAGTAAGAGCAGAAATAGAGTTTTCTTTTCTTCCCCTCTCCCTTGATGGGAAACAGTTTAGGAGTGAGGGTGATTTGGGTGCGCCGCCAGGAAAGACTTCTAAAAACATACAAATCTGGCTACTGCTGAGCCTGTCTGATAGTTGCCATCAGTAAACTGATAAATCGAGCGATTAATTGCTGCCGTCGCTACCGGAAACCCAGCTACATAAGCCGCTTTCCCCTCAGTCACAGAATCAGAATTACCTATCTTGGCAACGGAGTAACTTTTGCTGCTCGTAAACTGCACAACTGCTAAATCTACTCCTGACAACTTTTTAACAGTGCTGTAATTTAGCGGATAGCGACTATCATCTGGCATGAAAAGGGTGTAGGGGGCCGG
>DNGJ01000192.1 GCA_003486305.1 Cyanobacteria bacterium UBA11371
GTTCCCGTCTTCAAGCGTCCAGTTTCAAAACCCAGCCGATTTAAAGTATCCGTCAAACCAACAGCAGCGAATTCCCCCGCACGTCCAGCGGACATGGATTTATTACCCACCCAAATCTTACCGCCCAAAAACGTGCCAGTGGTCAGAATAACCGCTTTGCAGCCAAACGCCACACCAAAATAAGTTTCAACGCCGATAATCTCATCATTCGCACCCAGCACCAAATCGGTCACCATGCTTTCGCGAATGCTGAGATTTTCTTGATTTTCGACAATTCCCTTCATTACAGCCGCGTATTCGCGCTTATCCGTCTGCGCGCGCAAAGCCCAAACCGCAGGCCCTCTGGAAGAGTTTAAAATCCGCTTTTGTAGATAGGTGCGATCGCTCATCTTCCCGATTTCCCCACCCAGCGCATCTACCTCGTGTGTCAATTGCGACTTCGCTGGGCCACCCACCGCCGGGTTACAAGGTTGCCAAGCAATTTTATCGAGATTTAGTGTCAGTAGCAGGGTACGACAACCGAGTCGTGCAGTAGCGAGTGCAGCTTCGCAGCCAGAGTGACCTGCACCTACTACGATGACATCAAATTCGTCTTGGAATTCTACTGGAGCGTGCATAGTCATGGGTTAGGGCAAGATGCAGCAAGGACTCTTGATTAATTTTAGCGGTTAGACTGCGAGCGTTGGCCTTGCAAAGCTGGCGATCGCTTAAAAAAAATCTACGAAATTACCCTATCTTTACCAAAGGCAACTTTATCCCCCTTCAAACTGACTCCCAACAATTGCGGCATGAAATGCGGTTAGCAGCAGTATATATTAAACGCTTTAATTTTTTAGGTTTCTGACCAACAAGGATTTACGAAAATGTCCGAGATTACCATTTTTTTAACAAAACAATTTAAGCCATCAATTTTTTTGTGCCGCAGGTCATCATCCCCTAAAGTGGGTTACAGCTTACAAAAGTTGTTGGAATTCTTCTAGGGTTAATCCAGCATCTCTAAAAATGGTAATAATTCGTTCGCCATTTGTCATTATGATGTGCAAACCCTTGCCGTATAATTCTAAAATCAGCTTTCTCAAAGGCATTAACGGCTCCTAGGTGATTGATACCTGGAAGCTTAGGCATAATTATCCAACTTCCACATAACGAAATTCTGCATCCTGAGTTAATTCCTCCAGCGTTTCAACGTCTGCTTGAATAGCATCCTTAATATTATCTAAAACTTCTTCCTCTGTTTCTGCCTGCGACCAACAACCGGGCAAAGCAGGACACCACACGGCATATCCTTCATCTGATTTTTTTAACTTTACTTTGTATCGCATAGTTAAATTCCCAGTTTCTAGTCTGCTGCATATCCCGAAGAAAGGAATTTATCAGGAACCCACGACTATTGTCGCCGTGGGTTCGCCAAATTTATCTTGTTAGTTTCGACTAGGCGCGCGATATTGCGATCGCGCCATAACTTCCCGTGCAGTTCAAGACACCTTGCCATCAATAGAATTATATAGTAAAATCATATAATTTGTCAAATGTGGTGCATAGGCGAAAGGGATATGCCTGCGGCAAGAGGTTCGCGATCGCACCCTCAATCCCAGCAAAATTTATTTGACTCAAGAATGCGCCATCACCTCAGCAGAAGTTTCCGTTTCCAGATCTTGAGATCGGGACTGTTCTAAATTGGGAGAAATATCGATCGCACTTTCTTGACGATCGGTTTTATCGCCGTTATTTTGAAGTTGCTCCAACGTCTCTACAAAATCTCGAATTCCCTGGAATTTACGATAAACAGAAGCAAAGCGCACGTAAGCCACTTCAGAAATCGATTGCAGCTTCTCAAGAACCATTTCTCCAATTTCATTGCTGGTAACTTCGCGCAGGGCGCGTTGCTGGAGAATTGATTCAACCTCATCTACAATTGCTGCGAGTCGCATTTGCCCAATACCCGTTTTTTCACAAGCTCGAACTATACCCCGCAGCAATTTAGAGCGGTCAAAAGATTCTCGCCTGCCATCCCGCTTCAGAACAGTTATGGAGACAAATTCAATGCGCTCGTAAGTTGTAAAGCGATGCTTGCACTGTAAACATTCTCGGCGGCGGCGGATACTTTGTCCGGCTTCTGCGGAACGAGATTCGAGGACGCGATTTTCTCCATGTTGGCAGAAAGGACACTTCATGGGGTCAAAATCCTTGTGATTCAGTAGTCAGCGATCGCTAGTTAACCCAAGTTGCTAATTGCTAATTGCTAATAGGTAATTGGATTCATCAGGGGTTCTGATGTTCGCAATTACCCATTACCCATTACCTATTACCAGTCCGCAAAGGATGTAACTAGCAACTTGCGTTAGTAAAAAAGCGAAAGCCAACTGTTACCTTTTGATTTGGTCAACTAGCGATTCTCCCTGGGGAGAGGTGCGCGATCGCCAAATAGGTCACAGTGGCTTTTGCTATGGAACGGTTGCAAGCAGCAACCAAGAAGATGAAATTTGCTAGTTACTTCTCAATCCGAGGCGGTTCGCGGAAGGCAATAGCAAAGAAAAGGACACCCAGCGTCAACGCTAGGATCAAAATGTAAGCAAAGCTTTCCATATCAAAAATTCCTGACTATCTAGTCAACTATCAGTCTACCAAGGAGGGTAAAAAAGGTCTAACGGATTGACGTGCTTTAATAGCAATTTTTCGTCATCGTTAGACCCAGATCAAGACGAGTGCTAGCAAACTTTAAATTTGTTCCTGGCGGCGGGTGGTCTTGTCACCCAATTTTTGGAAGAAGCCCCATTCGACTTGTTCTTCCGAAAGTTCTGGGTCGATACCGGCAAACACATCGCGGAACAGAGTCCGAGAACCGTGCCAAATATGACCAAAGAAGAACAACAAGGCGAAGCAAGCATGTCCGAAGGTGAACCAACCGCGAGTGCTGGTACGGAATACACCGTCAGAACCCAAGGTTTCCCGGTCAAACTCAATTACTTCTCCCAATTGAGCTTTACGAGCAAATTTCTTCACTTCTGCTGGCTCGGTGAAGGTTTGACCGTCGAGTGAGCCACCGTAGAAGCTAACCTGGACGCCAGTTTGCTCGAAGCTGTACCTAGAGTCTGCCCGACGGAAGGGAATGTCAGCGCGAATAATTCCTTCGCTATCAACTAGGACAACGGGGAAGGTTTCAAAGAAGTTGGGCATCCGGCGCACGGTCAATTCCCGACCTTCGCCATCGGTGAATACCGCGTGACCCTGCCATCCTACTGGAATGCCGTCACCGTTATTCATCGGCCCGACGCGGAACAGACCGCCTTTGGCAGGGCTGTTGCCTACATAGTCATAGAATGCCAGTTTTTCTGGAATTGCCGACCAAGCTTCGTTGAGGCTTGCACCTTCATCCAGACTCGCTTGGACGCGGCGGTTAATTTCTTGTTGGAAATAACCTTGGTCCCATTGATAGCGGGTGGGGCCAAACAGTTCGATTGGGGTAGCAGCATTGCCGTACCACATCGTACCGGCAACTACGAAAGCGGCAAAGAATACAGCCGCGATACTGCTAGAAAGTACGGTTTCGATATTCCCCATCCGCAGCGCTTTGTAGAGGCGTTCCGGTGGGCGAACGGTCAAGTGGAATAAGCCAGCAATGATGCCAACGATACCCGCAGCAATGTGGTGAGCCACGATGCCACCGGGGTTGAAGGGGTTAAACCCAGCAGGCCCCCATTCTGGTGCTACAGGTTGGACGTGACCCGTCAACCCATAGGGGTCGGACACCCACATCCCAGGCCCAAACAAGCCGGTTTGGTGGAATGCGCCGAAACCAAAGCAGAGAAGACCAGATAAGAACAAGTGAATGCCAAACATCTTTGGCAAGTCGAGCGCCGGTTCGCCGGTGCGGGGGTCTCTGAACAGTTCCAAATCCCAGTAAACCCAGTGCCATACGGCGGCTAGGAACAGCAAACCGGAAAGGGCGATGTGAGCGGCGGCAACGCCTTCAAACGACCAGAAGCCGGGATCTATCGCTGTTTTACCGGGGACGACGCTCCAACCGCCCCAAGAATCTGTGACGCCCAAGCGAGCCATGAAGGGCATGACGAACATGCCTTGACGCCACATCGGGTTCAGTACTGGATCGCTGGGGTCATAAATAGCCAGTTCGTAGAGTGCCATTGAACCGGCCCATCCTGCCACGAGGGCAGTATGCATTAGGTGTACAGATATCAATCGGCCTGGGTCGTTCAGGACGACTGTATGTACTCGGTACCAAGGTAGTCCCATTGACTACGCTCCTCCTCGATCGGTGGTGTTAGTTCGACGAACTTTTGTGCTGTTTGTTAAAGTTTTAGATCTTGTATCTGTCCACTGAATGTCCTTACCTGGCTTGGTTTGGAACGCTGTGGGCAGTTTAACAGTGCCTTTAACAAAATTAGAGTGTTTAAAGAAGTGTAACTATTGATAGAACCTAATGCAAGCAGTTTGAGGAGATGGGGTATGGGGAATTGGGGAGGGGGCAGGAGGCAAAAAGCCCGATCGCTAAGGTTTTCACACCTCAAGGCTGAAATTACCTGTTTCGTGCCACGTTCTTTATCTTTCTTTACCTGTCGTCCATCCGCGTCCCTATAAAACTACAGATTGTATGTTCACCAGCTGGCAGGTAGCTTCTGCTGCCCCTAGTCGTTCAAGTACCTGGTCGCCGGTAATCAGCCGTTTGAGTATCACGTGACCGATACTTTGAGCAGCTTGACTCAATTGCTTGGGGTCGATGGGCTTGACTTCCACGGTTAAAATAGCGTCTTCTACCCGATAAAGCCACAAAATCTCGTTTTTTTCTAGCAGACAAAGGTTCAATCGCACAATATTGGGTTTGCGTCGCCATGCGATTTCGTTCCACAGGCCATCGGATGACCAGACTCTGCTGACAGTCCATCCCTCAGAAAGAAAAAAATATTTCACAGATTTGTTTTTGCAACTGTGCCTTTCAGCAATTATTACATCCGCTCGCGCTCCCTAACTTGAGGGCTGCCTGCACATCGTACTCACCGGAGAACGCGCGCCGAACGTTTTACGAACGTTTTGCGATCGCTCGTCCAGTTAAATTCAGTTCAGATGCAACGATCCGGAGGACTCCCCATCACCGCCCAAACCTTTAACTATACCAAAGCCGAAGCATTCGCCGCAGAAATGTTAGGCATTTTCAACAGTAGCGCACTGACCCTGATGATCTCGATCGGACATCGCACCGAACTGTTTGACACCCTGGCAGAACTACCACCGTCTACCAGCCAACAAATTGCCGATGCTGCTGGCTTAAACGAACGCTACGTGCGGGAATGGCTGGGAGCGATGGTAACGGGTCGTTTTGTAGAATACGTGCTTCCAGCGATGTGAGTGGCAATTTGGATCATCCCGTCGCCCCGCTGCTGTACGCAATTTCCTGTATGCACTGCATGACCGTTTCTCTAGCAGCAGGCGGCATGGGATTGGGAACAATGTGGGGGCAACAAAAGGCGCTGGAAATGCTAGACGATGCTGGATTCACGCGGGTTGAAATTAAACAATTAGCCCATGATTTTCAGAATGACTATTACATTGTCAGGAAGTAACTAACCATGTGTAACCTTTGCGCGATCGCATCTTGCTATCAATCCTCTGCCAAACCATATTCTCCCTTGCTCAACACCGCTCAATTTTCATCTTTAGTAATAAGCAAGCAAGCGTTGCTGCATTCAAATCAGCAGAACAAAAACGGAGGATAATGCCTAATCGAGAGTAATTTATATGGGTTTAATACAACATGGTAGGGGCACGGCAGCAATCAGTTTTTTCGCCAAGTTAAAGCCTTTTTCCTGCCGTGACCCTACCAGCCAAAACAACGGAGGAGAAACTTAGAAGCTAGGTTTGTGCGATATGAATAATGCTTAATCGTGGGTAATTTATCTGGGTGTAATATCATGTACGTTGAATTGCCCATCATAAAAAACCTCAAAGAGTCGTTGCGTAGGGACACGGCATCAGAGATATCTCGGACAAATAAATAACGTTAATCTTGCCTTGTCCCGGCTCCCAATTATGCGTAATCGACCTGACATATAATACAACATGGTCGGGGCACGGCAGCAATCAGTTTTTTCGCCAAGTTAAAGCCTTTTTCCTGCCGTGACCCTACTCGTTAAACGGTGCGATCGCCTAGCGCACCGAAGGCATCTCGCGCTTGATCCGCCGCGTCAAAATGCTCATCACTTCACTCGAATTCGGCGCTGGTAACAAACGACTCCAATCGCCAACTTGAGCAAAACCCAGTACGTGCAGCAAGTGAATCGTCGAAGTTACTCCTCGATGAGAGCCAATTACCATCACTCGCAATATTTCCCACTCATCTAAGATTGTGGGTAGAGTATCCCCAACCCGACTATGGGAATCTAATGTATCGCCCGTTTGGGATAACAGGCTTTTTAGTTGCAGTTGATGCGCCAGTTGTAGCGAAGAGGCTTTTTTGCCTTTCCGCTTAGTACCAATTTTTGACATGATGAATCTGTGCCTCCTGTAGTTTTGGCTATAGGTGGTAAAGTCGCGTTTTGGGTGTGCTAGACCCAGGGCGCGGCGCTACTTTGATTAGATAATACTCTTTCACCCTGTTTTTTGCAACAAGTTCACCATATATATTAGATAGAACTTTTAGGATAATCGCTTGATGCGTTCTATAATGATTTCTGCCAGCGCTGGGTCTTTCCCAGCAGCATCTGCCATTTCCCGGACACAGTTGGCATAGGCTAAGGTCTTCTCGTATTGTTCTGGCATCTTTTCAAAGTCAATCCCCTCGCCCCATTTGCTGTTGATAGTTTCTGGCCTAACGCCTAAAACCCGTGAAAGCAGGCGGACGCACTCGGCGCGGTATCCCCTCGTATTTTCCATTGCTTCGTCTGCACCGAACCAAAGGCGGCAAAATTCTCTTGGTTTCACTGGTTTAGCAAACTTCCCCCGATTTCTCGATCTAATCGTCACTAGAAAGTTTTCTGCTTACCTTATTATTTATGGTAAAAGGGAGCAGTAAAGTTATTCTATAGACAAGAAAATGGTATCATTGAAAAATTTCTTATCGGTGGAGTACGGCAGCGAAAGCTTGTGGAATGGTGCGTTACGTTTCACTAACGCACCCTACAGCTGCTACAGCTGCTGTCTATCCTCAAACGGGTTGCAATTACGATTTGGACAATTTACCGAAAAATGGGGTTTAAAGCCTCGCCCTAGAAGGGCGACTTTTTTCCGGCAATCTATCAATCCAGTCTTCAATTAACTGAGTCATAGTTTTGTGCTTTTGCGCGAGCAACTCTTCTGAGTTTTTCGAGCCTTGTAGCATCAACCCATACACTCAATCTTTCTTTCATAGTGCTACTCAATGGCTACCCATTTATGGTATCATGGATCGCATGAAAACGCTGAAGTTTAAGCTCTATCAAAGCAAGCGGAATCGACACCTCAAGCGCAGTATTAACGCTGCTGGGGCGATCTACAACCATTGCATTGCACTCCATAAACGGTACTACCGGATGTGGGGAAAGCATTTGAATTGCAACAAACTTCAGAGTCATATTGCCAAATTGAGAAAGCGCAAAACGTTCTGGCAAACCGTAGGATCTCAAGCGGTGCAGGATATCTGCCAACGTATTGAGAAAGCCTACCAACTGTTCTTTAAGCATCACAAGAAAGGAGTTAGACCACCCGGATTCAAGAAAGTCAGACGATACAAATCATTCACAATAAAACAAGCTGGCTACAAATTCTTAGGCGGGAATCGGATCAAAATCGGGAATCGCGTTTATCAGTATTGGAACTCTAGGCCGATTGACGGAACCGTCAAAACCTTAACCATTAAGCGTACTCGATTGGGAGAGCTGTTTATGGTTGTTGTCGTTGATGGTGCAAGCGAATCAAGCTTTTCAGAAATCACGGTCGAGACGAGTAGAATCGCTGGCTTTGATTTCGGCTTGAAAACATTCCTCACTTGCTCAGATGGAACCAAGATTGAATCGCCCCAATTTCTGAAACAATCGCTCAATGCCATCAAAAAAGCGAGTCGTCAGCATTCCAAAAAGCGCAAAGGTTCTGCTAATCGTGAACGTGCCAGATTGAACTTGGTACGCAAGCATGAAAATGTAGTGAATCGTCGCTCTGATTGGTTCTGGAAGTTGGCTCACGATCTTACTGATAGATTCGATGTTCTGTGCTTTGAGACGTTGAATCTGAAAGGGATGCAGCGTCTATGGGGGCGTAAAATTTCAGATTTGGCATTCGGGGAATTCCTTCAAATCCTCGAATGGGTTGCCAAGAAAAAGGACAAACAAGCGATCTTTATTGATCGGTGGTATCCGTCCTCTAAGACTTGCAATCACTGTGGGTACGTCCTGAAAGAGTTGGATCTGTCGATTCGAGAATGGCGCTGTCCTTCGTGTCAGTCCGTCAATGGCAGAGATGAAAATGCGGCTCTAAATATTCAAAGGGTTGGGGCATCAACCCTTAAGTTAGGTGATGTTAGACAGGCTATGCCTGCAATCGCTGTCTGAGCCAAGAATCCCTGTGCGTTCACGCCGGGGAGTATGTCAAATTGGGCTAGTGTCATCAACACAAAAGCGTGTGAGGGGAAATTGGATGACTGCAACGCTGAAAGACTTTGAAAAGCCAGTCCCGGAGATGGTTGGGGAAAGAATTCGCTATATTCCGCAGAATCATCGCCGCATTCTCTGCGTTTTTCCGAAATACAGCCGTTCTTTTGGGACGTTACACCACGCCTACCCGCTGACTCCGAAGGTAAAGGCGTTTATGCCACCCCAAGGTATATTAATCGTGGCTGCCTATTTGCCCCAAGAGTGGGAAGTGCGGTTTGTGGATGAAAATATCAAACCAGCGAAGAAGGCAGATTATCAATGGGCGGATGTGGTAATTGTGAGCGGGATGCACATCCAGCGCCCTCACATCAATCGGATTAACGAACTGGCGCACCAATACGGCAAAATAACAGTTGTGGGTGGGCCTTCGGTGTCGGGTTGCCCGGAATACTACCCAGATTTTGATATTTTACACTTGGGCGAGTTGGGAGACGCGAGCGATCGCATGATCGAATACCTAGACTTACACAACGAACGTCCTTTGCAACAAATTCGCTTTGAAACCAAGGAACGCTTACCTTTAAACCAGTTTCCCACTCCGGCGTATCACCTGGTGAACTTAGATTTATATATGCTGGCGAATATTCAATTTTCCAGCGGCTGTCCTTATCGCTGCGAATTTTGCGATATTCCAGAACTTTACGGCAGAAATCCGCGCATCAAGTCTCCAGAACAGATTATCGCCGAATTGGATAAGATGCTGGAATGTGGGAATCCAGGGGCGGTGTATTTTGTCGATGATAATTTTGTAGGCGATCGCCGCGCCGTGATGAATTTACTGCCCCACCTGATAGACTGGCAAAAGCGCAATGGCTATCCCGTGCAATTCGCCTGCGAAGCAACGCTAAATCTAGCAATGAGTCCGAAATTGCTGGAAATGATGCGCGAAGCTTATTTTTGTACGGTTTTTTGCGGCATCGAAACCCCGGAAAAAGATGCACTGCATTCGATTTCCAAAACCCATAACCTCAGTATGCCAATATTAGAGGCAATTAAAACTTTGAACAGCTATGGCATGGAGGTTGTATCGGGAATTATTATGGGACTGGATACAGATACCCCCGATACCGCAGACCGAATTTTAGAGTTTATTCGCCTGTCTAATATTCCCATGCTGACGATTAACTTGCTCCACGCTTTACCCAGAACTCCCCTGTGGCGAAGATTGGAACAAGAAGGGCGTTTGGTTGACGATGAAAGCCGCGAATCTAATGTAGAATTTTTGCTGCCCTACGAACAGGTAGTAGAAATGTGGCGGCGCTGCATTACCACCGCTTACGAACCAGAATTTTTATATCAGCGGTACGCCTACAACGTGCAAAATACTTACCCAAACCGGATTAAAGTTCCTAATAGTCCGGCGCGCACTTCTAAGGAAAAAATCCTCAAAGGTTTGACCATAATGGGCAATATTCTGCTTAGAGTCGGCGTATTTAGCAATTACCGCCAAACTTTCTGGAAATTTGCTAAACCTGCGTTTAAAGCTGGCAAAATTGAAAGTCTGATTCACGTTGGCATGGTGGGACACCACCTAATCCAGTTTGCTAGAGAATGCGCCACAGGCCAAGAATCGGCCTCTTTCTACTCGCAAAAATTGCGTCAGACAAAATCTCAGCCACCAGCAGGCGCCACGCTTTGAAGTGGCACAGAAGGATAAAAAAATAGATGCTAGATTGCCGCTCAAAGTTATAATGTTGAAAAATTTGTTAAGGTTAGCAAACGAGGGCGGACCTAGATCTAGTTATCAAGACCGAAGGAATTAAAATCTGTGGGACTTACCCAGGTGAATGGTGCGTTACACTATCGCTAAGGCACCCTACATATAGAAACTTTGGGTAAGTCATAATGTGGATAAAATGTCCAGATTAAAAGGGTGCCTTGATGGCGATTTTTGGAGTCAAAACAAACTAAGTTTATGAAACAAAAATTATCTAGCCTGAAGCCTTTACTGCACTGGGCAATTTTAGGAGGAATGCTGATATTTTTAGTCAAAGCATTCAAAAACCATTGGCATGAAGTAGCAGCAATTACAATTGAACCAGTAGGATGGCTTTATCTGGGGAGTGGGCTAGTAGTAACCTTACTGGCGTTTACTTGTGCGGGATGGGTGTGGAGTTGGACGCTATGGGAATTTAAGCACCCTTTGAATAGCTTTTGGGTAATTAAAGTTTATCTAAAAACCCACGTTGCCAAATATTTACCTGGACATCTTTGGCACTACTACGGCAGAATTCGCAACGTTAAAAATGCCGGTGTTTCTGGAGAAATTGCCACGTTAAGCGTAGCAATGGAACCGTTTTTAATGATAGCGGCGGCGCTATTGACAACTTTAGTCAGCAGTCAGCTATCTGGCAATATATCGCAAACTGCCCAAAATTGGATGCAACTTCCCTGTTTAATGGGAATTTTAACCATAGTCCATCCCAAAGTTTTGAATCCCTTACTTAAATACACTGGGAAGTTGAAGAAAAAAGATCAAGATGGCAATGTTAATGCTACAGCGAGGAGAATTGAACGCTATCCGTTAAAACTATTATTAGGGGAATTGTGCTTTATCAGTCTGCGATGCAGCGGATTTTTGCTCACATTTATGGCATTAAACCCAGTGAGTTTAAATCAACTGCCGATGCTGATAAGTGCTTTTAGTTTAGCTTGGCTGTTGTCGGTGGTAGTGCCGGGGGCGCCGGGAGGGGTGGGAGTGTTTGAAGGGACAGCGATCGCACTCCTAAACCAATCGTTCCCAACGGGTGTATTATTGAGTATCGTCGCCCTATTCCGGTTCATTTCTATTTTGGCAGAAGTAACAGGCGCTTCTTTAGCGTGGCTAGACGAACGTTACCGCAAATCGGAAGATAAAATAGAAACCCCACAACCAGCAGCGGAATACGTTCGCATCGAATAAATGACCAACCCAGCCCTGACCGTCAGCATATTACAAAAACAGCCCGAGCCGAAAACATTTTCAGCCGGTGAAACTATCTTCAAAGAAGGCGATCCGGCTGATTTGATGTACGGTATCCTGTCAGGAGAAGTATTCTTATTAGTCAACGGCAAAGTCGTAGAGACAATACAGACAGGGGCAGTATTTGGCACCGGGGCGCTAGTCGAAGTAAAAGACAGAACTTATAGTGCGATCGCCAAAACAGACTGTCAACTAGCTTACCTCGATCGACAGCACTTTCTCTTTGCCGTCCAAGAAACGCCCATGTTTGCCCTGGAAGTAATGAAAAGCTACTCCGAGCGTATCAGCAGATTAGCCAATATGCTCTAAAATACTCGCTTCCCCTCTTCCTTCCTCTTCCCTCTGCGTACTCTGCGCCTTTTGCGGTTCATTAATAGTAATACCAATTTTCCTTGCTGCGTACTACGCATCAAAATGTAGGTAGGGGCGGGTTTTACCAATCGCGTCAGAGAAAAACTTTCAATTCCTATAAACCCGCCCCCAAGTGTGGCGCATTCATGGGAAAACTCTATAAGAGAAACCCAGTTTTTTATCTAACACCCAGCAGCTGCTTTAATCGGCTCAAGCAAATTTAAAGGCAAGTGCATCATATTTAATTTAGTAGGTTCCCATCCTTTAACATCAGGGCCATGATAATCGCTGCCGCCAGTCATTAACAAGCCGTATTCTTGGCACAGCTTTTCTAAATTGCGAATTTCCGAGGCACTGTGAGTAGGATGGTAAACTTCTACACCCATTAAACCCGCATCCACCATTTCTTTTAGCACGTCCTCGACTTTACCGCCGCGAAATAGATAGGGATGCGCCCATACAGGAACTGCACCGCTATTGCGTAATAATTCTATCCCTTCGACGATAGAGAATTTTTCATAATGGACGTAAGCTGGTTTATCATCTCCTAACCAACGGTCAAATGCTTCTTGGGATGATTGGACGTATCCCGCTTTGAATAAAGCAGTGGCGATATGGGGGCGCCCTGGTGCCATTCCTTCGCCTAAAGTGGGCATTTCGAGGGGATATCCGAGTTGGGCTAATTTTTCCACCATTTGTCTGGCGCGACGGAAACGTCCTTCTACGCGATCGCGCAATCCTCGATTCAATTTATCGCGGTTTGGGTAAAAACCTAAAATGTGTAGAGAACGGTCATTATGAACCGTACTTAATTCTACTCCCGGCACAATTTCTATTTGGTGTTCCAGGGCGGCGCAAAACGCTTCATCCCATCCAGAAAGCGTATCGTGGTCGGTAATAGCAAGGGCGCATACCCCTGCATTAGCAGCAGCAGTAACGAGTTGTGTGGGCGTTAAAGAGCCGTCAGAGTAAGTAGTGTGACAGTGAAGTTCTAGCATTGGTAATTGGTAATGGGTAATTGGTAATGGGAGCAAGAAGGCAGGGGGGCTTCTTGTGCAGGGGGGCA
>DNGJ01000341.1:0-10085 GCA_003486305.1 Cyanobacteria bacterium UBA11371
GGCGCCGCCGGTAAAAAAGCCTTGCCAAAAATTAAGGTAACAATTTCCGGTGCCGCACCCGCTGTCATACCAGCGAAGGGTAACATTAATAAAACCGCACGCATAGCATCGCGACTAATTTTTTTAGCCGAATCTCGATCGCCAGCGTATAAAGTGCGGGTTAAAGTAGAAAGTAATAAAGGTGCAAAAGCAAGGGAAAAAATCCCCGGTATCAGCGATAAATTTTGAGCCGCGCCATAAAAACCCGCCTCTGCTGCCGTACCGCCTAATATTTTTAAAGCAAACAAATCTAACTTTTCATAAAGGCGCATAGACAAGGCAAATAGAAATAGTGGAACGCCATAATCCCAAAGTTTTCTCGCTGGAAAATTAGATCGAGCGAAGGGGGAAGGATGAATATAAAAGCGGCAGATTGCTAATTCGACTAGAGACGCACCCACGCTACCGAGAACCGCACCCGAAATCGAAAGTCCCATCTCGACCAATAGTAAGATTAGCAATAAACGGGCGATCCAGCGTAGAGCAGTTGCGATCGCGCGTTGGCTAAACTTACCCACCCCTACTAAAATGCTGCGATGAGCATACGCCAAACAAAACAGCGGAATATCCAAAGCAAATAGGCGCAAATAGAATGCGATCGCTTCCTCGCGCAGCACCATCGCCACCCCATCTGCAAGCAGCCAAATTAACAACATCGCGCCGCCACCCACCCACAAATGCAAGCGCAGAACAGTTGTTCCCACAGGTCGCCAATCTTCAGTTTCCCCCACAAACTTAATCGTGGCGCGCGTAAAAATTGATGTTAAACTCCATCCGATCCAAGCAATAATTGTTGCCGATAAAGTAAACAACCCGTAGCCTTCTGGTCCAAATTTACGAGTCAGAAACGCAGCAGTTATTATCCCTGTCGGCAAAAGTAGGGCTTCAGCTAGGAAAATTTTAATCGTTCCACCCAGCATGTGATATCGCCTCCTCCAGAGCATCTCAATTATTGCGATCGCAGGTGAGCAGGTGAGAATTAGCAATTAGCCATTAGCAATTAGCCATTAGCAATTAGCAATTAGCAATTACCCATTACCTTCAAAACTCACTTCTACTTTGCCCGAACTAGCAACAAAATGATTCGGTCTGAAGTACGCTATTACCAGACCAGTAAAGTAGAGAAAAAGTGCCGCGATCGCAATAGGCAATGCAGCTGGCAGATACAATAAGCGGCGGATATCTTCAGCAAAAACGGTGTAAAACCTTTTAGCCAACTCTTTAAACTTACCAAATCCTATACTCAAGCAAGATATTAAATCCTGCAATAATTTAACCCTTTGGCGCTCTATTTCCGGCGAATTATCGGCAATCCTCTTGACAGCAAGCGCATCATAACCTAATAACAAAAAACGCCAGAAAAAGTGGGATAAACCGTTTGGCGCTGCGTGGGTAGCTCTAGATAAAGGTTGTCTCCAGATTTTATATCCTTGGGCACTGAGATCGCGGGCGTGGATCGTGCAGTTGCCGCGATAAATTGGCAAATCAGATGGAATTGGGTGCTGCATCAAGAAACTGCGGCGGAAAGCTACATTGTTGCAGAAATAGCCAGACGCAGGCGATAGCGCTTCGGTGCGGGAAAATCGGGGGAAGATATAAGAGAGAGCGATCGCCACCCCATAAGCACCGTAAGCAGGTGTCGTAGTTTCCCCTGCAACAATCTGAATTTCCGGATTATTAGCAAAAGGAGTCAGCAGATTTCTTAACCAAATCGTTTCGTAAGTACAATCCGAATCGCATAAAACAACCACCTCCCCCGTCGTCAAAGCAACCCCTTTCATTTTGGCTTCGTAATAGCCAATATCCGACTCAATTTTGCGGAATGCAATCCAAGGATAATTACTCTGGATGCGTGCGATTAATTCAGCAGGAACGTCTCCACTCTCAACAATCAAAACTTCATTAGCAAGCGTGGGAGAAATGTCTTGTTCCGCGAGGGTTTTTAGACACCGGAACAAACCATCTATTTCAGCGCTCGATAAATTTTCGGTTTCTATGATGATAGAAAAGCTGGGTAACTCTGACTGAGTTTTTGGTTGTAATTCAACCATAATCTTCACCCTTTTTTGTGCTAGGGCCGTGTTTAACGAAATCTTTTATGGTGAAACTAATTGGGCAGGTATTACCCGCCCCCCAACATCATATCCTTGGATTAGCCATTAGCCATTAGCCATTAGCCATTAGCTACTTACTACCCGCAGACAGAGTATTTTTCTCTTTTTTTACCGTAAACTCTTCGTGGTAAGACCGTTCGGTATTTACCTCCCACAAATCGTGAGCTTCGCCCATAATATTTTTAGCAGCTAGCAACGCAGTCAGCATCGAGTGATCCTGATTGTTGTATCGGTGCATCCCGTTTCTTCCAACTGTTTGCAGGTTTTCAATCGTTGCTAAATAATCTTGAATTACCTGCAAATGCTTGCGGTAATCTTGGTCGTAAACCGGGTAAGCTTTCGGTTGGCGAATGATCGTGCCGTCTTCCACGTCCGCAGCATTTGCTAACCCTAAACTATCTAATTCCCGCGTCGCCAAGGAAATCAAATCCGCATCAGACATTGACCAGAGTCCATCCCCAGCATGGCAGAAATATTCCATTCCCAAACAAGTCTTGTTTTGATCGGGAACCATTGCCACACTCCAATTCTTGAAGTTTTGAATCCGCCCCACTTTCACATTTGGACTGTGGATATAAATCCAATTATCAGGAAATAAATCTTTCCGATTTACCACCAGAGCTACAATTAAGAAATCCCGATATTTCAAAGAGCGAGATGCCTCCAATACTTCCTTTGGCGGCGGTGGATCGAATCTTTGCACCAGAGCGGTAACCGGCATACTGGAAATAAAGTTTTCTCCCCTTAGTTGAATCAAATTGTTATCCCGTTCCGCAATCACCTTTTTGATTTTATTTCCCTCGCGCTCGATGCGAAGCACTTTTGTATTGAGGTGAACTTCTCCCCCTTTTTCCTCAACTGCCTCCTTAAATCGCTGCCACATCATCCCCGGACCTAAAAGCGGGTATTCAAATTCTTTAATCAAGGTTTTAGTGTTATTACTGCCAAACAGCGCATTGATAATTGCTGTGGTTAACGACAGTCCTTTGATCCGCTGCGCCGCCCATTCCGCTTGAATTTCGTTGCAAGGAATTCCCCAAACCTTTTCGGTGTAGGTTTTGAAGAATGTTTTGTAAAGACGTTCCCCAAAGCGATTCGACACCCACTGTTCAAAATTATCCTCGACTGGAGAAGGACGCAATTTGGCTTTGAGGTAGCTTAATAGAATTAAACCGCTTTCAAGGATGCCCAAATTAGATAAAGTATTGAACGCACTCAGGGGATAGTTAAAAAAACGACCTCGATAGTAAATCCGCGATAATCGAGGCACTTTGATGAAACCGTCCCCCAGTACCTCGTGCCATAGCTGCTGCACTTCTTCAACTTTAGTAAAAAAGCGATGACCGCCAATATCAAAGAGGTAGCCTTTATAGGTTTCGGTGCGGGATATGCCACCCACTTTGTCACCTTTTTCTAACACTACAGGCTTGATGCCGTGCTTGACTAGCTCGTATGCAGCAGTCAAACCAGCAGGACCTGCACCGATGATGATAGTGGAATTATTTTGCATGGGTTAGCGTGTTTTGAGATAATGTTTGCGCTTGAGGGATTTCCGCTAAGAAATTTGACAGTCAGTTTCAGGGCTGTACCTGTTAAACAGGTGGCGAATTATGCCAATCGTAAATGCTAACCCCCCATAAAAATAGTACAACCAATGCCAGGGAATAGTTCGGAGTGCGAAACCTAAACCGTGCTTGCGTCTAAAAAAGCGGTAAACTGGTGCGTTGAGCGCTAATAGCGGCGAGATCGCGATCGCGGCAATTGGTAGTAAACTGGGCCACCAGCAAGATCCTGCTAGGCTAATAACCAGTATGTAGGTTAGTATAACGCTGAGGCGGCTGGTTAATCCCAAATTGAGATCGTTGGGTAGGGTGCGATCGCGCAATATCAACGCCGTCCACGGAATCGCCCGATAGAAAAAGTCAGCTCTCAACAACGAAACAACTCCCCAATTCTTTAAGTGCTTGCCTTGCAACGTTTTGCACAGTCGAATTCGATGCCCCGCCCTCTTGAGCCGATACCCTAATTCGATATCCTCGATCGAAGGTAAGCGATAACTTTCATCAAAGCCACCCACTGAAAGGAAGATATCCCGGCGAATTGCACCCACTGCACCCCAAAATGTAAATCCTTCTTCGTTCGCCGTTTGATGTGTATAATAATGTAGCAGATTTTTGTATTGCGATAGAAAATTTTTTGCTCCTGGTGCGTCGTCATAAGAACCGATAACCGCAGCCAGTTTTGGGTCTTGCTCAAACGCCCGCTTGACTTCGCTCACCGCATCCGGAGCAATAGCCACATCCGCATCTACAAAAAAGATTATATCCCCACTCGCCGCACGCGCTCCCCAGTTTCTTGCCCGCGCCGGACCTCCACAGGTCGGGAGTTTCAACACCTTGGCACCAAATTCCTTCGCCAAACGCCAAGAACCATCTGATTCGCCATCGGCTACTACGATTATTTCATCGGGTTGGGGCACAGCCTGCGCCAAACTTGCCAAACATTGGCGGAAACTTTCTCCCCCATTGTGTACCGGGATAACTACCGAGACGGATAACTCTTTAGGATAATGCATGACAGATTGTTGTATCCTAGACTACAAAAACATGGCAAAGAGATATTAAATTTTCTGTGGCTTTTATGTCATGTTAATTTATAATTCAGCCTCGTATATGAAGTTAAAGTAAAGCTTTCGTGGAAAATACGGATGATTTTATGAATTTTGTATGAACTCGATCAAATTATCGCCAAAACAGCATATACTAATCTAAAGATAGATGATGTATCATTAAAACTCGATAATATTTCACGTCGTCGAATTTATGTGAAAATACTTAAACTGCTATCTTTTTAACCGCAACTAACTTACGGATGAAATTTTTACAGAGCCAGTGCTTTTCGATCGCTGGTATTTGGTAGAGCGATCGCTTGCACCTAAAAGCGGCAAAAGTGCTGAGCGTCAGCTTACCGATTAACCTTGAACAACCTATAGAGAATTCGCTTCGCCCGACACAATGCTGCGGATTTCCCCTACCTGTTCGGTATAGGTAGCGTCATCTAAAACCGGCACTGCTCCAGCAATAGAAATCGGTTCGGCTAAATCGATCCAAGACTTACAGCCGCCGTATTCCGGGCAGTACTGAATTGTGCAGACTCCAGGCAGCTTGTACGTCCTCAGCAATAATACATATAGTGGCTGGCGGGGCTTCCATTTCAAGCGCGTGGTGGCAAACTCCTCGTTCCAGATGTGATACGGTAGCAACGCGGCTACAGTTTCCGCTGCGCTCACTTGAAAAATATCCGTAATTTCAGCCCAACTACCGATGCGAATCGTTTCCGGATGCCAAAGAGATTCTACTGGCTGCACTCTGGTTGCATAATCAACTTTGAGCAGTTCCGGGCGTTGATGTTCAAAAGTCGGATAGAGCAGAACTTGGTTATAAGCAACTTTAAAACGGTTCCCTTCTTCCTTAATCCCACCTTTACGCAGCAGCATAATAGTTTTGCCCGCTGCTAAAGCATCTACAGCAGTTGCCCATTCTTTCAGCGCGTGGGTAATCGTTGATTCCATAAAAACTGATTCCTGGTAGTTCGCCAAACCCATCTATTTTAGTTCAGTAAACTACCAGCCATGCTCGATGTTCTATAAATCTTGACAACACCCAGGGAGCGCATGGTACGGTCATAAACTGACTGTAATATCGCTAACACCGCATCGTAGCTTTTGTAGCAATGAGCAAGCTTGCAATTAGCGATTAGCAGTTTACTTGTACAAAACAGCCTCACGCAAAGTCTCCACCTTACTAATTGCGCCGTCAATATCTTCTGGCGACACTCCAGATGCAGCCATAGCCTCGCTCAAGTGCTTAGCGATCGCATCAAAATGTTCCGGCTGCAAATTCATACCCGCGTGCGCCTTTTCCATCGAACGCCCTGAGTATTGATTTGCACCTCCAAGCGCATAGGTAATGAAAGCAGTTTGGTGACGTCGCTGCTTTTGCATATCGGTATGAGCGAAAAAGTGATTCACTGTATCGTCAGCCAAAACTCGCTGGTAAAAATCATCTACAATCTGCCCAATCGCCTCCTGTCCGCCTAGTTTTTCGGCTAAATTCGTTGTTGTATGCATAAAATTTTATTCAAGCTCTACACGCCCAATCTTATCGAGGCTTTTTTTTGAACAACCTCTATCTATAAGCAGTTATGTGGAAAGCGATCGCTATCTATTAAAAACCTATCTTCAGTCAGAGGAAACCCCTACTTTGGGTTTAGTAGTCTTTTAAGATTTTGCTCAATTTATCTCAAAGAATATTTGCTCTTTACAACGGGTGAGCTAGGGATTACTGTTATTAAAGTTGCCGTTAAACAAGTTCGGGAGACAAACATGGAAAAGCGACGCTTGGGCAATTCCGATATTGAAATTACCCCCATCATTATGGGAACTTGGCAAGCTGGTAAACGCTGGTGGGTCGGAATTGAAGATGCCCAAACAGTAAAAGCTATCCGTGCAGCGTATGATGCGGGTATTACTACGGTTGACACTGCCGAAGTTTACGGGGACGGTCATTCGGAACAGATTGTAGCCCAAGCTTTACACGATGTGCGGGACAAAGTTGTCTACGCTACTAAAGTTTTTGTCAACCATCTCAATTATGACCAGGTGATAGAGGCTTGCGATCGCTCGCTCAAAAACCTCAGAACCGACTATATCGATCTATACCAAATTCACTGGCCCAGCGGTTCGTTCAATACCGAAATTGTCCCGATTGAAGAAACCATGCAAGCCTTAAACGATCTCAAGCAGCAAGGGAAAATACGGGCAATTGGTGTATCTAATTTTTCTCGCGCGCAACTAGAAGAAGCAAGTCGATGCGGACGGATTGACAGCTTGCAACCGCCTTATTCCCTGTTCTGGCGATATGTAGAAAAAGATGCCATGCCCTACTGTATCGAGAATAATATCTCGATATGGGCTTATTCTCCCCTCGCACAAGGACTGTTAACGGGTAAATTTGGCAAGGGACATCAATTCGACCCTGGCGATAACCGCGCCGATAATAAGCTGTTTAAGGGGGAAAATTACGAAAGGGCGCTTCTAGCGTTAGAAAAACTGCGTCCGATTGCACAAAGGCATCAAACAACATTGGCTAAGTTAGCCCTTGCTTGGTTGATTGCACAACCACAAACTTGTGCGATCGCCGGATTCCGCCACGCCGAACAAGCCGCCGATAACGCTAAAGCCTGCCAACTTCATCTATCCCCCGACGATTTAGCAGAAATTGACACCATCTCCCGCATCGTCACCGACCATTTGGACGACAACCCAGTCATGTGGGAGTGGAGTTAGCCGAATGTAAAGTTTAATTAATAGGGTGTTGCACTAAAAACGCTTTGTGATAACTTAAAAGTAGGACACGATAAGTTGAAACAAAACAAATTCAGCCTAGACCAGTGTCCCCTGTCTAAGGCAGTTGAAGCAATTTGGCAGCATAGTTCAACAAGTGGTCAAAAACCCTAGTTTAAAGGGCTAAGCCAAACCCAGATCCGGAAAGATGAAGCTATGCTGGAGTTGCAAGTTTAGTCCACCCTAGTTGATTTTTTGATTGTCCAAACCAACTCTTGAACTCTGATGGGTCTAGTCACCTTTGGCTAGACCCTAAAATGTTTTTTGGGTAATTGGTAATTGGTAATTGGTAATTGGTAATTGGTAATTGGATTCATTGGCTGTAGGGGCGGGTAATACCTGCCAATTAAGTGGAGGTCACGAGATATTTCGTTAAAGTGTGCCCCTACTCCTGACAATTACCCATTACCCATTACCTATTACCAGTGTCCTATTTTTTAAAGTTCCACTTCGATTAGCTGAACTTCAAACACTTCTGAAAATGCAGACGCAACATGCTGACGCACCTGCTCAACTTCAATTCCCGGTATAAACTCAGCCAAACTACCGACAGGTTTATCTGAAATGCCGCAAGGTACGATGCGTTTAAACCCTTCCAAGTCGGGACAGACATTTAAAGCAAAGCCGTGCATGGTAATCCAGCGGCTGACTTTAATCCCAATAGCCGCCACCTTGCGTCCTTCCAACCAAACTCCGGTATAACCTGCAACTCGTTCCCCTTTTAATCCGTAAACGGCTAGCACCTGGATTAGCACTTCCTCTAACTGGCGCAGGTACCAGTGCAAGTCTTGCCTATAATGCCTCAGATTCAGAATTGGGTAGCCTACCAGCTGACCGGGACAATGATACGTCACCTCCCCACCCCGTTCTATCCGGTGAACTTCCCATTCGGTTTGGGTGGGGTCGAACTTGAGAAAATCCAAACTGGAGCCAGTTCCCAAGGTGTAAACAGGCGGATGCGTAAGCAAAATCAGAACGTCATTGAGTAAGCGATCGCTCAGGCGCTCCGTGACCAGACTTCGCTGCAACTCCCACGCCGCCGAATAAGGCACCAGTCCCAGGTTATGCAGCCAACACAAACGTCTTGAATTGCCAGCGTAGGAGCCAAAATCACCAGACATACTCGAAACCATAACAAAAATCAATAGGGCTTTCAATTAAATTTGGGCAAAAGTCGCAATAGTCAAATCAAGAATTGTCAAGGGATGCAAAAGATTCTAAAGAGAAGTCAATAGTCTATGTTCAGTAGAATACAAAATGCTAGTGTTTTAGATATAAGCTCAAACTGGATCGGGAGGAAGCCTCTTCAAAGAGAATACAGACGCCCACCCCGTTGAGACAGCGATCCCCGCTCAGATAAAGGCAAGCTGGTGTTGATTGATTACACAACCAGGTTCTAGTCAGAGGGTGGGTGTAAGCTCAAGGTCGTGCATGTAAAACTATGAGTGCTTTGGTTGCTAAAAACAATGCAAACCAACGAAAGCGCTCGTATAAGTTTCGGCTCCGTTTTTCGCAGACAAATTGTGGAAATAACCCAAGTTTTGGTAAATAAAACGGGCAAGCATATTGGAGAGATGGGAAAGCAGCAATCGTTGCGGAAGCTTTTCTATCCAACCAAAGGTAGAAGCAGGCAGAAAAATTGCCTGTAAATATGGAGTATCCAAGCGGGAGCATTTGATATGAAGCTCGTAATTCATGGCAGAAATATTGAAATCACTGATGCAATTCGCGAGTACGTACATCAAAAAATTGAAAAGGCGGCGAACCACTTTCTTAATACAACGAATGAAATTGACGTGCATCTTTCCGTGGCTCGCAATCCCCGGATAGACTCCAAGCAAACCGCTGAAGTGACAGTATATGCCAACGGCGCTGTAATTCGTGCGGAAGAAAGCAGCGAAAATCTATATGCCAGCATTGACTTAGTGGCGGATAAAATAGCCCGACAACTGCGTAAATACAAAGAACGGCGTTTAGATAAAAAGACCCAAACACAGGTTAAAACCAGCGACGTGGTGGAGCAAGCGCCTGTGGAAACCGATTTAATTGGTTCGCGCACACCCGAACTCCCCTCAGAAGTCGTGCGTACCAAGTATTTCGCTATGCCCCCAATGACAATTGAAGAAGCTTTAGAACAACTCCAGCTGGTGGGACACGACTTCTACATGTTCCGCAATGCCGAAACCGGCGAAATTAACGTGATTTACGAACGCAACCACGGCGGCTATGGTGTGATTCAACCCCGTCCAAATGGCAATGGTAACCACAAAAATGGCAAAACAGCCCACGCCAGCAGTAGCGCTTCGGAAGTTAAACGCTAAATAAGTATAGCTTTTGGGTTAAGCGTAAATTCTAAAAGCTTTACCCAAGAGCAACAGGTTTGGGATCAAGACCATGCAGCGGTCAGTCTAAACACCTTTATTGGGTTGAGACTGGCTTTTTTTTGGGTTTAGATCGATTGTCGATTTTTGCTTTGGACGTTTCTTTGGTTAAACCCACCCCTAGACAACTGGCGATGGTTTTACCCG
>DNGJ01000341.1:10356-10490 GCA_003486305.1 Cyanobacteria bacterium UBA11371
CCGCAATTTGGTAGGGACACGGCTTTTCACATGCCGTGTCCCTACTGTTCAAACAGGTTTTTCCATCAATTGTTGATTGTGGCACGTTTCTTTGGTCAAAGATGCCCCAAAACAACTGGCGATGGTTTTACCCG
>DNGJ01000341.1:10750-16669 GCA_003486305.1 Cyanobacteria bacterium UBA11371
CCGCAATTTGGTAGGGACACGGCATTATTAATATTTCGGGTTTGACAACGAACTTTTCACATGCCGTGTCCCTACTGTTCAAACAGGTTTTTCAGTCAATTTCGGTCGCATATGCCCCTACAAATTTAAACGTTTTGAATGGTTTGCAGTGTTTTGAGCGACTCTTCCACATGCCCTTTGAAGTTGAACTGGGAGTTAAAAATATGCTGCACAATTCCATTTGCGTCAATTACGTAGGTAACTCGCCCTGGAAGCAAACCTAAAGTAGCGGGAACTCCGTATAGCTTGCGGACTTGATTGCCTGTGTCGCTCAATAAGATGAAAGGCAGTTGGTATTTGGTGGCAAATTGTTGGTGCGAGGTGCTTGAGTCGCCGCTAATGCCGAGCACTTCTGCACCAGCAGTTTTGAAGACTTCATAGCTATCTCGAAACGCACAGGATTCGGTGGTACATCCTGGGGTGTCGTCTTTTGGGTAAAAGTACAGCACGACGGATTTTTTACCTTTGAAGTCCTTAAGGCTGACGGGTTCGCCAGTTTGGGAAGGAAGGGTGAAATCGGGAGCGATATCTCCTACTTTTACTGCCATAGCTGCTAATCCCTGCAACCTGATCCGAATGTTAACTTTTGTTATGGTATCGCGATCGCTCTCACCAACGCTACCGGCATCAGTAGTTACCCTATGCTTGTACGGGTGGCTTTTAGTATTTTAAATTACTATTTTATTTAAGTATGCTCGATTGTGAATACTTGAAGCGAGAATGTTCGATCGAGGCTATAGATATACTGAATAATAGTTTCATCTACTTAATTACATTCGCGGAAAACCTGAAACAAACAATTTTATCAAATTTAGGTGGAATAACGTTGGTAATTAAAAAAACCAGTGGCTAAATTGGAACGGTGTCCACCACTAACCAAGTTCGATGAAAGCACAGCTATTAACAGGTCTAACCGTCGCCGCCGCAGTTGCAGGAGCGATCGCAACTGCTGAAATTGCCAACGCCAACACGCTGACGCGCCGCACCGTGTACCAACAGACGCAATTCGATCGAGAAAACGTGCCGACCAACTATCTGGATCAAGGTTATGGTCGTACAGACATTCTTAATTCAACTCTAAGCATCCAACAGTTCAGACCTTCGCAAGGTATCCTCAGAAGCGTAACAATCGACTTTTCCGGAGATATTACTGGAGATGGAGGTTTGGAAAATGGAGATGCACAATCGCAAACAATTACAGCAAATCTGTTGGGCGACTTGGAATTAAGATTACCTGATGGTACATCTTTATTTGATTTGAACCCAACTAACTCACGTACCTTTGAAAATGTCAGTAGATCTGACGGAAGACGAGATTTTGTGGGTAATTCTGCGAGAACATTTGAGGGACTAACCGCCAGCGCATTCGGATCTCGAACCTTCACCGATAGCAGCTTCTTGCAGCAGTTTATGGGTAGTAGCGCCATGAACTTCACGTTTTCAGCCACAGCCACCTCAAGCTTTACAGGGTCTGGAAACGTAGCCTCTTATGTGGATACATTTGCTAGATCCGCGCTCATGGTTACATACGAATATGAGGAATTACCTCGCCAAATTCCCGAACCTGCTACTACTCTTGGTCTTGGTTTAGTTGCTGGACTAGGGTTGTTGTCGCAGAAAAAGAAAATCTGGAAAAAAGCGTAATCGATCCCCCCTTACCCCCCTTACCCCCCTTCCCCACAAGCGAAGGGGGAAGTTTTTGTTTTCAGGGTTTACGCAAGACGAGTAGGGACACGGCGAGCGTAAAATTTTCCCTTGTATCAAATATTTCCCATGCCGTGTGCCAAAACCGGGTTTCTCGACCAAATCCTCGGCAATGTTGCCGGGACACGGCAATCGTCAAATTTTCCCTTGTATCAAATATTTCCCATGCCGTGTCCCTACACAGAAACTATCCCTATCAGCGAATTAGCTGTTTCAACTCGCGCCATACAGCGGGTAACTGTTTAGAATTAGACTTGGGTTGGGTAAAAATTCCGTAACTGGGACTGAATAATAATGCTAGTACAAATAATCCCGATGCAACTAATACAATAGCTGGGCCAGAGGGCAAGTTAAAAAAGTAACTGAGATACATGCCGCTGATGCTGGAAACAATCCCAAGCCCCGCGCCTAAAATCATTACTTGATGCAGTCGTTTAACTAATAAATACGCCGTTGCCCCTGGTGTAATTAACAAAGATAAAACTAGAATAACTCCTACAGCTTTCATGCTGGCGACAATTGTGAGGGCAATTAACACCATTAAGCCAAAATTGAGTAAATTTACCGGCAATCCGGCAGCTTGAGCGCCTAAAGGGTCAAAGGTGTAAAATAGCAGTTGTTTGTACAGCAGAAAGACAACTAAGAGAACAATTGCCGCGATGATGGCAGTGTCGCGGACTTCCTCGATCGTGACGCCTAGAATATTGCCGAAAAGAAAGTGATTGAGGTCGATTTTATTGTCTTTTTGGATCAGGGTAATTAAAGTGATGCCTAGGGCGAAGAAAGCCGAAAAAACTATACCCATTGCGGCGTCTTCTTTGATTGGCGATCGCGTCCTGATCCATGCGATCGCCATTGTACTCACTACCCCGGCGATAAACGCGCCGACAAAGATATTGGTTCCTAGCATAAATGCGATCGCTAACCCCGGTAACACCGAGTGTCCGATCGCATCTCCCAGCAGCGCCAGTCGCTGTACCATTAGATAGCTACCCACGACAGCGCAGAGAAGACCGACTAAAACGGCGATGATGAGCGATCGCTGCATAAAACCGTACTGCAACGGCTCAATTAATGCTTCTAACATTACTTTAATTGCTAATTGCTAATTGCTAATTGCTAATTGCTAATATAGCATTTTTCCTTAAATTAGCCATTAGCCATTAGCTATTAGCTAATTTGCCTGAAATAACTAGCAATTTGAGTTAACTAACCGTAAGCACCACTGGGCAAAAATCCCAATAATTGTTTCAATTTAGGACTTGTACCTTCATAACAATGACTCGGCATTTGATAATTCATAAATGGATAAAACATATGACCGACTATCCTTTTGGCATAGGTCACTTGGGTAATATATCTCGTCACTTGTGAATTATTTCTCGAACCTCTGTGCCAGACTTGGTTATTGAAGCACACAGCCGCACCCATCGCCCCTAAACAGCTATAAACTTTATCTTCATAGGCTGAAATATCCCCATCGCAAAATTTGCCAAATAAATGGGAACCGGCTATCACTTGCGTTGGCCCATTTTCTTCACTCAAAACATCGGTCAAGTAATAATTGACTGTAAACGCCAACACGTTTAACCTCACATTTGTTAAAGGTTTCCCGTCAAGCGATAGGATATGAGGCGTATCATCTTGATGCCATTTATTGCGAGCTAATCCATCTGCTTCTGGAGCAATTTTAAAAGAATTGTTGTGGATTACATGAATGACATTCGCATTCGGTATTCCCTCGTGCATCTCATAACCGGGGCCGTTTGCTCCTCCGATTAAATGCTCGGCAAAGGTAACAATTGGCTCTAAATCAAACAGATTTAAGTTTGATTTAGAATGCTCGAACATTCGGTTCATTATCTTGCGAGGTTTTCTGGCTTCTGATTTAGCCATATCTGCAATTAAAGCTGCATCCAGATCGTTTCTCAGTGCCTCGCATTGTTCGGGGTTTAAAACATTGGGAATGACCAGAAAACCATTTGCATGAAAGAATTCAATCCATTCATGCAATTGTTCATCTGTGGGTGGTTTGCCAGTTAAATATTCAGTCATGATTTCTTTTCTTTGCAACTAAGGGTCAGACTCGCTTGCACAACCGGATATCCAATCGCTGCGAGGGGGATAGCGATCGCTATCCCAACGCTAAGCCTTCTAGCGAGTTGCATATGCTCATACCCTTACAGAAAACTGAAGAGATATATAATAACTCAAAATTGATCAGGCTGCCTCTCCCGCAAAGAACATTACTTGACCTCCATAGGCGCGGTATAAATTTTCTTGACTCAGCACTTGTTCGCGAGAACCGGCAGCAACTAATTCGGTATTGAGTAAAATCAGATCGTCAAAGTGAGAGATAGATTCTCCCAAATCGTGGTTGACAACTAGCACAGTTTTACCTTCGTTTGCGAGGTCGTGAAAAATATCAAAAATAACTGCTTGGGTTTTTTGGTCGATGCCGACAAATGGTTCGTCAAAGCAGAAAATATCCGCTTCTTGTGCTAAAGCTCTAGCTAGAAAGACTCGCTGTTGCTGTCCTCCCGATAGTTGACCGATCGGGCGATCGCTATATTGACTCATTCCTACCCTTTCTAGGGCGTCTGCGGCAACGCGGCGACTTACACTAGAAAAACGGCGAAACCATCCGGTTTTTGTGACTCGTCCCATCATCACTACATCCCAGACGGTGGCGGGGTAAGTCCAGTCGATTTGCGATCGCTGTGGTACATACGCTACCCGATCTATTTTGTCTACCAATGGTTCGCATTCGTACAGCACAGTGCCGCTAGTCGCCGGAACTAATCCCAGCATTGCCTTCAGCAAGGTACTTTTACCCGCACCGTTGGGGCCAATTATACCCGTTAACCGCCCCGGTAGAATTTCGCAAGTAATATTCCTTAGTGCTTCTACCGCACGATAGTAGACGCCTAACTGGTTAACCGTAATAATTGCACCTGGATCGGTTGGCACGATTCTCAAAGGGCAGACTAACTTAGTCCAATCTGTATCGGGTGACGCGGTAACAGTTTTCATAATCAGATGATGAGTTTGCTATTCTTTAGCGTATTATAAAAATGAGAAGATTATGAAAACATCTATTAATAGGAGTAATTTACACCATAAGCGAGACTAATAGTGCAACAAAGTAGCAAACTCAGATGGCAAGCGGCAGTTGGGGTTTTACTCGCATTTTGGCTCAATGCCTGTAAGGAGCAAACCGCTAACCGCACCAACCCAGGGGCAGATAATAAACCAAACGTAGTAGCAACTAGCACCATTATCGCCGACTTGACCGAGCGAGTCGGGCAAGGTGAAATTGAGCTAACCGGAATATTGCCACCGGGTTCAGACCCGCACGTTTACGAACCCGTACCCAAAGATACGCAGGCGTTGGAGAAAGCCAATTTAATTTTATACAACGGCTATAACCTGGAACCGGGGTTAATTAAACTGATGAACGCTGCCGGAATAAAAAGCAGAAAAGTAGCCGTCGGGGAGGTAGTAAAGCCTTTACAGTTGCAGAAAGACGGCAAAGAAACTGTTCCAGACCCCCACGTCTGGGGAGATGTAGAAAACGCGATTCAAATGGTTAATGCGATTCGAGATGCGTTAATTGAAATCTCACCAGAAGACAGAGAAATATTTACAAAAAATGCGGCACAACTGAACGGGGAATTAAAGCAGTTAGATACTTGGATTGCTCAACAAATTCAAACGATTCCGCCCCAGAAGCGCAAATTGGTAACTACACACGATGCTTTTCAATATTATGCTCGTGCCTATGGACTGTCGATTATTGGGACTTTAATAGGCATCAGTACGGAAGAACAACCCAGCGCGAAAACCGTGCAGCAATTAGTAGAAGCGCTGAAACAAACGCAAGTACCGGCAATATTTGCAGAAACTACAATTAATCCGGCTTTGATTAATACCGTTGCCCAAGAAGCGAGGATAAAATTAGCGCCTCAGCAACTTTACTCGGATTCAATTGGCGCACCGAATAGCGAAGCCAATAGTTATATCAAAATGATGGAAGCAAACACGCGCACCATTGTAGAAGCATTGGGAGGAAAATCTGTACCTTTTAGGGGTAATGGCTAATTGCTAATGGCTAATTGCTAATTGCTAATTGTTAATTGCTAATTGTTAATTGCTAATTGTTAATTGCTAATTGCT
>DNGJ01000341.1:16852-20867 GCA_003486305.1 Cyanobacteria bacterium UBA11371
GCTAATTGTTAATTGCTAATTGCTAATTGCTAATTGTTAATTGCTGAGGGTGGCTATTTTCCCGCTGTACCATTAGCCATTAACGATTAGCCATTAGCCATTAGCCATTAGCCATTAACCATTAGCCATTAGCCATTAGCCATTAGCATTCTGTAAATCTATCTCAGGGGAGGTTTGTTAGAGTTGCCTACCGCTTTAAGGTAGGATTTACCAGGTTTTATTGATTTTTTGGCAAAATCAAGAGAAAAGAAGTGACTTTCGATTACAGTAAATAAAAATAAAGCAGTTCTCGGTGGGATGGCAAAAGATGCCTAATTTCGCCACAAGTAAACAAATTTCAGCAGCGACAAGTGCCTTTGCTATCTTTATTGGCTGTCTCGTCCTGGTGGGCTGGGGCTTAGACATAGCTATCCTCAAGAGCGTAGTTCCAGGTGCGGCGACGATGAAAGCCAACACAGCCGTTTGTTTTATCTTAGCTGGGGTGTCGTTGTGGCTGACCGGGAGGGGATGGGGAGAATCTCCCGATTCAATCTTACCAAGGCAGGAAAAGAAAACATTACGGCGTTACCGGGTGCTTGTGGCTCAAACTGGCGCGATCGCATCCACCACCATCGCAATCCTCACCCTCAGTCAATACCTCTTTGGGTGGAATTTGGGGATTGACGAACTGCTGTTTCGCGACTCGCCCCTATCTCCAGCAACGTCGCATCCAGGGCGGATGGGAATTAACACCACAATCAACTTTTCCCTCCTGGGTGGGGCGCTGTGGCTATTGCACAAAGGCAACAACGCCAGAGGGCAAAAAGATAATTTGATTTTGCTAGCTCAAGGTTTGAGCTTAGCGGCGATTTTAATCGCGTTACAAGCGCTAGTTGGTTATGCCTATAAAGTGAAAGTTTTTTACCAGTTCAGCGCTTACACTACCTCAATGTCAATGCATACAGCAGTGACATTTCTAGTGCTGGGTGTGGGGGTGTTATTTGCTCGTCCCCAACGCGGGTTAATGAAAATAATTACTAGCGATTTGAATGGGGGAATAGTTGCTCGTCGCATGATACCAAGCGCGATCGCACTACCCCTAATTTTGGGTTGGATAATCTTGCAAGGACAACAAGTAAATTACTACGATCCCGCATTTGCAATGTCCTTGCTTGCTGTATTGTTGAGCGTTATTTATATAGCTTTAATTTGGCGAAATGCCGCGTTTCTCAACCAACTTGATGGAAAGCGCAAACGCGCCGAAACAGCAGTGCGGGAAAGCGAAGCCCGCTATAGCATCATGGCAGAAAACGTACCGGAAATTCTGTTTACTAACCTACCCGACGGCTGGAACGATTACACGAGTGCCCGGTTTTACGAATATACCGGAATGCCGTCCGGATCGGCAGAAGGCTTTGGTTGGACAAGCGCCCTCCATCCCGACGACGCCGAATTGAGTAGGGCGCAGTGGATGGAATCGGTCAAAACCGGACAGATATTTGAAATAGATTACCGCTTCCGCCGCGCTGACGGCGTTTATCGCTGGTTTAAAGGTCGCAGTATCCCCCTGCGGGATCGAGACGGCAAGATTAAAAAGTGGTTCGGTGTTTGTACTGATATCGATGAGCAAAAGCGCACCTCCGAACAATTGCGCCAAAGTCAGCAACGCTTGCAGCGGATGGTGGAAACCGCACAAATTGGCATTGCTTTCGCGAGTTCAACGGGAGAAATGTTTGAGGCGAATAATGCGTTTCTCCAAATGCTGGGTTATACCCGCGAGGAAATGTTTTCCCAAGGTTTGAACTGGCGCAGCTTGACACCCCCAGAATATAGCGAAATCAATTTCCAAGCGATCGCAGAACTCTCACAAACTGGTACGTTTAATTCTGTGGAAAAAGAACTGTTTCGCAAAGACGGTTCGCGGGTTCCAGTTTTAGTTAGCGGGACTCGGATCGATGGGGAAATCGACGAACACGTTGCGTTTATTTTAGACTTAAGCGATCGCAAACAAGTAGAAGCCGCACTGCAACAAAGCGAAGCCAAGTTTAGAAGGATTTTTGAATCGAATATTGTAGGCATTTACTTCGGCGATTTTAGCGGTGAAATTAGCGAAGCCAACGATGCTTTTCTAGAAATGTTCGGTTATACACGCTCGGATTTGCAAGCGGGTATTCTACGTTGGGATACCATGACTCCACCAGAATACCAAGCACTCGATCGAGAAAAAGTTAAAGAACTGCAAATGGTAGGGGTTTGCGCTCCGTTTGAAAAAGAATACATTAGTAAAGATGGTCGGCGCATACCGATAATACTAGCGATCGCTCTGATGCCGGGAAGCGAAAAAGATGGCTATAGCGTTTGCTTCGTTCTCGACATTTCCCAACAGAAACAGGCACAAACTGAATTACAAGCAAGCGAAACCCGCTTAAAGATAGCTCTAGAGGCAACAAATACTGTATGTTGGGAACGGGATTTGACTAGCGATCGCTTAATCTTCACAACTAAAGCCAACAATCTAGAAAAGCCGCAAGTCATTTCATATAGCGAAGCTCTTACCTGGATACATCCCGACGAAAGGGAAAAAGTACATCAAGCCAACTCTTCAGCTATTGCTAACAAAGGCGCTTTTGAGGTAGAACATCGGCTGAGGGAAAGCCCAGATAGAGATTGGCGGTGGGTATTAGCAAAGGGTAAAGTCCTGACAGATGAAACAGGCAAACCTATTCGTATAATCGGCGTGTCCGTAGACATCACAGAACGCAAACAAGCCGAATTTTCGATCAAGAGAAGCGAAGAACGGCTGCAACTATTTGTAGAATCAGATTTAATTGGCATTTCTGCTGGCGATGAGCATGGCAACTTAACAGAAGCCAACGACGCTTATTTAAAGATTATTGGCTATACCCGCGAAGATTTCTGTGCAGGTAAAGTGCGGTGGAACGAACTGACGCCGCCGGAGTATTTACCGTTAGATTTCGCTGCGATTGCCGAAGCTAGAGCTAAGGGAGCATCCTCTTATTATGAAAAAGAGTATATCCGCAAAAATGGCACTCGCGTTCCAGTATTAATGGGGTGCGCGGCGTTTGGGGAGTCGGGGGAAGAGTTGATGGCGTTTACTTTAGATATAAGCGATCGCAAACAAATTGAATCCCAACTGCGCCAACTCAACGAAACCCTCGAAGAACGAGTCAAACAGCGCACCGCCCAACTCGAAGCCACCAACAAAGAATTAGAATCCTTCTCCTACTCAGTTTCCCACGATTTGCGCGCCCCCTTGCGCCACATCACCGGATTTGTCGATTTACTGCGAAAACGCTTGGAAAAAACCGCATTAGACGACACCAGTCGCCATTACATCGAAGTCATCGTACAAGCTACCAAACAAGCCGGTCAATTAATCGACGATTTGTTAGCATTCTCCCGCATGGGACGCGCCGAGATGCGCTACAGCATCATTGACATGAACTTATTATTACGCGAGGTACAGCACGACCTAGAATCAGAAACCAAGAACCGACAAATTAACTGGGAAATACAACAATTACCGCCAGTAAAAGGCGATTCCTCGATGTTGCGGCTAGTTATCCGCAACTTGCTAGAAAACGCGCTCAAATACTCCCGAACGCGCCCAATAGCAGAAATTACCGTTGGCAGCACCAGCAGGGACGCAGAAGTGGTATTCTTTGTGCGAGATAATGGCGTTGGCTTTGATATGCGCTACGTCCACAAGCTGTTTGGCGTTTTTCAACGCCTGCACAGCGACCCCATGTTTGAAGGCACTGGGGTAGGACTGGCAAACGTCCAGCGCATTATACACCGTCACGGCGGACGGGTATGGGCAGAAGGCGAGCTTGACAAAAGTGCAACCTTCTATTTTTCCTTGCCTTTAAACCCGGAAGCACAACCAGAAAAGGGACTGGGGATTGTGGACTAGGGAGTTTTTTTGACTCTTGAGTCGGTACAAACGAATTGATTTATCCCTCAGCCGCCACCCTTAAGGGCGGGGCTATACAAACGAAGCCCGCCAAAGGCGGGC
>DNGJ01000398.1:0-29881 GCA_003486305.1 Cyanobacteria bacterium UBA11371
AAAGAAATCAAAAGCCTTAATGGGCATAAAGGTCGGGTTCGGAGCGTTGGTTTCAATCCCAAAGGTAAAACCCTGGCTTCTGGTAGTGATGACAACACCATCAAACTCTGGAATGTGGATACGGGCAAAGAAATCAAAAGCTTCAATGGGCATCAGCATTTTATCTTTAGCGTCAGTTTCAGTCCCGATGGCAAAACCCTAGCTTCTGGAAGTGATGACAACACCATCAAACTCTGGGACGTTGCTAAAGGCGAAGAAACCACTATCCTCAACGAGCATAAAAATTCAATCTCTAGCGTCAGTTTCAGTCCAGATGGCAAAACTTTGGCTTCTGGCAGTTTTGACAATACCATCAAACTCTGGAATGTCTCGCTAGGCAAAGAAAAAAGCCTTAAGGGACATAAGGATTCTATCTTTAGCGTCAGTTTCAGTCGCGATCGCAAAACCCTAGCTTCTGCCAGTTTTGACAACACCATCAAACTCTGGAATGTCGATACGGGCAAAGCAAAAACCTTGACGGGGCATAAGGGTGCGATCCAAAGTGTCAGTTTCAGTCCCGATGGCAAAATCCTAGCTTCTGGCAGTCGTGACAAAACCATCAAACTCTGGAATGTAGATACGGGCAAAGAAATCAAAACCCTCAACGGTCATAATGGTTGGGTTAGGAGCGTCAGTTTCAGTCCTGATGGCAAAATCCTGGCTTCTGGCAGTGCCGATAGCACCATCAAATTCTGGGATGTTGCTAAACGTGAAGAAATCAAAACCAAAACTGTCAATAAGCATAGTAAAGAAGTGAATAGCATCAGTTTCAGTCCCGATGGCAAAATCCTGGTTTCTGGCAGTGATGACGAAACCATCAAACTCTGGGATGTTGCTAAACGCGAAGAAATCAAAACCCTCTATGGGCATGATTATGCGGTTTATAGCGTTAGTTTCAGTCCCGATGGTAAAACCCTGGCTTCTGGCAGTCAGGACAAATCCATCAAACTTTGGGATGTCGATGCAGACCAAGCAAAAAAGACGCTCAATGGTCATCTCGATTCGGTTTGGAGCGTCAGTTTCAGTCCCGATGGCAAAACCCTGGCTTCTGGTAGTGATGACCAAACCATCCAACTTTGGGATGTGGATACGGGAAAAAAAATCACCATCGATAGATATAGTGATGGGCATACCAATGGGGTCTATAGTGTCAATTTCAGTCCCGATGGTAAAACCCTGGCTTCTGGCAGTGGTGACAGCACAGTTATTTTGTGGAATTTGGATTTTGATGATTTACTGGTGCGAAGTTGCAATTGGATGCGTCCCTATTTGCAGAATAATCCCAATGTGAGTCAGGAAGACAAAGAACTCTGTGATGGCGTTGGCACTCAAAATTAGAGATCGCGTCTAGAAGTAGAATGATTTTGTATTTTCAATTCACAGATGCGATCGCTTAAACCACTGTGAAAGAGCGATCGCGCGATCCAGCTTGGAGAAAGAAGAAAGCGATCGCGCGATCCAGTCAACTATTCTCCCGATGCTTCCCTCTCCAGCACTTCCTGTAGTTGTGGCACTAATGAAGGTAAATCGTCTTGAATCGTTTGCCAAACTCTACTCAAATTAACTTGAAAATATTCGTGACTGACAACATTTCGCATCCCTCCCATCAAACGCCAAGGGATGAGAGGATAGCGGGACTGGATTTCTAATGGTACATTTCTAGTAGCTTCTCCAATAATTACAAAATCGTAGAGAACAGCCTTGACAATTGTTTGATTCCTTTCAAATTCCTCAAACGTTATCCCGCTTGTACGTTGCTCAATTTCAGCGATAGATTCCACAATATCTTGAAGGCGAAGCCGCCAATCTCTAGAAGGCACAAATGACATCCTTTAGTACAGGTTCTCGTAAATGTTCTCTCAAAGCATCCTGAGTTCCCAAATCTACAGCAGATCCCAGAATATCTTCTAAATAATACTGCACTTGTAAAAGTTGAAACAACCCACCAGGTCGATTAAACTCTACTAAAAAGTCTACATCGCTATCTGGACGAGCTTCATCTCTTGCCACTGAACCAAACAAATTAAGGGATTTTACTCCCATTTCCTGCAACTGTTCTCGGTGTGCCGCTATAATTGCCAATACTTCATCCCGTTTCATGGTTTGTTTCCAGAAATTAATTTAATATTAAAGTAGCAGTTTCTATACTTTACAGTTGCACCAGAGCGATCGCTCTAGTCTTATTTTACTTCCTAGCTCAAATTTGCTTCAAGCGATCGCTCTCGCGATCGCTTGACTGCACTCAATCTAACCGATCGGGATCTATCCCCAACTCTCGCAATCGCTGAGCTAATTGTTCCACTCGTTGTTGGGCTTGTAACGCCTGTTGTTGGGCTTGTAACGCCTGTTGTTGGGCTTGTAGCGCCCGTTGTGATTCTTGCTTCACTTGTTCTTCAGGGGTTAAATAACGCTTTCCCTCGGCGTCATACCAATATAACCACTCCCGCGTTACCCCAGAATAATTGCCCCTTTCATAACCAATTCCCAAACCTATTTCCGGCATCCACACTGGATTTCCCTGCTGTAACTCATACTTACCATTGACTAACTTATGGACTTCTAAACGCGGCTTGCGGCGACGACGGGAAGAATAAATTACGTAATAAAGTATGCCTATAGCTTCATATTCTGCTAATTTTTCAGTGTATTCCTTGCGATAAGTTTGAGAAACAACTTCCAGCGCCAGACTTGGGACAACATTTTCATCCCACAATACATAACTGGGGCGTAACTCTTCATCGTAAAACCGTTCCACCCCTAAACTCAAGAAACCATCTGGAACAATAGCAGGTTTGTCCGGGTGATAATAAATAGCCATATCAATGCCGAAGAACCAGTCCATGCGATCTGCCCAAAGTATGAGCAATATTGACTTCAGTAACCCTGGTATTAAGTCTTGCAGTTCGTTATCCACAGGTGTCTCATCAGAGTCAGGTAGTTCTTCGGCGGAGGGTAAGTGTCTCGGCAGGTTGTAATTTAACATGGAGGCTTTCCCCAAAACTCATCTAAATTATAGCGTTGAGGAGAAGTTTTACAGTAGAAGTAAATTTGGTAGCAGCTTATGACTCAAATGAATCCGGATGGAATTACTGGAACAATTTCGATTACAGTGTTGCCTCAAGATAATGGGCAGTATGTTTGCGAGATTGCGTCATCTTTGAGCGATCGCTCGAATAATTGCACCCGTTTCTACGGACAAACAAAAGAACATGCGATCGCAATTGCTTTAGAAAGTTTAGCTGATGAATATCGTCAGAAAGTTGAGGAGGAACAAAATATAGGTTGGCTCGCGGTGGAAAGAACGGAATCTGGAGAACCCATACAAAAGCATTATCACGTGATTTTGCACTATGAACGAATTGCTGAGGATGAATCTAAGTTTGAGGCAAGGCACAATACACTTTTAGGAAATACGGTGGTTGAGAATGCCAAAATATCAGTAATTGAGATTTCTCCAGATATCCAAATTGAGCCGTTAGAACGAGATTGGGATTAGTGCGATATGCCAAGGGCACGCTTCGCGATCGCATTTCCATAAAACCAGAAGCCCGACTTTTCTAAAAAGCCGGGTTTGTCAAGATGATATAGCGCCAAATTACGAATTTTGCTTTCGAGGAAACACTTTGGTTAAATCAATGAATAAATCGGGAAAACAGGGAAGCGCAATGCTCTGATTTGGTAAAACCAGACGCTTATTTAGATAATCAAATCTTCCTGGACTCAATTCGGATGGTTCGGTACACACTTCCAGCCAATTATCGATTAAGTTGAAAATCCAATAATCGGGAATACCCGCTTCAGCATAAAGGGGAAGTTTAACATTTTTGTCGTAATCCAAAGAAGAATCTAAAATTTCAATCACCAACAATATATCAGCCGGAATCGGGTGAGCAGATAAATAATCGTCGGAGCGATTTTGTACAATAGTAAAGTCCGGTTCCGGTTCGCTGGTGGATGGCAATATAATGGGGTCTTGAATTCGCAGTGTAGCGCGTTCTCCTACCAGCTTGGATAACTCGCGATTTAACAAGTTGGTGCAAACAGAGTGGCGCGTACCTTTTGCTGACATCTGTACAATCTCTCCGCGAATCAGTTCAATTTGGTCATCTTCATGGAAAAAGCCGATTTCTCCTAGCCGATGATATTCTTCCAGGGTGAAGCGTTTAGCTTGAGTGAGAGCCATAATTTTAACGGTTTCGCTGAGGCATTTATTCTGATTCTAGGTTAACTGAGCGGACAAGGTGTGATAAATAGCACCCAGATCTAGTCCCGCCTGCGCGCAAAATTTGCTTAATTTTTGTTAATCTTTAACTGTGCGAACAAATCCAGGAGTCGCTTATGCAACGCATAACTGTTTGGCAGCAGGGTAGCACCAATCCGGATAATCCGAATAACTTCGCCACTATCAAACAATGGTTTGCCAGTCTCAACGGTAAGGAAATTACTTGGCGACAGCGACTGATTCCACCCACCGCCGATCTGCGGGAAATCGACTGGGAACAAGAGCGATTTGATGAAGTGTTTCTGATATCTAACCCGGAAATTCGCGGGATTACTCTTTATTGGCACAAACCTGATTCTCAGCAAGAACGCAGTACCACGCCCCATAAATTAGAACTGGACATGCTGCGCCAACAATTGTATATTTATCCCCAGTCCCAAAGAGAAATTGTCATCCAGGTGGGTTTAAAAGCAGCGATTTATCATAAATTTGAGTTAAACAATCCGCAAGTAGAATATAGCCAAAAAGGTGAAATTTCAATTATCACGCTGCGGGATAGCAACCAACTACTGGAAGTGAAAGTAACCTTTAGTCCAGAAAATTTACACTCCTTCAAGCAATTAATGCCATAATTCGGGGGAATTTGCCAGGATGGTTGTCTACCTCAAATGGATTATCCCAGTCGCGTTCGTTTTGTTTGGATTTCTGGCTGGGATAATTTTTGAAAGATTTGTTCTCAAAAAGCTGAAAGCTTTAGCAATTAAAACTCGATTACCAGGAAATGAAATAATATTTCTATCCTTGAAAGGCATCCCCAAAATTTTGTGTTTCGTGGCTGGGTTTTATGGGGCTGTTTTAAGTCTTGAACTCAATCAAGTTATTCCTAGCAACGTTTCAAACACCCTGCAAAAAGTTCTGACTGCAATTTTCTTATATGCGATTGTTATCGTTTTTGCAAGGGTGGCGGCGGGGTTTGTTAGTTTATTGACTCAAAGAACCGAAGGTGTCTCGGCTTCATTACTTTCTAACCTGGCGAAAATTTGCGTTTTTGTGTTCGGAATACTAACGATTCTTCAAACGCTGGGATTTTCTATTACTCCAATTTTAGCAACTTTGGGAATTGGGGGATTGGCTGTAGGGCTAGCATTCCAAGATACCCTCGCTAATTTATTTTCCGGGTTGTATTTGATTATTTCCAAACAAGTTAGAACGGGAGATTATGTCAAACTAGAAACAGGTCAAGAGGGTTATGTAACGGATATCACTTGGCGGAATACGGTGATTAAAGAAATTCCTCATAATGTAGTTATTGTGCCAAATAGCAAGCTGGCTTCGGCGATTTTTACTAATTATCATTTGCCTATAAAGGAAATTACGGTGACGGTTGATGTCAGCGTTAGTTACGATAGCGATTTGGAAAAGGTGGAAAGGGTAACTATCGAGGTAGGGAGGGAAGTGATGCAAGAAATTGCTAGCGATATTACTGGTTTTGAGCCGTTTGTTTTATTTGAGGAATTTGGCGAGTTTAGCATTCATTTAAAAGCTTTTTTGCGGGTGAGTGAATTTCTCGATCAGCGGGTGGCTAGACACATGTTTATTAAAAGATTGCATCGGCGGTACAAGCAAGAAGGAATTGAAATTCCTTTCCCAATTAGGGAGATTTATACGAAAGAAAGGCGGCAAAATTTAGAGGAATAGAGTATGGGTTAACTATCATATCATTTCCGGTTGCATCGGCATCTCAATGCCGGGGCGGGTTTATTTCAGTTATCTGTTGCTGCCAGAGGTTATATCATGTCCGGTTGCATCGGTAGCGTAAACAAAGGAAGGGTTTATTTATTCTTTGCGCTGTTAGCAAAAATCTCTCGTAAAACCCGCCCCTACATTTTACCTATTACCTATTATTGAGTTGATCTTGTTCGCGGTTGGGTGCGCTGTACTGGTTGGGTTTGGCGACGGGGTTGAGTGCGCTGTACTGGTTGGGTTTGGCGACGGGGTTGCACAATCGGGCGTTGTACTGGTTGGGTTTGGCGTCGCTGCTGGGTGCCGAAGCGTTGTACTGGTTGAGTTTGGCGACGGGGTTGGGTAGTAGAACGCTGTACTGGTTGGGTTTGGCGACGGGGTTGAACAATCGGGCGCTGTACTGGTTGAGTTTGGCGTCGCTGCTGAGTCCCGAAGCGTTGTACGGGTTGAGTTTGGCGACGGGGTTGGGTGGTGGAACGCTGTACTGGTTGAGTTTGTCTGATGGGTTGGGTGGTGGTGCGCCGACGTGTGGGGGTTCTACGTTCGGTGTTTTGACGGGGGCGTGAAGGGCGTTCGGGTTCGCTGGCGGTTGCTCCTTCTTTTACCACATAAGGCGAGGCGATCGCATTAGCTTGTCCGGTGCTGACCAATGCTTGGTAAATTAAAGCAGCGACTTCGGCTCTGGTTGCTACGCGCCGGGGATTGAGAAATCTGACGTTGGGATAGCTGACTACTAAACCTTTTTCGGTAGCAGCTGCGATCGCTCTCCTTTCTTCTGCGGAAATTGTACCGGCATCGCGATAAACGCGCAAAATTCGCTCTGGTGAACCGCTGGGTGTCAAACCAAGTCCCCGCGCCAAGGCTACCAAAACATCCAAACGAGAAACATTTTGGTCGGGGTTGAAATTGCGGCTGTTAGGAGAACCTAAAAAGCCCATTTCGTAAGCATCCGAGATGGCGGGATACGCCCAGTGATTTGTTGGCACATCTCTAAACGTCGCCATCTGGCGGGTTTTGTTGCGATCGAAGGCTTTGCTAATAATTGTTGCCAGTTCGGCGCGGGTTACCGGATCGTTAGGACGAAATGCACCATCTGGATATCCTTGCAACAATCCCCTTCCCACTAACTGACCGATAAAGTTTCTCGCCCAGTAATTGGCGGGTACGTCGGGAAAGCTAATTTCGACTTCTGGGACGGGTTCTGGTGTGGGTTCTGGCGTCCCTGGGGGTTGTGCGGGTTCTGGTGTCGTTGCTAGTACGGCACCAACATCGTAAACCGAACCATTCCCCACTTCTACGTTGATTACCCGACTTTCCCTTCCCGGTATCGCCGTTAGGGTTACAGGCAGATCCGAACCGAAAACGACGCTAGCGCCGCTGCTGAGGGTTCCGGGATATACACTGGTTTGGGGCGGTACGGGTAAACCTGCGACTTGAAACCAAGTTAAGTTTATATCCTGCAAGTTGGCGAGGAACAGAACTTGTTCTGCACCGGGATTGGTGCCGTTTATTTGAGTGAAGTAATCGTAAGTTGTCGTACCTGGGTCGATCAGTCCGTCGGCGTTGATATCGATGCCGTAGACAGTTCGCACGACGCGGGTGGCTGTGGGGCGATTGCCCAATATTAAGTTTACTGCGGCGTTGGCGAGCAATACTTCAAACTCGCTGTAACCTATGAGGCGATTTTGGAAATCATATAGGCGCACCACGATGCGATCGCCTGCATTCATCCCCCGTCTAAATGTCGCCCGTTGATTGAGTCGATAGCGATAATCGCCGATAAACCTTTCCGGGCCATAGCCACCGTTGCGTTTGGCTTTGAGGGAAACTCTAGCAATTACTTCCGATAGCGTCCCCGATGGTTGTCGAATTGCGAGGCTAAAACTTTCTTGTCCTTGCGTTGGGGTTTGCACCACCGGCGTCTGAATCCGGGTGCTAGGAGCTACTGGAGGTGGAGTGGGGGGCGCTGTTTCCTCGCTTGCGGGTTCTGTTACCGTCGCGGTTGGTGTCGGACGGGTGGTGGGACGAGTCGTTGTCCTGGGATTTTGGGTGGGGGTTGGTTGTTCTGCGGTTGGCGAGGTTGTACCATCAGCGAGTTGTTGCGTTGCGGTTGCATCTAGTTTGACTAGGGAACCGGATAGATTGGTGCGATAGATCCAGCGAGTGCGATCGCTTGCTACAGTAACTTGCCATCCGGGAACCAATGCTCGAGAACAAGCTATCCCAGGACTTCCCAATCCCAAACAACCATCCGACCAAGTTTTCTGTTCTACTCCTACTACGCGCAAGTCCGATGAAAGCAATCCCGTCTGCTGGGCTAAATTCTCTAAAACCGCATTCGCTACAGCTTCCGGCAATTGAACGACGTTATTCTGTTGGGTTTGTCTGCGAGTCGGTTGGTTTTGTCTGGCGGGGGTTCGAGTCGGTTGATTTTGTCTGCTGGGCGTTCGAGTCGGCTGTTGGGTTAAAGTGCTGTCAATTGTAGTTGGTGAAACTTGCTGCTCTAAGAGCGAGGTCCTCCCACTGGCGGAAGTGGGTGTACTTGCTGCGATCGCAACGCCCAGTGCAGCAAAAGCGACTCTGCCAACGATAGCAAAGATACCTTGATTCATAAGCTTTTAACCCCTCCCGGTATGGCTAGAGCAACCTTGACTGCTTGCAGAATGGTTCTGAAGTATTGATTTTATGTGAAACGATACTACGATATTCAAAAATAGATTAAGAATCTTAACAGAAAATTGTGACTACTCAGCAATTAGCCATAACCACCCCGTTAGAAAAGCTTACCTGGTCTTGGCGAGGCCACAAAATACTGTACACCGTTAAGGGTACGGGACTCCCCCTCGTTTTGATTCACGGTTTTGGCGCGTCTATCGGACATTGGCGTAAAAACATCCCTGCGCTTGCAGAAGGCGGCTATCGGGTATTTGCCCTCGATTTACTCGGATTTGGCGGTTCGGATAAACCCCCGTTGGATTATACCCTCGATTTGTGGGCAGAACTGCTAAAAGATTTCTGGAGCGAACACATCCAGGAACCCGCCGTATTTGTCGGTAACTCGATTGGTGGGTTACTCAGTTTGATGGTAGTCGCCCATCATCAGGAAATTGCCGCAGGTGCAATTCTGCTCAACTGCGCTGGCGGACTCAACCATCGCCCCCACGAGTTAAACTTACCCCTGCGCTTGGTGATGGGAGCGTTTACTAAAGTGGTGCGAAGTCAACTAATAGGGCCAATCTTGTTTAACAGCATCCGCCAGAAACACCGCATCCGCAACACCCTGCTTCAGGTTTACCGCAACTCGGAAGCGATTACCGACGAACTGGTAGATATGCTTTATGCGCCTTCTTGCGACCCAGGAGCGCAGAAAGTTTTTGCTTCAATTCTCACTGCACCGCCGGGGCCGACTATAGCAGAATTGTTGCCAAAAGTCAAGCATCCAGTTTTAGTTATTTGGGGAGCGGATGACCCTTGGACGCCCGTAACTGGGGCTAAGGTTTTCCAAGAGCGGAATCAGAATGGGGAACCGATAGAATTTGTCTCGATTCCCAATACAGGTCACTGTCCCCACGACGAGCGCCCCGATGTGGTGAATCCGTTGATGTTGGATTGGTTAAGTAAGTTGTAGGGTTACGGCATCGGCGCGCCGCCTGTGGGAAATTATCCCGATTGGGTAATTGCCAGCCCCCAGCCCCCAGGCTAAAGCCTGGGGCTACACAAACAAAGCCTGCCAGAGCGGGGTGAAATCCTTGCAGGCTGCTCTGGCAGCCTTTGAATGCAATAGCGATACCCTTGAGGGTGTCGGATTTTGGCGCAGGTATTGTCCTAAAAAAGCCAGGTTTTCCGATCGAGATTGCGGATTTTTTTTCTTGCCTTTTGCGTGCAGTGGAGGTAGTATCGATAAACGAGGTTAAAAAATACGGTATCCCTACCAAGTTACCGTATATTAGCGGAGGTAAAGAAGAATGACTATATGGCAGCGCCTAAGCAGGCTGAGAGTGAAATCGATAAAAAGTTTCGTATCGTTATTTTTGGTAGGGGTGAGTTTGAGCGTTGCGATCGCAGCCTGTTCGAGTGGCGGTGGAAGCAATTCTACCACTGGCAGTCCCGGTGCTAGTCCAGTTGCCCAAAACAAGCAAGATGTCGAAGTCACCCTAGTTTCTTTTGCTGTCACCAAAGCCGCCCACGAAGCGATTATTCCTAAATTTGTGGAAAAGTGGAAGCAAGAACAAAATCAAAACGTTACCTTCCGGACAAGCTATGGCGGATCTGGTTCGCAAACACGCGCGGTAATTGATGGTTTGGAAGCCGATATTGTCCACTTGGCACTAGCGTTAGACACGCAAAAGATCGAAAAAGCCGGACTAATTCAACCGGGATGGGAACAAGAAGTTCCTAACAACGCCATTGTGTCCAAATCCGTTGCCGCATTAGTCACTCGTGAAGGCAATCCCAAAGCAATTAAAGATTGGTCAGATTTAGCCAAAGATGGAGTTAAACTAATTACTGCCGACCCTAAAACATCGGGAATTGCTCGCTGGAATTTTCTAGCATTGTGGAATTCGGCGATTAAAACAGGTGGAGATGAAGCAAAAGCGTTGGATTTTGTCACCAAAGTTTATAAAAATGTGCCAATTCTAACGAGAGATGCACGGGAAGCAACCGATGCCTTTTTCAAACAAGGTCAGGGAGACGCGCTGATCAACTACGAAAACGAGATTATTTTGGCACAACAAAAAGGCGAAAAGGTATCATATGTTATTCCCGATGTCAATATCTCGATTGATAATCCAATTGCCGTGGTAGATAAAAATGTAGATAAGCACGGTAATAGAGAAGTAGCTGAAGCATTTGTCAAATTCTTGTATAGTCCAGAAGCGCAACAGGAGTTTGCTAAAGTCGGCTTCCGACCTGTAGATGCAACAGTCGCCCAAACCAAGGAATTTGCCGACAAATATCCCAAAGTCAAGACTTTAGGTACGGTTAAGGATTACGGCGGTTGGGGTGAAATTCAGAAGAAATTCTTCGAGGATGGGGCGGTTTTTGACCAAATTCAAGCGAAAAGATAGAGGATAATTGGTAATTGGTAATGGGTAATTGGTAATTGGCAGAAAAAGACTGGCGGGGGCGGGTTTAAATAAACTGTCGATGCTGGTATAAATGGTTGGTGAAACCCGCCCCTACAAAATTGAAAATGGACAGATTCTGATTTTTATGGCAATTTCTTCTCCACCACAACTGAGATCTCAAAATACTTCAGTCGTTCAAAGGTTATGGCGTTCGATAGTCCAGCTTCCGTGGACTTGGCGAATTACCCTGGGATATCTCACGGTAATGTTGCTGCTTCCCGTAGTAGCAATGTTTGCCAAAGCGAGTACTGAAACTCCGGCGGAATTTTGGAGAATTGCTACGAGTCCGATTGCACTTGCTACCTACGATGTTACGTTTACTACCTCGTTAATTGCGGCTGCAATTAATGGAGTTTTTGGCACTTTAATTGCCTGGGTTTTAGTCCGGTACGACTTTCCGTTGAAGCGATTTGTTGATGCGTCGGTGGATTTACCCTTTGCATTGCCAACAGCAGTTGCTGGATTAACCTTGGCAACAGTTTATAGCGATAATGGTTGGATTGGTTCGCTGTTCGCACCCTTGGGAATTAAAATATCTTTTACCCGGTTAGGTGTCGGGGTAGCGATGATATTTATATCCCTACCTTTTATTATCCGGACGGTACAACCAGTGCTGCAAGAAATGGAAAAAGACATTGAAGAAGCTGCCTGGTGTTTGGGTGCTTCGGGATGGCAAACCTTTTGGCGAGTGATTTTACCGCCGTTATTTCCATCGATTTTAACCGGGGTGGCGTTGGGTTTCTCCCGTGCAGTTGGGGAATATGGATCGACTGTGATTATCGCTTCCAATACTCCGTTTAAAGATTTAATCGCGCCCGTGTTAATTTTCCAGCGATTAGAACAGTATGACTATTCTGGGGCGACGGTAATTGGCATCGTACTGCTGGGGATTTCATTGGTGATGCTGTTAGGAATTAATCTCTTACAAGCTTGGGGAAGACGTTATGGCTAATTTGGAAGTATCTAATAACCTGCCTCGTCAAAATAGAAATATCAAAAAGCAGGCAAATTGGGTGCCAATTGTTTTGATTGGGGTAGCGATCGCATACTTAGCCCTAGTTCTCTACATCCCTGCCTTAAACGTCTTTTTCCAAGCGTTTAAAAAGGGAGTCGGGCCATTTTTCTCCAATTTAACCAAACCCGACTTTCTCCACGCCGTCAGGCTGACGGTGATGCTAGCTGCGATCGCTTTACCGCTGAATACGGTTTTTGGACTGTGTGCGGCGTGGGCGATCGCAAGGCATAAATTCCCCGGTCGTGCTTTCATCTTAAGTATCATCGACCTGCCTTTTTCTATTTCCCCAGTAGTGGCAGGATTGATGATTGTGCTGCTTTACGGAAGCAACGGTTGGTTTGGCCCTTGGTTACAAGAACACAATCTCAAAGTTATCTTTGCATTTCCAGGAATGGTGTTAGCAACGGCATTTGTTAGTATGCCATTTGTTGCCCGCGAAGTGATTCCCGTTTTAGAAGAAATCGGCAGCGATCAAGAAGAAGCAGCTAAAACTTTGGGTGCCAAAGATTGGCAGATATTTTGGCGCGTCACCCTGCCCAATATTCGCTGGGGTTTGCTTTACGGCTTAATTTTAACCAATGCTAGGGCAATGGGTGAATTTGGTGCGGTTTCGGTAGTTTCTGGCAACATTGCTGGTAAAACTCAAAGCTTACCTTTGTTCGTGGAAGACTCTTACAAACAGTATGAAACCGAAGCCGCTTACTCGGCTGCTGTTTTGTTAGCTTTGCTTGCAGTAGTAACGCTGGTGTTGAAAGAAATTTTGGAACGCAAAACCCGCATTAAACAGGAGAAATAGACATGCAAGCTACAACAGATGACAATCGACTTACGCACAAAAGAATCAGGATTAGAATTCCCAAGCAATATCACCAAGATCCGGTGATTTCTCGCTTGATATCTGACTACAACTTGACGGTGAATATTACCGCCGCAATTCTGGGAGGGAATGCTAATGGCGATGGCTGGTTCGATCTAGAATTGCGGGGAACAATTACAAATATTCGCAGAAGTCTGGACTATCTCAACGAGTTAGATTTGGAAATCTGGAACGACGCTGAAACCGATGGGTGGTGAAGGTGTTACAGCGGGAAAGCAGCCCTATGAATAGGACGCGCCTTTTGTATAGCGGCAGCAAAAATGGCAGCCGCTATACAAACTCAGCCTTAAGGCTTTACCTCATCGAGTTGCAATCCGCTGTAAACGATACCCATTCTGCAAAGTTCGCCTGATTAAAAATCCCGGTTTCTTAGAGAAACCGGGATTTTTATATCATGTAAACTACGATATTTCAATAGATAAACCGTAAATTAGGTATATTCACCCCTTGTATTTTTATGTTTTTTGTGGCAATCTCATTCATATAGTTTTAATACGGTATTCCTACCAAGTTACCGTAGATAAGCCAAAATTTGCCTTAGCTACTGGGACAGAAATGGAAATTCTTGATTAAATAAATGGAAGCAATAAATTACGGTTCCTTGACAACTAAAGTGAAACTAACAGTTGTTTCGCCAGCGTCTCAAAGCAGCGTCACTCAAATTCGCGTGCGCGTGGAGATTCCCCCGTATTACCAGCAAGAACCTGTAATTTCCCGGCTGATTAGAGAGCATCGCTTAATTGTGAATATTACTGGAGCCAAACTGGGAAAAAATACGGGTTTGCAGGGATGTTTTGACCTGGAACTGAGGGGAACACCGCCACAAATTTGTAGCGGTTTGACTTACCTGCAATCTTTAAATATCAAAGTTGTGGGGAAGGCGAATCCTGATGGAGATGGCTGGCATTGTTGAGATGCAGTTTTACTAGATAATAATTGCTTTTCTTGCAAGAAAAGCTAATTGACCCTACAGGTGGTAATCCCGATGCAACGGTCAACGATATAAGTTGTCAAGGTCAGGACTTAGGCAAGGGCTTTCCTATCACCAAAGTTTCTTGCTGCTTTCCGCGAGTGCGTGCGGTCGGCATATCTCTAGGAACTTGCTCGACGATTAATCAATAGAAACTTTGGTGTTTGCGTAGGAAAGCCTTAAGGCTTTGAATGCGCGAGCGGCAGCAAAAATGGCAGCCGCTACACAAACTTTCGGTGTACAAGAGAAGGCGGCATACCGCTATGCCCCGCAGCCCAACCAAAGATAACATCAGTTGGATTCTTCAGGCGATCGCTCGTCAACTAGAACGATCAAACAGATACTACTAGCAACTAGCTCGATCGGGGTTAACGCTTGATTTTCTAATACAATAATAGCACCCAAAATAATTAGAACTAGGAAAGCGATCGCTTTACCGTAACGAGTGAGAATAGAAGCGATCGCTTGCCGATTAATTAACTTATAAGCCAAATAGCACCAAACACCAACCATAATAAAAAATACACCTATAATTAAAATAATACTTGTCAAACTACTGTTAGCAAACAACGGCACGTAAACGCTAATATTGTCGCTACCATTAGCAATTGTAATAGCTGCTACGCTGTATACTTGGGGAGAAAGCAAACTGGCAATTGCAGAATCTTGGGATAAATTTGTTTCTGCTTCTACTTGCTCCAAGCTATCTTCCCGATTGATTAAGCAACTTAAACCAATAGCGATAGGAATTAAGCCAAGCAATCCAATCCACCTATGGGGTAAAATTAAACCGCCAAAGAAACCGGGAATACTAGCAATGACTAATGCGCTAAAACCTAAATACTGACCGCTCAAGATATGGCGACGGCGAAACGTAGCATTCACCGAAGAAAAAAACAGCAACAGAATTACCAAATCGTCGATATTAGTAGCAACGAACGCCGTTACCGCTGTAATAATTGCTTCTGCTACCCCACTCATTTGCTGGCAAACATGACATAAAATTGAGATCTACAATCATTTTCTCCAGTAATCGAGCGTGAGTCAACTTGCAACAGCCTTAGCAGAAGCAATAATTGCCTTTACCGCCACCAATATCGACGACATCATTATCTTGCTGCTATTTTTCTCGCAGATAAATATTAATTTTCGTCGCCGACATATCATAGTAGGTCAATACCTGGGTTTTATTTTGCTCGTTATTGCCAGCTTACCAGGGTTTTTTGGTGGCTTGGTAGTTTCGCGAGAATGGATTGGATTGCTGGGACTGCTACCGATAGCAATTGGCATCAAGCAACTGGTGAATCGGGAACAAGAAACAACAGAAATTCAGACGATAACAGGTGAAAAATCTTTTTTCTTCAGTATTCTGAGTCCCCAAACTTATCAAGTAGCAGCCGTAACAATTGCTAATGGGGGTGACAATATCAGTATCTATATCCCGTTATTTGCCGGGAAAACCCCGATCGGTTTGCTCGTAATTCTCAGCGTATTTTTTTTCATGGTCGGCGTTTGGTGTGTCGTTGCTTATTTATTAACCCGTCAACCTACCATCGCTTATGTTTTAAGTCGCGTGGGTAAAAAAGTTGTGCCTTTTGTATTAATTGGTTTGGGTTTGTTCATCATCTACGAAAGAGGTACATTCACCCTGCTAGGAAAATAGTTTCTTCGCATTAGCAATTAGCAAGCTTGCAATTAGCAATTACCTCATACTTGATAAACTAACTTCCAACTCACCATCATCAATATAGTGTAAACAACAAACCTCAAAGGACGTTGAGGAGCCAACTGGCAAAGCTTAGCACCGATTAACACCCCTGGTACTGAACCTAACCAAATTGGCAATACCAAACTCCAATTAACCGTTCCAAGGCTGAGGTGTCCGAGGGAAGTAAATAGTAATAAAATAGCAGCTTGTGAAATATCTGTACCGACTAATTTACGAGCATCTAACTGGAAAAAGCCAATTAACACGAGAGCAAACATCGAACCAGAGGAAACGCTAGTTAATCCGACCAAACAACCTAAAACCGCTCCCACGCCGATTGCCAGAATGCGACCACACTTGGTTTCTAAATCAAACTTCGGCAGTGAGGGTAACTGCAACTTGGGGAAAAAAGTCAACAGCAACAATTGAGTTAGTGCCAATAAGGTTACTAACAGAATCATCACCCCAAGTAAGTGCAGCAAGATGGAATTTAGATTAAGCTTGGAAGAATGCTTGACGAGGTGCAAAATTAGCACTCCAAACAGCGAACCGGGAACGCTTCCCAATGCCAACCATTTAACTGCTTGCTGGTCAAGAGTTTTTTGCTGCCAGTGTTTAACGCCGCCGATAACCTTCATTAACGTGGCAGCTACGACATCTGAACTAACAGCAACTGAAGGGGGAACTTGAAAGAAAAAAATCAACATTGGGGTGATGAGAGACGCGCCGCCAATTCCCGTCAAACCAACAATGATGCCGACAAAAAAGCTGAATAGCGGTAGCAGTACGTAATTCATGATGTTGTCCCACCTTACAACCTTAGATAGATGAATTTTGAACCGCTACTCTGTGAGCTTTTTATGAGAGTTTAGCAGTCACTTGTCCGGCTTGAACAGGAAAATCGTTGACGCTTTTGGAGTTTTTCCTGCAAAATACGGTAACTCGATTAACTTACCGTACTTTATCTTAAATGATGAGTAAGTGTCAAGAGCGAGCGTATTGAACGATACAAAAATCGCCGAATAAAGCTGGCTGTAAGGCTTGCAGGTTTTGAGTATTTGCAAGTGAAGGGAATCCCCGGTATCGCGCTGGGGTTTTCCCATAAAATAATAGGTGATTGGAGTTGCTGACGCCGAACAGATCAAACCTTAAATGAAATATGTTGCAATCTGACAGCGGGAATATTTTTTTGTCCTTCCTCAAATTTTTTAAGCGGCTACTCGTTGCTCATTGGCTGACGCTGGTGCTGCTATTAATCGGAATTTACTTACCATTGCAGGTATTTGAAATCCTTGCAGTCAAAGTATGGCAGAATCAAGGCGGCTTCCGGTGGGATGTGCCAATTCTGCTCTTCATTCACGCAACAACACAGGCGCAACTGGATATTTTTGCAGCAACGCTGACAAAGTTTGCCTCGTCTAAAATTATAATTCCTGTTGTTAGTTTAATCGCCTTAGTGTTGTTGCTTTGCAAACAATGGCGACGCAGCGCATATTTAATCGCCACAGTGTGGGGAAGCTTGATAATTAATCGCGCTGCAAAAGAATTTATGCATCGAGTGCGTCCGCACCTATGGGACTCACCCGCACCAGAAATTGATTACGCATTTCCCAGCGGTCACGCAACGATGAGCATGACGTTAGTTATGGCTTTGGTAATTTTAACTTGGGGAACCGCTTGGTGCTGGTTAATTGCGACTGTTGGTAGCTTGTTCGTCGTGGGAATTGCTTGGACGCGGTTATATTTGGGAGTTCATTTTCCCAGCGATATTCTAGCAGGATGGATGGTATCGGTAGCTTGGGCAATTGGAGTTAGTTTGATTTTAAAACCCGGTTTAGTTAAAGCCAATGCATTAAATAACGAGACGGGGAGCGAAACTTCACTAACGCCTGATGAAGCTTCTCATTCTTGAAGCAAAGAAACCCGGTTTTTTTAAAGAAACCGGGTTTCTTAGTTTATCCTCCTAATTACTAGGAGCATTAGTCACGCGCCTATCGAGTACTTCCTGGGACACCTTGGGAACAAACCAGTTTGCTTCATCGGCTTTTAAAACTTTAGTACCGGGCATATTAAATTCAACTGCTCCAGTATCGGTATTAGTTTTAACAACTAACTTACTTCCATCAGGAATTTTGATAGCAACAGCACCCGCCAATTCTTGATTTTGACCATCTGGCATTAAACCGACTGCTTTAATATCGCTCGGCAGATAAATTCCCTGACAATCCCATTTATTTTTAGTTGTTTTACCATCGGCTAAAAAATAAATTCCAGTTTCATAGGGATAGCCCTTGACATCGGGCTTTGAACCGTAAACAGCTAGCGTTTTTCCGGTTTCATTTCGACATTGCCCCCAGTTTATTCCCGATTCTAAAGTATATTTTTGAAACTCCAATTCATCGATTTTATTCTGGACTTCTGGGGATGAAGCTGTTTCGCCGTCTGCTTTTAGACTATTCAAAGCTTGAGTCAGATCGATGTAGTCGGGATTCTTTGTATATTTCGGCTTGTCTGCTAATGAAGGTGGCGCGATCGCTAGATTTACCAGCAACACTAAAGCGAGCAAAATATATTTCAACGCTTTCATATTTTATTCCCAAATTTCACAAATCGTATCTTATGACTTGCGTAAAAGATTGTCAACGCTTTCCCAAAAACTTTTGTAAATAATGGCTCAATCTCTCGATTATAGCTGCTTATAGTTTCCCGCCGCTGTTTGTTTAGTATTCCGCTCAACTTACTGTTATTTAGTTTGAGAAAAAATATGAGTAAACTGATTAACTTACAGGAGATTTGATCGCGAACAAAAATCTAAAAATCTTTCGATATCGCACTTGATTTTTAAAGTTGAATGCTTTAGCATTGCAATCCATAGATAGACACAAAACTATGGCGGACACATCAGTCAGCAGATAGATTTATTGCTAGTGAGAGCAATAGCTTAGGGTTTGAGTTGACAAAATGAAACAGGAAGTTCAATCGTATCGGAGTGTCCACGGCTTAAAGCCAAATTGCCTTTCATTCGGGGAAGTTGTAGCACAATCTTTTGCCGTAATTGCACCTACAACAATACCAGCATCGAATATTGGCTTAATAGTTGCTCTTTCAGGAAACGGCACTTGTTTAAGCTTTTTAATCGGCTTAATCGGGCTAGTTTTTGTCAGTATCAATATTAACCAATTTGCCAGTAGATCGGCTTCTCCAGGTTCGCTCTATTCGTACATTGTCAAAGGACTGGGGCCGACTGCTGGTGTAATTTGCGGCTGGAGTTTGGTGCTGGCTTATTTGTTTACCGGGATGGCAGTGCTGTGCGGTTTTGCTAACTTCAGCGGGACATTAATCGGTCATTTGGGCATTCATCCTTCGAGTATTACGCTGTTAGCTATAGGTGCATCAATTGCGTGGTATGCAGCTTATAAAGATATCCAACTTTCAGCGATCGCAATGTTGTGGCTCGAAGGTGCGTCGATAGTTGCGATCGCAATCTTGTGCCTAATTATCTGGGCGCACAACGGCTTCGCTCTCGATCTGCCCCAATTAACCCTACAAGGCGTAACACCGGGTAGCGTGGCGACGGGATTGGTGCTGGTAATGTTTGCTTTCTCTGGCTTTGAAAGTGCCACGAGTTTGGGTGACGAAGCCAAAAAACCATTAAAAACAATTCCCAAAGCCGTCATCGGTAGCGCTATCCTGGCGGGTCTATTTTTTATCTCCACAACCTACATTGAGGTACTCGGTTTTAAAGCAACTGGCGCGGATATTACCCATACTGAAGAACCTTTGGGTGTACTATCCCAACAAGTAGGAATGGCTTGGTTAGGTGAGTTAGTCGGATTTGGTGCTTTGTTTAGCTTTTTCGCTTGTATTTTAGGCACAATTAATCCAGCAGCTAGAGTGTTTTTCTTAATGGCACGTCACGGTTTATTTCACTCCAAACTGGGTGCAGCGCATTTATCCAACAAAACACCCCACGTCGCCATTACTATGTGTTCGCTGATTACATTTATCGTCCCGGCGGTGATGTGCTTATTTAACATCAAACTATTCGAGAGCATGGGTTATTTAGGAGCAATCTGTAGCTACGGATTTTTAACCGTGTACGTCATGATTTCTATTGCCGCTCCAGTTTACCTGCACAAAATAAGAAAACTCCGGCGGCTTGATGTGGTTTTTTCTATTTTAGCAATTGGGTTTATGACCATCCCGATTTTGGGTAGTGTGGGCATTCCCGGTAGCACCCTGTTTCCGCCTCCAGAGGCTCCTTATAATCTTTTCCCATACCTGTTTTTGCTTTACATAACCGTTACTTGTGGATGGTTTGTTATTAAACGGCTTCGTTATCCCAGAATTGTGGCGGTGATGCAGCAAGGAGTTGATGAGATTCACTCCAGATGAGCGCGATCGCAACATCCCTTAACTTTATACCTCGCTTGCTAAAGAAAGCGAGTAAGTAAAAAAACATACAACAACAGCATCAAAATAGGGCAAAATAAAAATGAGCGGATTCGTAACTGCAATTAGCACGGGGGTAACAGCATTCGGTGCCACCAATATCGATGATATTGTTATCTTGACGCTGTTTTTCTCACAGGTTAATGCAACTTTCCGCCGCTGGCACATCGTTGCTGGTCAGTACCTGGGTTTCAGCGCACTGATTCTCGCTAGTCTTCCCGGTTTTTTTGGCGGTTTAATTGTACCCCACCCCTGGATTGGACTATTTGGTTTTGTCCCAATCGCTATCGGGATCAATAACTTGCTGAATCGGGACTCAGATGAGTCGGAGGAAGTCATACCAGAAATAAAGCAGTGCGATTCGCCCAAAGGGCGTTCGCTCTACTCGTGCCGGAGGCTATCCGCTTCGCCCAATCGCGGCAGCGTGCCCGAGGCATATCGCTCATTCCTTGCCAATTTCCTCAATCTGCAAACCTTAAGCGTTGCAGGTGTAACCTTTGCCAACGGTAGCGACAACATCAGCATCTACGTACCGTTATTTGCCAACAGTTCTTGGCAAAGTCTGTTAATAATATTGGGTGTTTTCTTTACTCTAGTAGGTATTTTGTGCTTCACCGCCTACAAATTAACCCACCTGAGAGATATCGCCCAGCTACTAACTCGCTACGGACATAATCTTGTGCCTGTAATCTTGATTGGATTGGGTGCTTTTATCCTAATAGAAAGCGGCCTTATTAGTTTCATAACTGCCCGTTTAAGCGACTTTTCCCTTGCTTGGACATAGGGCATCACAAGAAGGACAAGGAACACAAGGAGGAACTGGAGGAATTAGCAATATCTCTCCCTTGTCTCCCCTCTCTCCCTCTCCCTCCTTCCTCAACAATAAAAGAGGTCTAAAACTTGAATATCCTAGAATTTACTTTGCTAGTTTGGATTGGTTCTTTTGCCGCAGGGTTTCTCGGAGCGCTCACCGGGTTAGGCGGTGGAGTCGTGATTGTTCCGTTATTAACTTCGGTATTTGGAGTTGATATTCGATATGCGATTGGTGCTTCCTTAGTCTCCGTAATCGCGACTTCTTCCGGTGCGGCATCTACCTACATTAAAAAAGGCTTCACCAATTTGCGACTCGGAATGTTTTTAGAAGTCGCAACAACAATTGGCGCGATAATCGGAGCAACGATCGCTACTTTTGTTTCTGTTAAAGCGCTAACTATCGTGCTTGCTATTGTTCTACTTTATTCGGCATATTTGTCACAGCAACCAAAACCCGAATACCCTGAAAGCGAGTTAACCAACTCCTTGGCAACTCATTTAAAACTCAATAGCACCTACCCAACTCCAAATGGACTGATGCCTTATCAAGTTCATTCTGTCCCGGCTGGGTTTGGCGTCATGGCGATCGCAGGTGTAATTTCCGGGTTGCTCGGCATAGGTTCGGGAGCATTTAAAGTACTCGCAATGGATCAAGCAATGCGTATCCCGTTCAAAGTTTCCACAACTACGAGCAATTTCACTATCGGCGTCACAGCCGCAGCATCAGCAGGAGTTTACCTCGCACGGGGTTACATCGATCCGGGACTGTCTATGCCAGTAATGTTGGGTGTACTCCCTGGTGCTTTGTTGGGAGCAAGAGTTTTAGTCGGAGCTAAGACTAAAGTATTAAGAATTATTTTCAGTTTAGTACTGGTATTGATGGCTTTTAAGATGGTTTACAACCATTTATTCTAATAGGGGGAACGATAAGTAAATGATTAAATTGGATGCAGGTTTTCTTCTAGGTTCGTTAAAACGGTCGGAGGCTAAAGCGATAATCCTGCCGTTACAGCAAAACCCAGACTGCCAGGTAGAATGCGATCGCAACATTACCAAATCATCGAGCGAGCAGCTACTAGAAAAGTTGCTCAGCAACCTGCTAAAATATGGGGTGATAATTGCCAGCGCGATCGTTTTGGTCGGCGGTATCCTATATCTAATGCGCCACGGTGCCGAACCCCCTAACTACCGCGTTTTTCATGGCGTCCCCTCCGAATTTTGCTCGCCACAAGGCGTCGTGACAGCCGTTTTGTCAGGCAGCAGCCGTGGGATTATTCAATTGGGTCTTTTGACGCTAATTGCTACTCCAATTATTCGCGTGGCAGTTTCCCTGTTAACTTTCCTGTGGCAGCGAGACAGAGTATATATTATAGTGACTTTGCTCGTACTATCTGAACTGATTTACGGCTTGGTCGGAACTTATTAGTTTATTGGGTCTGAATAATTTTAGATGGCGCGATTTTAGATTTTAGATTGTTTTCTAATCTTCTAAAATTTAATCATCACAGAAACCCGGTTTCTTTAAGAAACCGGGTTTCTCATTCGGTCTAACGCACCGATATAGCTACAATCCCCTACGAGGAGGGGGAAAAGCGGAAGGAACTTTTTTCGCACCCCAGGGGGCTAGGAAGTTAGGTTTTGCCAAATCCTAGACTAATACCCTATTCCTGCATTATACTTTAAATCAAGTCTAATAAAATACGGTAAAACGATCTAGATTAAGGAGTTAACGTGAGAAGCGCCGAAAAAGTTGGTCAAGAAGCCACGCCAAACCAGGGTTTCCGCCTGGTGGCGTTAAAAAAAATACGCGGCGGATTGCTTTTAGTCTTAGGATTTATGCTGTCACCCCTATCTTGGTGGAATGACATATTTTTTAATTTACCGATTGCTTATGGCTTTGGCTACGTCTGTAGTTGGGTGTCGCCAAACTTATTTTTGCCTTGCGCGATCGCAGGATACTGGATTTCGTGCATCGCCGGAATTATCCTCATGCAAGTCGGCGCGGTGGATATTTTTCAAAATATACCCAAAGAGCGTAACTTTAAAAAAGACTTATTTATGGGTATCGCGCACTCTTCCGCCTACACGCTGATAATCTTAGCATTAATCCAGTTTAAAATTATCGATACAGCCGCCATATTATCCGGCATTAATATCCAGATTCCTCTACCGGGCAAACCGCTTTAAAGCTATAATTCTAAATCAACAATTAGCAATTAGCAATTAGCAATTAGCAATTTACTTACTATTAGCTTGTAACAAGTCACCGATATCCAACAACCTTGGACTCTCTTTACCCACAATTAAAGGCAGATTTCCATTCCATTTTTTTATCGCTTGCTTTGCCAAGATTTCTGTTGTCAAAGTTTCGCGCACCAACCTTTGTGCCTCTGCTTCTCCTTTGGCTAAATTTACCTTAGCCTCTGCGTTTTTTATGGCCTTCAGCGCTATAAAATCCGCTCGTTTTGCTTCCTGTTCCGCAATTTGTTTCGCCTCCACAGCTTCGCTAAACCGCTCCGAGAAGTGGACGTGGACGAGGGAAATATCATCAACCGCAATGTGATAGTTTGCCAATCTTGTAGATAATGTATTATCTACCCCCGCTTTCACTTCTCCCCGTTTGGTAATAATTTCTTCCGCCGTGTACTTTGCCATAACTGCCTTTAGCATTTCTTCAACTGCTGGGTTGATAATTCGCTCTACAACTTCTTTTTCATCTCCAATTTGTTGATAAATAACATTAGCTTCATCTGGTATAATATGCCAGTTAAGCGCCACATCGGTGAAAACTTCCTGAAGATCCTTCGACGACGCTTCCGCCGATATTTCCTGCTTTTGCACGCGGACGCTCAATTTTTTGACCGTATGAACAACAGGAATAATTAAGTGAATTCCTTCGCTTAGTATTTGGTCTTGCACTTGACCAAACTGCATCAACACGCCTCTTTCCCCTGCATTAACAATTACAAAAGGCGTGAATAAAATCGCGAGCAATACAAATAACGCAGTTAGTTTAGTTGCTTTGCTAATAGGTTTATTTTTTCTCATGGCTGATTTGGTGATGGGAATTTGAACGCGGTTATGGGGTGTGTTACGTAAATTTTGTAGCCTAATACACAAAACTGCATCTGCTAACGAAATGGCCTCCAAAATTTGACATTGACCCCGCACGGTTTTAAAATACTGTAAATTGATCGGGATACTAGAGATAATGATAACCGAATCAGATTATGTTTCTCGTCCTTGCCTACCAAACCCTTCTGCGGAAAGGACAAGCGGCGCAATGGGAAAGAAAGCCAATAAAACCTATGGGGAAACCGTAGCTGCTCAAAGTATGGGTTCATCTTCAAATGCTCAAACTGTCTTCTAAAGTGAGGTATGCTTTGTTGGCGTTGCTGGAACTAGCCAGCCACTACGAGCAAGGCGAGTTTGTACAAATTGACCAAATTGTTGCTGCTGGGTCAATTCCAGAGGGTTATTTAGTGCAACTGCTGATATGCTTACGGCGGTGTGGTTTAGTTCGTTCTCAAAGAGGGGCTAGAGGCGGTTATTGCTTGACCAAAGAACCCCAAAACATTACGCTATTGGAAATTGTGGCTTGCCTGGAAGGGATCGACCGCCAGGAAAAGTCAGATCTAGCGATGCCCTCAAATATAGATAACTCGCTGATCGAGGCAATTTGGCATGAAGCGGAAAATTCAGCGATCGCTGTCTTTGGCAGTTATACCTTAAAAAATTTGTGCGACAAACGCAATGAAGGCAAACTTTCAAATCCGATGTACTATATATAACGTAAGTTGCTAATGGCTAATTGCTAATTGCTAATTGCTGATTGCGAGAGCTAGTTAATATAGCATTTTGCTTGAGATTAGCCATTAGCCGTAGGGGCGAAGCATTTGCGCTGTTATCTTGTCGGTAAATCTGAAATATTTGTACGCAAATGCTAATGCCTCCGGCACGCTGCGCGAACGCCCTTACACGCCATTAGCCAGTATGCTTGAGTTATATACTTAAATTTCGTAATGCCAGAGATCTTCCTCGCGCAGTACAAGCCGACTTAGAGAGAAACGCTCGATAAAACCTTGCTGTTCGAGTTGACTCAGGGTGCGAGTGATTGTTACCCTCGTTGACCCCAAAATTTCTGCAATATCTTGATGGGTTAGACGCAGATCGATCAACTGTCCCTGCTCGATTTCGCGCCCGAATCTTTTAGCGAGCCAAGTCAATAATTTAACCAACATGATATCGGTTTTTTTATATCTGCGAATCACCATTAATTCTTCAGCCTGTTGGATGTGGCTAAGCAGAACAGAGGTAAGTGGATACCACTCGGAAACAGGCAAAATTGTTGCCTCTACCGCAGTCAGGCACTCGATTTGGTAGGGTTCGACTTGCGACAAAGCTTTTCCGACGACATCTCCTGGTCCCCACAGTCCCAAAATTACAGTCGAACCGTCTTCTAACCAAGTCAAATTCTTTACAACACCTGTTTCTATTTTCCAAAGACTATTCGGCAAGAGCGGCAGCGTCGAGCGTGTTTTAAACTGCCGCAAATGAGCCTGACGGGATTGATTTGAAGATTGCGAATACAAAGACATTGTAATAAAATACGAATTGTCGATCAAGAAAGCGTAGTTTTAAGTATATCAGTTTCTCGCCGAGGGTGATTATGGGTATTGCAGTCGAGAATGTTTCTAAACAATTCGGCTCGTTTCGCGCTATCGATCGGGTGAGTTTAGAGATTAAAACAGGCTCGCTCGTGGCGCTGTTGGGGCCTTCAGGGTCGGGAAAATCAACGCTTCTGCGGATGATTGCGGGGTTAGAAGAGCCAGATGCGGGTGAGATTTGGCTGATTGGGGAAAAGGCGACTAAAAAGTCGGTGCAGGAACGCCATATTGGTTTTGTGTTTCAGCATTACGCTTTGTTTAAACACCAGACAGTGCGGCAGAATATTGCCTTCGCCCTCGAAATCCGCTCTTGTGCCAAAAGCCTGATTCGAGATCGGGTAGAGGAACTTTTGGAGTTGGTGCAATTGCAGGGATTGGGCGATCGCTTCCCCTCGCAACTTTCCGGCGGTCAACGCCAGCGGGTAGCACTGGCAAGAGCTTTAGCTGTTCAACCCAGAGTTTTGTTGCTCGATGAACCTTTCGGTGCGTTAGATGCCAAAGTCCGCAAAGAATTGCGGCTTTGGTTGCGACAATTGCACCATGAAGTACAGGTAACGACCGTATTTGTTACCCACGATCAAGAAGAAGCAATGGAAGTTGCGGATGAGATTGTGGTGATGAACAACGGTAGAGTCGAACAAGTCGGCACTCCAAAAGAGATTTACGACAATCCGGCAACGCCTTTTGTGATGAGTTTTATTGGACCAGTAAATGTTCTACCCACTAACGCTGGTATTCCAACCAATAATCGCTTAGTCAAGCCGACGGATCGAGTTTTCTTGCGTCCCCACGATGTTCTAATTCAGCCCAATGCGATCGCGGGCACAGTCCCGGCTAAAATCGAGCGAATCATTTACTTAGGTTGGGAAATTAGGGTTGAGTTGGTATTAGAGTCGGGGCAGCAAGTAAATGCATACCTGAGTCGCGAAGCCTTCCAAAAACTCCAGCTAAATCCAAAGCGGCGCGTCTACGTTCAACCCAAGAATGTCAAAATTTTTCCAGCTTATTCCCTGACTTGATATCACAAGCAGAAGCGAGCGGGTGCATCTATTTTTTAAATGCCAGCACCGTCGATAAATTCCTGAATCGCGCGATCGCTATTAATCTTGCCATTATCTTGTCCGTTCATCTGGGTATCCGATCCTTGTAACTGTTCGACCTGCTGTTCTAAAACTTTAACCCGTTCAAACAAAGCGCGAATCGCTTCTGCTTCTATGTCGGGCAGGTTATTATGCGCCAAAGCATTATCCTTCAACTCGTCGCGACGAATAATGCGCAAGGGAACGCCTACTACCGTGCTGTTGCTCGGTATATCGCGCAACACGACCGACGCTGCGCCGATCCGGACATTATCCCCAATTTGGATATTTCCTAGTACCTTTGCACCCGCTCCTACTATGACGCGATCGCCTAATGTCGGATGGCGTTTCCCTGTTTGTTTTCCCGTCCCGCCCAGGGTTACGCCTTGATAAATCAACGCGCGATCGCCCACGACTGCTGTTTCTCCAATCACAACTCCCATCCCGTGGTCGATAAACACTCCCTTGCCAATCTTTGCCCCTGGGTGTATCTCAATCCCGGTCAAAAACCGACTCAAATGGGAAATCAACCGAGGTATAAATGGCATCCCCATTTTATAGAGCCAATGAGCCACGCGATGCAACAGCAAAGCCTGAAACCCAGGGTAGCAAAACAACACTTCCAGCCAGTTACGGGCGGCTGGATCGCGTTCGTATATCGTTTGCAAATCGGTTAGCAGCATATTTGGTTCAATTTAGGGCAATTCTCCAGCACAATCTACGGTAACTCGATCGAGTTATTGTATTATGCTTTTAATGGATATTATCACACCTCATCCCGACGTGAAGATTAAGGCGATATAAAATCCATCCAACCTATCGAAAAACGGTACTATGTTGAATGCAAACCCTAACAGCCAAGATTACTTTTTCCTGGAACCGTCTTCTAAGGTGGAATATGCCCTCCTGGCATTGATAGAAATGGCTTGCCACCCGGCTAGATTTGCGCCTCTGACCATAAGCGAGATTGTCACCAAGCAACCCATTCCCGCTCGCTACCTGGAACAAGTTTTTACCAGCTTGCGGCGGAGCGGTTTAGTTCATAGCCATCGCGGCTCTAAGGGTGGCTACGTATTAAGCCGCGAACCTTGGCAGATCGCCTTGTTAGACGTTGTCGCCAGCTTGGAGGGCGAGCGGAAGGAAAAAAAGCAGCCCGATACTTCAACCCTAGAAAGGGACGTGTTGTATAAAATTTGGTATCAAGCCAACGACGCTTCTCATAGGGTTTTGAGCCGTTATACCATCCAGGATTTATGCCAGCTCAGGGACGAGCGCAGACAGCAGAATCCGATGTATTACATTTAGCCGCTCGCTTCCAGCAGAGCGGCGAGTCGGCATACCACAACTAAATCAGAAAAAATGTAACGAATTTTACCAAATTCACAATTTCTTCGGGATCGCGAGTTAGGCTACGGATATACATCTAGTTAGCCAAAAGAACGCGATCGCGAGGAGCATCTATGGTTTTATCGTCATTGCCATCGCTTGAAACCGCTTCACCTGCCCACATTTGCCCATTCGACCAAGCTTGCAGCTACCTGGAAGCGGCGGCGAAAGAATTACACCTCAATCAAGGGGTAATAGAAATTCTCAGCCACCCGCGCAAAGCCATCACCGTTTCGATTCCGGTCAAACTCGATAACGGCGAAGTGCAAGTTTTAGTAGGACACCGAGTACAGCACAGCGACATACTTGGCCCCTACAAAGGTGGAACTCGTTACCATCCATCTGTAACGTTGCGGGAAGTTTCGGCGCTGGCAATGTTGATGACCTGGAAATGTGCATTGCTGGGGATTCCCTACGGCGGTGGCAAAGGTGGCATTGCGATCGATCCGACGCGCTACAGCGTCGGCGAATTAGAGCGAATTACCCGTCGTTACACCAGCGAATTAATTAAAGACATCGGCCCAGCGGTAGATATTCCCGCCCCAGACGTAGGCACATCCGCCCGCGAAATGGCGTGGATGATGGATACTTACTCGATGAACGTCGGTCATGCCGTACCCGGAGTCGTAACGGGTAAACCGCTTTCCATCGGGGGTTCTAGGGGAAGGGAAATGGCGACCGGACGCGGCGTGATGATTATTGTACGCGAGGCGCTGGCAACGCAAGGCAAGTCTCTTAAAGGCGCACAAATTGTGATTCAAGGTTTCGGAAATGTCGGCGGTGCGGCGGCGTTATTGTTACACGAAGCTGGGGCGAAAATTTTAGCCGTTTCTGATGGACGCGGCGGTATATATTCCCCCGCCGGTTTGGACATTCCAGCTTTGAAAGCTTATTATGTCCAAAATCGCAGAAGTCTTGTTGGTTTTCCTGGCAGCTTACCCGTTACGAATGCCCAATTATTGGCACTTCCCTGCGATGTTTTGATTCCGGCGGCGTTGGAAAATCAGATTACCGAGGAAAATTGCGATCGCGTGCAAGCAGAAATGGTCGTAGAAGCCGCAAATGGCCCGGTAACTTTAGCAGCAGATTTGGCATTAGAAGCGCGAGGCGTGACAATTCTGCCAGATATCTTGGCAAATGCTGGCGGCGTCGTGGTGAGTTATCTCGAATGGGTGCAGGGTCTATCCTACCTATTTTGGGATGAAGAACGGGTCAACCGCGAAATGGAACAATTGATGGTCAACGCCTATCAAAAAGTCGTCCAGCAATCGAAACAGCGACAAATATCGCTACGGCTAGCAGCTTACACCATCGGCGTCGGTCGCGTCGCCCAAGCACTCACCGACCGAGGTCTTTATCCTTAATTGGTAATTGGTAATTGGTAATTGGTAATTGGTAATTGCTAATTGCTAATTGCTAATTGGTAATTGCTAATTGCTCGTGTATTTCTGTAGGGATGGGTTTTATATTATGTCCTTAAGCAATGGTAGTGTTTAATTTTTGAGGTTGTAGGGGCGGGTTTTACCAACAATTACGTGTAACCACTATCATATCTCTATAAACCCGCCCCGGCTTACTACTGATGCCACCGGACATGATATAACTTTAATCAACCCACCCCCTCAGATGCTTGATTTTAGAGGATCTAGATCCCCGAATTATCTATAAATTTGGGGATTTTGAACCGGCGATCGAGAGCTACAAATATATATGCGATCGCAAGTATTAATAGCTTTTGAAGAGTACTATTATATGATATCCGCGCTCATTGCCCATAATAA
>DNGJ01000398.1:30083-34112 GCA_003486305.1 Cyanobacteria bacterium UBA11371
AAAAAACATCACTCTGTTGTTGCGTAGGGACGCATCAGAGATATATCGGATAAACAAATAACGTTGCTCTTACCGTGTCCCGGCGTCTTTTTATGGGTAATCTTAAGGACATGATATTACCTATAAACTTTGTTTGTGCTTGAAAGCTGCACTCAATTGGAACATTAGTAGTTTAAAAAAATAAAAAATTCATCTTATTTTAACACGATCTGACTTTCAATCATACGTCTGAAAGGAGTATTCTTGCAAAGATATGACTATATCTTTGGAGAGTTGCAATTCTAACTATCAGACTACTAGCGTTACAGATACGCAGGAATTTTTCCAGAGCCAAATCAGTTGCACTTCTGCAAGAACAAACCCCCTAGTTTAAGTTCATCTAGGAGCGGAGCCGATAGCATTTTCTTCTAGTTCCATCCAGGGATTAACCTGAAACTCCCTTTATTAAGATAATTGAATTTTTTTTACAATGTTGTATCGTCAGCCACAAAACAAACTACAGAAAATCCTAAAACGATTGGGATTTCTCCGCCTGTTTGGCGTTTCACTGGCGGTTTTCTTGGGTATTGTAATTTTCGCTTGGAAAGTATACGCCCAGCAGCCAGTCACCCTCAACCTATTGATGACCGCCCCCGATGCCCAACCCTGGCAACAAGGTTTAGTCAGAGACTTCGAGGCAGAAAATCCAGGCATTCGCATCAACATTATCGAAGGGCCAAATGCCACAAATTTGCTCGAAGACCTCTACACCTCGGCTTTTATTTTAGGGCAATCTCCTTATGACTTAATCAATATGGATGTCATCTGGACGCCCAAATTTGCTGCTGCTGGGTGGTTATTAGACCTCACAGATCGAATTACCCCAGAAGAATTAGCAGCATTTTCCGCTAAAGATGTAGAAGGAGGACGTTACCAAGGCAGACTCTACAGAATTCCCATGCGTTCCGATGTGGGAATGCTCTACTACCGGGAAGACTTGCTCAAACAAGCAGGTTTAAATCCCCCAGAAACGTTTGAGGATTTGATGCGAATTTCCCAAACCTTAAAACAGGCAGGCAAAGCGAATTGGGGCTATGTGTGGCAGGGGCGCCAATATGAAGGATTGGTGGCAATGTTTCTCGAAGTTCTCGAAGGTTTTGGTGGCTATTGGGTAAATCCCAACACCCTAGAAGTGGGATTAGATCAACCAGAAACCTTAAAAGCAATTGAGTTTCTCCGCAACACCGTTGATCGGGGTGTTTCCCCACCAGGGGTAACAACTTACCAAGAAGAAGAAACCAGACGTTTTTTCCAAAGCGGTCAAGCAGTCTTTTTGCGGAGTTGGCCTTATGTTTGGCCTTTAGCCAATCAAAAAGGTTCGCCAATTAATGGAAAAATTGCGATTCAACCAATGGTTCACGCACCCGGTCAAAGTAGTGCAGCTTGCTTGGGAGGCTGGGGTTTAGGAATTGCTAAATCTTCTCGCCATCCAGAAGAAGCTTGGAAAGCAATTCAATATTTTACTGGTCGCGAAGCACAGCGCCGATTTATTTTAACCGCAGGCTTTGTCCCCAGCCGAAGGGAATTATTTACCGACCCGGAAATTGTTGCTAAATATCCCCACTATCCGCAACTTTTAGAGGTAGTGGATAAAGCAGTTTTACGACCCCCCATTGCTCAATATGCCCAAACATCCGATATTTTGCAACGCTATCTTAGTGCTGCACTAACAGGCAGAATGAGTCCTGAAAGAGCAATGCAATCTGCTGCAAATGAAACCAGGCGATTGCTTCAAGCTCCTCAAGCGCAAAAGTCGGCATAATATATCGCTACTTACTGGGAGGCGGAGCCTCCCGGACATCGTTCCCAGGCTCAGCCTGGGAACGAGATCAAGAGGCTCCGCCTCTGATCGAAAAACGAGATCAAGAGGCTCCGCCTCTGATGGAAAAATGCCAAATTCAAAATCCACGCATCCAAAATGGTTAACACACATACAATCCGAGGTCGGGAACAACGGACGGCCTGGATATTATTAATACCCGCGTTGTTGCTGCTGTTGTTTGTCTTCGCTTATCCGATTGGAAGAGCTTTTTGGTTGAGTTTATTTACGCAAAATTTGGGAACGAAACTGCAACCTATCTTTTCTGGTTTTGATAATTATGCCCGGATGGCGGGGGACGGTCGTTTCTGGCAAACTTTTTGGCAGACAACAATATTTACCTCTGCATCCGTTGTGTTGGAATTATTGTTAGGACTGGGAATTGCTTTAGTCTTAAATCAGAAGTTTTTTGGACGCGGTTTTGTTCGCACGACAGCTATTATACCTTGGGCTTTGCCTACTGCTTTAATTGGTCTAGCTTGGGCTTGGATTTTTAACGACCAATTTGGAGTAGTGAATGATATTTTACTGAGGTTGGGTTTAATTCGGACGGGAATTAACTGGTTAGGCGATCCAACTTTGGCAATGCTGGCTGTAATTTTTGCTGATGTTTGGAAAACTACGCCGTTTATTAGTATTCTGCTGCTGGCTGGCTTGCAATCTATTTCTCCCGACCTCTACGAAGCCCATTCAATTGATGGTGCAACTCCTTGGCAAAACTTCACTCGCATTACGCTACCATTACTAATGCCGCAAATATTAATTGCCTTGCTATTCCGGTTTGCTCAAGCTTTCGGAATTTTCGATTTGATTGCTGTCATGACGGGGGGTGGGCCAGGAGGTGCGACGGAAGTAGTGTCGCTGTATATTTATTCGACAGTGATGCGCTACTTAGATTTTGGCTATGGTGCAGCTCTGGTTGTGGTGACATTTATGTTGCTGATTTTAGCAGTTGCGATCGCTAGCTTTTTACTAAACAAATCCCGCGTCAGTTATTAGTCATTTGTTAATTGCTAATTGCTAATTATTGGCGGGAATATTTTACCTCTCTACCATTAGCCATTAGCTATTAGCAGCTAGCAACTTGAGTTAATAGCTAATTTCCCCAGAATCAACCAAAACAATTATGACTGTAATCCCACAAGACCGCCCAACAACTCCAACCCCAACCAGAGGGTCTAAAATCCCCTGGAAAAAAATCTTGAGGCTGTTAGGAGTGGCCTTAGTTGTCCTATTCTGCCTAGCACCTGTTTTATGGCAATTGCTAACTTCATTCAAGGTAAATGAAGATATTGCCGCCGTTCCTACTGTGTACGTTCCCACTCGATACACTTTCAATCATTATATTGAATTATTCACCCGTCGTCCGTTTTGGCGCTATATTTTAAATAGTGCCTTTGTATCGATTACTTCCACAGCGGTTTCTTTAGCAATTGGAGCGCCTGCGGCTTACGCTCTAGCAAGGTTACGCCCTTGGGGTGGAAAAGTTATCCTCGCAGGTGTCTTGATTGTGACTTTATTTCCAGGTATTTTGTTGTTCCTGGGACTGTTGGAAATTATCCAGGCGCTGAGATTGGGCAATAACTATTTGGCGCTGATTATTCCCTACACCGCAATCAATTTACCTCTGACAATTTTGGTGCTGCGGAGCTTTTTCCAGCAATTGCCAAAAGATTTGGAAGATTCGGCTAGAGTTGATGGCTATAATACGTTTCAAATGCTCTGGCGCATTTTATTACCGATGACAATTCCAGCTTTAGTAACGACTGGGATTCTAACGTTTATTTTTGCCTGGAATGAGTTTATCTTTGCCCTCACGTTTATGACTCGTGAAGAACTGAAAACTATTCCTGTAGGGGCTGCTCAATTAGGTGGTGCGTCAGTATTTGAAATTCCTTATGGCCCGATCGCCGCTGCGACTGTCTTGGGAACTTTGCCTTTGGTTTTACTCGTTTTGTTCTTCCAACGCAAGATTGTCCAAGGTTTGACCGCTGGCGCTGTCAAAGGATAGAGTTTTGCGCTAATGGAGGTGGAACCTCCCATGATTCGTTCCCAGGTTGAACCTGGGAACGAGAAATCCAAAATCCTTCGATCTAAAATCCCAAATAGAACAATGGCTAGACTCGAACTCAAAAACTTAAATAAGACTTATACTACTAAAGTTATTCCGG
>DNGJ01000539.1:0-422 GCA_003486305.1 Cyanobacteria bacterium UBA11371
ACCGTCGTCGATGCCTATCTTTCACCGATCTTGCGCCAATATGTCAACCAAGTCGCCACCCAGTTAGGAGCAAATCGCGACGGCGTTGCACAGTTAAGGGATGATTCTTGTGGGGTGGGCATCGATTCTTGTGGGGTGGGCATCTTGCCCGCCCGGATAATTCAAGAGACGGGCGAGACGCCCATCCCACAAAACGATCAAAATCATCCCGCCAATAAACCCCAGGCGCACAATTACCAATTACCAATTACCAATTACCAATTCCCCAAATTGATGTTCATGCAATCCAACGGGGGACTTACCGACGCAGAGAACTTTCAAGGGAAAGATAGCATATTGTCCGGCCCCGCTGGCGGTATTGTGGGAGCCGTGCAAACCAGTTTAATCGCCGGTTTCGATAAAATTATTACTTTTGATATGGG
>DNGJ01000539.1:621-7537 GCA_003486305.1 Cyanobacteria bacterium UBA11371
AAAATTATTACTTTTGATATGGGTGGTACTTCCACCGATGTCGCACATTATTCAGGGGAATACGAACGCACATTTGAAACCGAAGTTGCCGGGGTGCGGTTGCGATCGCCGATGATGGCAATTCACACCGTCGCGGCGGGAGGCGGTTCGATTCTATACTTTGATGGTGCGCGATATCGCGTAGGGCCGGAATCGGCGGGGGCAAATCCCGGCCCCGCTTGTTATCGCCAAGGTGGCCCGTTGACGGTAACCGATTGCAATGTCATGGTGGGCAAGTTGCAGAGTGAGTTTTTCCCTTCTGCTTTTGGCGAAAATGCCGATTTACCCCTGGATGCGCGGGTTGTGCAAGAGAAATTTAACGCTCTGGCACGGCAGATTGGGGACGGGCGCAGCCCGGAGGAGGTGGCGGCGGGGTTTTTAGCGATCGCTGTCGATAAAATGGCAAGTGCAATTAAAAAAATCTCGCTCCAGCGGGGATATGATGTATCGGAATATACGCTGTGTTGTTTCGGCGGTGCGGGAGGACAGCACGCTTGTTTAATTGCAGATGCGCTGGGGATGAAGCAGGTATTTGTTCATCCTTATGCGGGTGTGTTATCGGCGTATGGTATGGGTTTGGCTGATGTGCGAGTCATCCGAGAATCTACGGTGGAAGCAAGGTTAACTGTTCAATTGCTACCAGAATTAGAGGAACTTTTAGCGCACTTAGCAAGAGAGGCAGAAGAGGAATTGAAGCGCCATAGACGCGCAGCGGCTTCCCGTAGGGTAGACGCCAAGAACGCCAAGGAAGAGGAGGAAGAAAAGAAATCCCTACATCCGCGTTCAAAATCCGTGCTGTGCAGGGTTCATTTGCGTTATGAAGGAACGGATTCTTCTTTAATTGTTGATTTGGGCGATATTAGTGAAATGCGGCTGCGGTTTGAGTCGGCGCATCGGCTGCGTTACGGTTTTATCTTACCAGAAAAAGGGTTAATTGTGGAAGCGGTTTCTGTTGAGGTTATTGGGAAAAGTGATATTCCAGAAGAAGCGATTGTTGAACGGAAAATAAACGAATCTCCCGCGCCTGTAACAACTGTGCGAATGTTTACCGGAAATACTTGGCACGAAACGCCGCTTTTTCAGCGCCCTGATTTGCAACCGGGTGACTCGATTTTGGGGCCTGCTATTATTGTTGAATCTACTGGGACAAATGTCATTGAACCGGGTTGGCAGGCGGAAGTTACATTTAGAAATCATCTAATTTTAAATAAGGTTCAGGAGTCAGGAAGTTTCAATCTAAAATCTGAAATCCAAAATCTAAAATCTCCAGACCCGGTGATGTTGGAAATTTTTAACAATTTGTTTCGGGCAATTGCCGAACAAATGGGCATCACTTTGCAAAATACGGCTTCGTCGGTTAATATTAAGGAAAGGCTCGATTTTTCTTGTGCAATTTTTGATGGTTTTGGGCAGTTAGTCGCGAATGCGCCTCACATTCCGGTTCATTTGGGTTCGATGAGTGAAAGCGTTAAAAGTTTGATTGACGCGCAAGGGAATAATATTAAACCGGGTGATGTTTATGTTTTAAATAATCCCTATAATGGTGGGACGCACCTCCCGGATATTACTGTAATTACTCCTGTTTTTGCTCTAGGGGATTCTCAATCTAAAATCCTCTTCTACGTTGCTTCGCGGGGACACCACGCGGACATCGGCGGCATTACTCCGGGTTCGATGCCTCCTAATAGCTCTACGGTGGAACAGGAAGGGGTATTGATTGATAATTTTCAGCTGGTAGAAGCGGGACGTTTCCGCGAAAAAGAAATCCTGGAACTCCTCGCATCGGGCGCTTATCCTGCCAGAAATCCGGATCGGAATATGGCAGATCTGCAAGCGCAAGTTGCTGCGAACGAACGGGGAGTTCAAGAATTGCACAAAATGGTTGCAGCTTATGGTTTAGAAACCGTACAAGCTTATATGAGATTTGTGCAGGATAATGCGGAAGAATCTGTGCGCCGCGTTATAGAGGTGTTAAAAGATGGCTGTTTTACCTGTGAGTTGGATAATGGTAGTAAGATTGAAGTTACTATTGCTATCAATAAAAATAATCGCAGTGCTAAAATTGATTTTACTGGCACTTCAGAGCAAGTGGAGAGTAATTTTAATGCGCCAGCAGCGGTGTGCAAGGCAGCGGTTTTATATGTTTTCCGCACGCTTGTGAATGACGATATTCCTCTGAATGCTGGTTGTCTTAAACCTTTGGAAATTGTGATTCCCCAAGGGTGTATGTTAAATCCTAGCTATCCGGCTGCTGTGGTGGCGGGAAATGTGGAAACTTCTCAGGCGATAACCGATGCTTTGTATGGGGCTTTGGGTGCGATCGCAGCATCTCAGGGCACGATGAATAATTTTACGTTTGGAAACGAACGATATCAATATTATGAAACGATTTGCGGCGGTTCGGGCGCGGGTGCAGATTTCGATGGTACTGATGCCGTTCATACGCACATGACTAATTCTAGGCTTACCGATCCAGAGGTTTTAGAATGGCGCTTTCCGGTGATTTTAGAAAGTTTTGCCATTCGTCACAATAGTGGCGGTAAGGGTTTGCATTGTGGCGGAAATGGAGTAGTTCGGCGGATTCGCTTTTTGGAAAAGATGACGGCTGGAATTTTATCAGGTAGGCGGATTGTTCCTCCGTTTGGTTTGCACGGGGGTGAGGCGGGCGCAGTGGGGAAAAATTACGTGCAGCGTCGGGATGGAACAGTTGAGGAGTTTGGTAGCACAGCTGTTGTGGAGATGCACCCAGGCGATACGTTTGCGATCGCAACCCCAGGAGGTGGCGGTTATGGTTAAGTTGAACGTTCTCAGCTACTGAATATCCGCTGTGGGTGGCGCTAGTTGATATTGCCGATCTGGTTCAACGTGCGACACACCCTCAACTTGAGAGATCTCCTCGACTTTTGTCTGGTCGCAGGAACCAGTGATAATTCCTAGTCCCTCCATCAATTGCTCGACCTTCAAACCAACGGATTGTAAGTTTTGCACAACCTCAGCCATCCGATCTATATGGTTGTCATCGACTGAGATCGATAAGTTTACTTTGGACATATCAGAATTTTTCTAACCGTTAAAGGGTAGATTTTACAACTATTATGTTTAGCACGCTCGACCTGTAATATCGAACTACCCAACGGCAGATCTGGCTTAAGAATGATATTATGTCCGGCAGCGTCGGTTGTGTATATTTTTTAATGTTGTAGGGGCGGGTAATACCTGCCCATTCAGTATCAAGAAACCGGGTTTCTATGAAAAAGCCTCCACGAAGAAACAAAGGTGATGGCTTCGTTAAAGTAGCCCTTACTCGATAAACCCTTCCTTTGCTGACGCTACCGATGCAACCGGACATGATATGAGTAGGGGCACGGCAGAGTTAGAATTTGCGGCTGTACCACAAGACTTTCGCTACCGTGCCCCTACTTAGTAACGCACTATCACACCATATTTAATTAGGAAGCGTCAGAAGGCGCTTGCACAAGGCCAATACCAACATCTACAGAAGGCAGTGGCAGCCGCAGAGCGTGTTGCGTCAGCAGGTTCCACAGTGCTTGTCCGGTAGCCCCAGTCGCCTCGGCGTAGAGCGCGGCTATGCCTGCAACATGGGGGGTCGCCATTGAAGTGCCGCTGATGGTGTTGTATTTCTTCGCCATAGGCCAAGTTGAATATACATCAACTCCGGGTCCGGCAATGTCAACATGACCACCATCTGGATTCAGTCCACCGCAGGAAAACCAGGCGACTTCATGTTGGGAGTTAAGCGCAGCTACTGCCATAATCGACGGGCAGTTAGCAGGGTGCGAGACGGGAGCCACTGTTCCTGGACGGCGGCTATCGTTACCAGCGGCAGCGATAATTAACGTCCCTTTTTCCAGGGCGCGTTTGGCTAAAGTCTCGTACACCCGGGAGAACGAGTCGCCGGGGAAGGTGCGCGCCCCTAGCGACATCGAGACGATCTGGCAGCCATTGGTAACTGCCCACTCGATGCCTGCTAAAATACTGCGATCGCTTCCGCTTCCCTGGTTGCTCAATACCTTGCCCGCGTAAATTTCTGCCTCGTATGCCACGCCGTAGCGCGGCACAATTGTCGGACTGAGGGAACCGCAAGCTGTGCCTATACAGTGGGTTCCATGCCCGTTTTGGTCTTGTACCTGTTGACCGCTGATAAACGATTTGCTGACTATCTTGCGTCCGGCAAAGTCAGGATGATTCAAGTCTAAACCCGTATCTAAAACTGCCACTTTAATTCCACGACCGCTGTAGCGCGAATCAATAACTTTTGTGGCTTGCAGTCCCCAGGTTGCTGTCTCTTCGGATTCTATTTCCAGGGTTTGAACTGTTTTATCCGTCGCGATCAATTTCTCTATAAGCTGAGCGACACCATCCCGGTATCCTTTCAAGTATTCCACCGCAATATTGGCGTTACAACCGGACGTTGGCGGCGTTAGTTTGCCCAAACCTACGTCGCTCAAAGCATAAACAATCCTTTCTGGTTCGACTGCGTAAATAGGTTGACTTTCGTCGGCGATTGCTGCCCCGACCGATTGCAACTGTTCTGCATCGAGGGTGACAACGGCAACGCCCAGATTGTCGAATACCAAGTTTTCTGCGCTTTCTAGTTGCTGCCCGCTTAAGGCATGGGCTTCAAAATCAGCCGCTCTTGTAACGCTGCTGATTCCGGCGGAATCAGTTAAGCTTTGAATTCCGGCATCGACTTCATCTTTAGACAGCAATACCAGGTACTTTCCTGTTGTCTCAGGTTGACCTACAAATGGATTTGAACTATTCATATTAAACAAATCTCAACTTTTTTAGGAATACACGGTACTACATAATGAATTTGCCGATGTCCGGATTATTTTTTCGAGATATTACAAATATTTATAAAGGTCTACAGCAGCGCGATCGCTCATACTCATACTCGGATCAATTCCGCTTTAAAATTCCCTGGCAAAATACGATTGTTGCAAGCTTGCAAGCTTGCTAATTGCTCATGGCTAATTGCTAATTGGTCATGGGAATATTTTTCGGTTGTACCATTAGCCATTAGCTATTTGCCAGTTAGCGATCGCTTGCAATTCGAGCGATCGCTATTCCTCTTGGGGAAGATTGCTAGCGCCCGCCATTAGGCACGGGACGCACCGGCGGCGCAGCAGCAGAACCGTAATTAACTCTACAGCCAATATTAAATACACTGGCTCCACATTCAAGCGGTACGACTTCGCCTCGCAGCATGGCGCTACAGCTGACATAACCATCGCTGTTGGTGTCTTTGATCATGCACTCGATTGGCGTAGCACCCGCATGATTTGCCCAAGATTTCATCCCAAAAGTTGCAATCCAGTGATGCCAAAAGAAAAAGACAACGAACATCCCGACAGCGATCGCCGCAACTGCCGTACCAAGTATCCCAAGTTTGATTCTCCCATCGAGCTGAATGCCGCTCGACGTAGCTGTTGGAACAGTTTGCACGGTTATAGTCTCATTGGTGTTGTTTTCTTGAGAAGAAGTCATAATCTTGCAAAAGAACTCGGTAAGATAGCTACCCCTGCGGGGCTTGCTTCAAGTTTACACGCATCAGAGAGTTAACCGCATGACCAAAAAGGAAGATCGATGTGGGGAAGCAGGGGAAGAAATTATACCAAATCCGGATAGATTACCCGCTTTATTTTATAGACCGCGCAGGCGGTCGAGAGTTTGTATAGCCGCTTTCTGCGAGTCGTTCGGCTTGCAGGGGGTGATGGAAGCGGATTTGGTATTATTTGCTTTTCTCAAATAAACCGGGTGTTGATCAAAAATCCTCTAGGGGCACGGCAATCGTAAAATGTTTTTTTTACCGAATGTTTCCGACTTTCCCTACGATCCAAATGCCGAGCTGTTTTAAAATTTTATTTCTGGATCGATTCTGATTGGTTGGGTTAACGGCAGGGTCACCGTCACAATTGTACCCATGTTAACTTCACTTTCTATTTGAATTTTCCCTTGATGTAAATCCACGCAGTTTTTAACAATAGCTAGTCCCAGTCCAGTACCTTGAATCGCATCCACATTGCTACCGCGCCGGAAGCTTTCAAACAAATGTTGTTGGTCGGGTAAGGGAATGCCTATTCCTTGATCTATTACCCGGAAGGTTCCCCAGCCGCGATCGCAGTTTAAATCCAACCAAATGTTACCGCCTTCAGGGGAATACTTAACCGCATTGGAGAGTAAGTTAGTGAAAATATGCTGCAACAAAACCTCATCCATTTCCACCGATTTGCATTCTCCGTGAGAGCTAAACCTAATCTCGTGCTGACTGTTGGTAATTTGAAAGTTTTCTACCAATTCGCGGCAAAATTCTTCCAAATTAAGCGGGGCGGGTTGGTATTGCAGTTTCCCCGCTTCATTTTTACTTAAAAGCAATATTTCATCTAATAATTCTACCATACGATCGATAGCGTTTTGAATGCGATCGCAAAATTTATTTTTGTTTTCTTCGGTAAAGTTATTGCTATAGTTTTGCAGCATTTCTGCATAAACGCCAATCGTAGTTAGGGGGTTGCGGAACTCGTGGGAAACCATCGAAATAAAGCTAGATTTTAGTTGGTTGAGTTCGCGTTCTTTTTCCAAGTTTTTGAGAATTTCTGTTTCGGCGCGCTTGCGATCGCTGATATCCCTCCCCTCGGCAATCAGCAAAATTACATTCCCCTTTTCATCGGTCAAGGGTTTGAGGGAAAAATCAATCCACACCCGCCGATTAAAAGCGTCGCTCACCTCAACTTCATAGCGGACAAACTGACCAAGAGCAGCATCGGCAATGCCAATTCTCAAAGATTCCTGAGTTTCGCGCGAGTAATTCCAAACCTTGGTTTCCCACAACAGCAACCCCACAAAATCTTCT
>DNGJ01000193.1:0-4199 GCA_003486305.1 Cyanobacteria bacterium UBA11371
TTAAGGGTGCCGCTATACAAACTAAGCCCGTCTACACGGGCTATTAACTTACGAAAAATCAAGTGTATTCTATTAAGTCACAATCCGCTATAGATAGCGATCGCCCACAGAGCTGAGAAATCGAGAGCGATCGCTTGGAAGGATGGCTCTATGATACCAAGACAGCAGACCTATTCAGCTACTCCCCATAATGACCGCCCGTAATTTTGCCACGAAAGACAATGTACTGATAAAGGTTATAGAACAACATGACGGGAATCAGGAAGCCAATAAAGACGATCATAATCACGAGCGAACTAGGATCGGCGGCGGCTTCGTAGATAGTAATTTCGGGGGGAATGATGTAAGGGAAGACTACTAATCCCAGCCCGATGAAGGTCAGCACAAATAGGAGAATTGTCCAAACAAAAGGAGCGCGTTCCTGCCTACGATCGAGACTTGTGAGTAGTTGCGAGATCAGCAAAATTCCCAGCACGGGGATAATACCAAAGATATAAACAAGCGGTTGCTGGAACAAACGATTTCTCGCACTTTCATAAAAAATTGGTGTGGAAATCGTGATGAAAATTGCACCTAGCAGCGTTGTCCAGGCGGCAATTTTGGCAGTTTTGTAGTGGGTTTCTTGCAATTCATCGGTTGTTTTCCAAATTAAATAAGTCGAGCCGATCAAAACGTAGCCTTGGATTAAGGTTAATGCTACCAGAACAGATTGCCAACTCAACCAATCCCAATTGCCGCCGATAAAGTGACCCTCTGCATCGACTTTAATCCCTTTTAGCACTGCACCAAGGGCGAATCCTTGACCCAATGCTGCGGTGAAACTGCCCACACCAAAGGCTAAATTCCAGAAGAATTTGCGCTTGGCTTCTTCGCGAAATTCAAAAGCGATCGCGCGAAAAATGAATCCAAATACCATCAGGATAATTGGAATGTAAAGCGCAGTCAAAATGGTGCCATAAGCCAGAGGAAATGCACCAAACAATCCGCCTCCCATCAATACCAGCCAAGTTTCGTTAGCATCCCAAAAGTTGCTTAAGCTCGTCATCAAAATGCTGCGACGTTCCTCAGTGGAAGAGGTGATAGACAGAATGCCCACTCCCAGATCAAATCCATCCAACATCACATAAAGAAAGAGGAAAAGGGCTAAAATGCCAAACCAAATTTGTGGCAGAAAATAGTTGAGCGTCTCCATATTTTTCTCCTACTGTTGCGCTTCTACGGGGCGCTCGTCGGGAACGAATTCTCCAGGAGTTGTATCGATTGCAGGTTTGGTTATTTCTGTTCCCGGAACAGCTAAGTCAAATCTTGGCCCTCTGCGGATAATGCGGCTACCAAAATAGAGGTATGCAATTACCAACAAGATGTAAGTAACTGTAAAGCCTGTGAGGGATACCAAAACATTGCTAGCTGGAATATGAGAAGCAGAATCTACGGTGCGAATTTGCTCGTAAAGCGTCCACGGCTGTCGCCCAACGCAACGCACAATCCAACCCGTATCGATGGCAATAAATCCCAAAGGAGCGGCAAACATCCAGGCACGCATTAACCATCGCTGCTCGGTAATCTTTTCCTGCGAAAACTTACCCAAAAGCCAGTAGAGAATGCTCCCAAACATTAATCCGGCTAGGAGAAAACCAATACCAACCATTGTGCGGAAGGAATAATAAATTAGCCCAACAAGGCGCGGTCGATCTTGTGGTTTCCACTCCTTCAAACCGAGTACTGGCTCAGATAGTTTTTCTTTGAATTCTAGAATGTACCCTAATGCTTTGGGAATGACAATTTCCCAGTCGTTTTTTTCGGCTTTGTTATTAGGTAACGCTAAAAGGCTCCAATTCGCAGGCTGTCCGGCGGGAAGCGTGTTCCATTGTGCCTCCATTGCCGCTAGTTTTGCCGGTTGATAGTGGTAGACTTGTTCGGCGCTCAAATGCCCGACATAGATTTGTAGAGGAGCAACTGCGATCGCAACTGCCAGGGCAATCTTAAAAGACTTGGAAAAAAACGCTATATTGCGATTTTTCAGAATATACCAGGCACTAATCCCACCGATCACAAATAGCGAAGTTTCCAAAGTTGCCAGGAACATGTGGAGAACGCTTTTTGCCATGAATGGATTTGCGATCGCTTGAAAGTAATCGTGAACCACAAACTTACCATTAACCATCTCTCCGCCTGCGGGCGTTTGCATCCAAGAATTCGCCGTCAAAATCCAAAGCGTGGATAAATTTGCACCAATCGCTACCAGAATCGTCGAGAGATAGTGAATCGCCGGATTGACGCGCTCCCACCCAAACAACATAATGCCAAGAAACGCCGCTTCTAGCATAAAAGCCCAAGATGCTTCAAACCCAATTACGCTGCCAAAAAAGTTGCCGACGGCTTCCGAGAAGGGTGCCCAATTGGTGCCAAACTGAAATTCCATTGGAATGCCCGTTGCTACACCAACGCCAAAGTTGAGGGCATAGAGTTTAGCCCAAAAGCGAGCATGATAGTAATAGTCGGGATTTTTAGTTTTCAACCACAGCCCTTCTATTATTACCAAATAAATCCCCACACCTGTTGTTAAAGTAGGCCAAAGCATGTGGATGCAGGCAGTCAGCGCAAACTGCATCCGCGACAGTACGACGGTATCAGATAGAAAATCCATCATGCCATCCCTTGATTGAGCGATAGATAATTTACAACTGCATTGACCGAATCCCTTCCCAGTAGAGATGAAAAACAATGCCAATCACAACTATATCATTATCTTTCATTGCCTCTGTTCGGTACGATGCAGAACCTCAAATACTGGAGGTTGAGTTTTTGAACAAGTCTGTTTATCGGTATTTACAGCGGATTTCAACCCTTGTGAGGTACAGCCTAAAAGGCTTAGTTTGTGTAGCGGCACCCTTAAGGGTGCCGCTACACAAACTAAGCGGTAGCTCATACGGCTGCAATCCGCTATAAATGTCCCGCATTCGCTCTACCAAGGCTTAATTAGTGCAGCATATCATAATAATTTTCTTAAGAAAGGTGGCTTCAGTTACCAGCGCATTGTATAGAGATAGATCGCGTTGACACAACGTAAGAGATTGCATAACGCATCAATCGATTCGATCCGCTCTGGGATTAGGCTGACATTAATTGCTGGATGCGCTGTGGCTCCTCTCCCAACCAATCGGGATTTTGGGCAGTGCCGTCAAAAATTGATGAGGTTTTGAATGGCTCAAACTCGCCGCGCGATGCCGCTGGTGCGGTTTTTGCTAAGAGACTTCGCACCTGCTCCTCATTCATTGGCTGGAATGTCCGCACCGCTTCAAACGCTTGATCGAGAATTTCCATACTATCAATTCCCGCGATCGCAACCGATGTGGGCAGATTCAAAACATAGTGCAAACACTCAATCGGCGTTACCGTATTCGACCTTAAAATAATCCCGTTAGCCATGCTTTTCATCCCCAAAATGCCGATGTTTTGTTTCACTAATTCGGGCACAACTTGCTTCTCAAAGCTGCAAAAGTGGGCATCCATTACATTCAAGGGTAACTGCACCGCATCAAATTTAAACCCATATTTGGCTGCCACTTCTAACATGTACAAATGAATCTGGGGGTGTTTGTGTCCGGTGAAGCCAATGTATCGCAGCTTGCCAGCTTGACGCGCTTCAATTAAGGCGGCATTTGCTCCTTCTTCGTCGAACACGCGATGGGGATCTTCGTAGCGGATGATTTCGTGGTGTTGGACGAGATCGATGCAATCAACTTGCAAGCGTTTTAGAGATTCGTCTAGCTGCTTCGCCGCTTCTTTCTTCGAGCGCCCGTCAATTTTCGTCATCAGAAATACTCGATCTCGGTAGCGATCGCGCAGCGCTTTTCCCATCCTAATCTCGCTGGCTCCATCATTATAATCCCAACTATTATCCATAAAAGTGATGCCGCGATCGATCGCACTGCGAACAATCCGGATCGCCAATTCCTCATCGACATGCTTCAAGCTGAGGTGCCAGCCACCAAGTCCAATCGCAGAAACTCTCTCGCCTGTGCTGCCGAGAGTTCGATATAGCATTTCTGAATTTGACATACTTTTTGACATCTGTTTTTCTTATCTGGCAGCTATTGCTTCAATACATATAGCTATTAGCCAATTCAAACCCAAGGAAACGTTTTCAACATCTTCCTATAGACACAATCAACCTAATACAGCGGATTGCAAGCTCG
>DNGJ01000193.1:4476-8120 GCA_003486305.1 Cyanobacteria bacterium UBA11371
CAAACAAAGGTGTACCTCATACGACTGCAATCCGCTATATTATGTCCGCTCGGCTAAGGCATTGCGGGCGGGGCGGGTTGATCGACATAATTCGTGCAAAGAAACCGGGTTTCTCTGAAAAATTATTGAGCAAACAAAGAGATCTACAAAGAAACAAAGGTGATGGTTTGGTAAAGGTTTCTGGTAAAACCCGCCCCTACAAAACCATTAACCATAATAGTAGAGACGTTACATGTAACGTCTCTACTACCGAACTCGATCTAATATGATGTCCGGTCGATTACCCATAATCAAAAGCCGGGACACGGCACGATTAATGTTATCTGTTTATCCGAGATATATCTGATGCCGTGTCCCTACGCAACTACGGGGTTTCAACTAGGGCAAAATCGCTTTCTTTTGGTTCCCCAACTGGGCGACTTTTGAGTAAGATTTGTTGGTTAGTTGAATAAGGCATTGATTAAACACCAAGCTGTTGCAATCTCTGGCTGAAGAAGGTTTCAATTTCGTCAATCTCATTTTCACTTAAGCGGAATTCGGCGGCACCGATGATTTCTTCAACTTGTTTGGCGCTGCGGAAGCCGACAATAGCACCCGCGATCGCAGGATGTCGCAGCGTCCAAGCGATCGCAACTTCACCAGGCGATCGCCCGTGTCGCGCCCCAATTTGCCGCAGTAACTCGGCTAACTCCAAGCCGCGCGATAAGTTTGGCTCTTGGAACTTTGGATTGTGCCGACGCCAATCATCATCGGGTAAATTTTGTAACCGCTCTCTTGTCATTTTCCCTGTCAGCAACCCAGAGGCCATTGGCGAGTAGCCGATTACACCAATATTTTCCTGCTGGCAGAATGGCAAAATTTCCCGTTCGATGTTGCGGTCAAGCAAGGAATAAGGGGGTTGTAGCGAGGTAATCGGTGCAGTTTTCTGGATGCGGCGCATTTGCTCCACATTAAAGTTAGAAACGCCGATGTAACGAACTTTACCTTCTTTCTGAAATTCCGCGAGGGTTGCCCAGCCTTCTTCAATGTCGGCATTAGGCGCGTGGATTTGATAGAGGTCGATAACGTCAGTTTGCAATCGTCGCAAGCTGGCTTCAAGTTCTCGCCGCAGGGAATCTGCTTTGAGGATAGTACTTACTTCGCGGCGATCGTTCCAAACTTGGGAACATTTGGTGAAAACATAAGGGGGATTGGACATTCCTTTGAGGGCGCGCGCTACTACTTCTTCTGAATGTCCCAAACCATATACAGCGGCGGTGTCAATCCAATTTATGCCCAAATCAATCGCACGGTGAATAGCTTCGATTGATTCTGTATCATCTTGAGAACCCCAGCCGTAAGCCCAGCCACTGCCACCAATTGCCCAAGCACCAAAGCCAATTGGTGTGATGTTAAATTCGGAGTTACCTAATTGTTTTGTTTGCATTTTTTTCCTCAGTTTGTGAATTTATTATTTAACCGCATAGGCGCAGAGAACGCAGAGGGAAGAAGAAAGAGGAAGAAAGAGGTAGATAATCAAGCTCAAACTTTTGTGATGGGTTTAAGGTTTGCTAAACCTCTATAAAATAGGGCATCTTGTAGAATTAATTCGGGCAAGATGTTTTTGAACATTTCTACTGTTTGTTGAATTTGTTCAAAATCGGCGGGATTGTCCAAGCGATCGCGTACTTCCCTCTCGCCGATGGCGACGGCAGGATGCAGGCGACTGGCAGCTGCTTCTGCTGTGCGTACAATATCCTGTTTGAGCATCTGATATTCTGGTCGCTCTCGCCAAACTTTGATGTCTTCCCATGCTGCTAGAAAAAATGCCGACCATCGGGCTAATGCCTGATAGTCGGCATTGACAATCGGGACGCCTAAAGTTTGTTTGATGTCTCGATATACTTGTTGCATTTCTGGGGAGATTTCTGCAACGGATTGCTCGCCAATTAGTTGAATATCTGCGTGGCGATATGCATTTGCGCCGCGACGGCGATCGCCATTGCCTTCGGTGCCAACTACTTCACCTGCCAAAGTGCGACTCAAGGCTATTTGCCCTATCAGTAATTGGGGATTGCCAAAGGAGAATGCATTGAGTACTCTTTCGATTTGATGCCGTTGTGGTTCGTCTACATCAATCTGATAACTTGGTTGATACCAGTCGCTGGTATCTCGGAAAACCAGCTCGGTAATTGCGATCGCATCTTCCAAAAAAGATTCGGTTTGCATTGCCGGTTTCAGGCGCTCCCAAAACAATTGCATCACCGATGGATACATCCCATAAGCACGCCATGCAGCAGGCGTCCAGGGAATTCCTAATGCGTTCTGAATGTCGCTCAAACAGGCTTGAATTTCAGGTGGTGCCTGAGAAAGTTCGATCAGCGGAAATGCCGATTGCTCGTCTTGTGCGATCGCTGGTTCTGGTTGTGCAACAATTCCAGATGACTCAGCTTCTGTTGGTGATAATTGTTGCGTCTCAACCTGTCCATTTGCCTCAGCTACTGCAATCTGATTATTCCTTAGTGCCGCTCGTTGATTCAAGTAAGTTAACCAGGAAGGCGACCAAGATGAGTGGCTGTCTTTTCCGAAAGCGCGTTCAGTATTAATACCACCCGTCGCCGGTAACAATCGATTCACCCAACCTAGCAGAGTGGCAGAAAGTCCTGGGAAAAGGCCATAAAGTCTAACGCTAAACCAAGTCCAAAGTGGTACGATCGCTTCTGCATCGCCCCGTCGTAATGCAGCGATCGCCTGACTAGCGACATGTTCGGCACTGGTGGAAATTAAGGGCAAGGAAGCAGATATGCTGAACCAAGCATACTCCTTACGGTGTTGACCTTTGAAGATGACGTGGTCTACAACGCCTGTGCGAATGAAACCAGGACATACCGTCGTGACAGCAATTCCTTCTTTTGCAAGTTCTGCGTGCATTCCTTCAGATAAACCCGTTAAGGCGAACTTGCTGGCACAATATGCCAACATATGCGGGAAAACCGCCTTACCACCGATGGAAGAGATATTAACAATCCGTCCAGCTTGGCGTTGACGCATTTGGGGCAGAACTGCATAGGTGGTGTATAAAGGTGCCCAGAAATGCAACTTCATCAAGTCGTCGTAGTCTTCCATCGTCAATACATCCATTGGAGCGACAAGATCGGCGCCTGCGTTGTTGATCAGGATGTCGATTTGTCCGAAGCGATCGCTTACACTACGTACCATCTCCTCCACTTGCGATCTATCCGTTACATCGCTTTTTACTGTCAGCACCTCTCCACCGCGCTGTTCTAACTCGAGGCGCGCCCTTTCTAGTTCTGCCTCATCGCGGGCGCAAATTGCCAAACGCGCTCCTTGCTGTATCAATTGGCGTGCCATGACCAAACCAAGTCCGCGAGAACCGCCTGTAATCAGCACCGTTTTACCTGCGAGATCGTACTGACGTTCGCGCCACCGTCGCAGCGCCCAAAGTGCGACGAGCAAAGCACCTACAATAACTGCAACCAGAATCAGCAAATTTTGATTATCCATAGGAGAAAAAAACTTTTATCTATAGCGATAATTCAAACAGAAGATTTTTAGGCGATCGCGCAGATTCTCACCACTACAGCGGATTGCTTTTCGAGTGAGGGAAAGCCTTAAGGCTTCGTTTGTATAGCGGCTGCCATTTT
>DNGJ01000190.1:0-10523 GCA_003486305.1 Cyanobacteria bacterium UBA11371
CATACGACTGCAATCCGCTATATGTAAAGTGTATTTTTAAAATACATCAATAAACCGATATCATACAAAATCTAGACATCTCTATAGGTTTGACCTAAACTTTTGACAACAATCAAGCGATCGCTAGTTTAACCTTGATTGGGATTTTTTTCGTTTTTACACCATCGATCTTAGCGATCGTCGCTGTTCAATTCTGATGTGGGAACAGTGCGAGCGCTATTTTCCTGCGATTCTTTAGGGTAATGAGAATGAAAACAACGCATAAGTTACTTAACCGTGAATGGTTGATAGCAAGAATTGCCGTGGCTTGTGGTGTCATAATGACAAACGTAATGGCGGCTTCTATCCCTCAAGCTGTGGCAGAGCGATCGCCAAGAGAAATAATATTAGCTCAATCACTCGATCAAGAAGCCAACCTTAAATTTGAATCTCGCGGTTGTCGCAGAACCAAACCTACAAAAGTAACTTGTGATGTTTTACTCACAAATATAAGTGATAAACGTCAAGATTTCGGATTTGGGACTAGGAGCGATCTGATAACAAATTCTGTGGATTCTTCTGGTACTGTATATCCTGCTCAAACAGTACAATCAGGTGCAGGTATTGCTGAAGGTTCCGGTAAATTTGATATCAGCCTTAGTCCTGGTATTCCCACAAAAGTAACCTTCATTTTTGAAATACCACAAGAAGTTACTGAACTAGCTGCTCTTGATATAGCGTATTATGCCTTGATTAATTCGGGCTGGATAGTGAGAAAAACAGCGATTACTAATATTGGCGCAATAGCTATTCAATCTAATTCTGCTCCTCCCCGTCAGAGAGATACACAAAGATAATTGCGGGGAAATAAGTTTCAGCAAATTGTCAATGAATTGTCTGGCTTTATTTGGTTTTTCGAGCCAGGATAAGCCCTATTTTTAATCTGCGATATGCCATCCGGCACGCTGCGCGATCGCACTTCCATAACCATCAAGGAGTCAATCCCATGAAAACCAAAGCAATTGTATCTTTAATCTGCATCACGATTGCTACAACTCTGTTCGGTTGCAACAATCCCAAAACAGCCAACAAAGAAAACTTTGCCAAGGTTTTAACTCCATACGTTGCCAAAAATTCTGATGGCTTCTCAAGATCGCTTCAGTATTGTAAAAAAGCTTTAATTTTGACCAGTGAAGGATGGTCAACAGGCGAAAAGTAAAGAATTATAGATTTGAGCCAATCATATCATGTCCCTTAGCAATGGAAGGCCAAGTGTTTTTAACGGGAGTAGGGGCGGGTTTTACGATACCATCACCTTTGTTTCTTCCCAGATCTATTTTTTACAGAAACCCGGTTTCTTTCCTGGGGCGGGTTTTACCAATCAATTCGTGGAACCACGAGATCTGCAATTTTTACCCGCCCCTACTAGCAAAGGATAAATAAACCCTTCCTTTGCTGACGCTAAACTAGCAACGAACTACTCCCGTAAAGATTCGCCACATCAGAACTATTTTGTAGCGCCCAAGCCCGACGCACCGCAGCATCAGCATTGACTAACCCATGACCGAAGGTATTATCCCGCCCTGAGGCACCCAAATCCATTGCCGTATCGGTCAAAATTTGACGCACCTGCCCTGCATTTAAGTTGGGATTGACACTCCAAACTAGCGAGGCAATACCAGCTAAATTAGGATTAGAAGCAGAAGTTCCGGGAAAATATTTCATATTGCCATATTTATCCATCGCGGGCGAATCTGTTGCCGCCATTAGGGTCAAATTAGATCCGCGATTAGAATATGGTGCAATATTTGCCACCTTGGCATTCAATAAACCATTCACGAACTCGTATTGCCACTGACGTGTCCCATTAACATCCCCTATGGTTTGCAATGCGCCAACGGACATGACGTTGCTGTGCGTTGTTTCCAGCCTTGCCAAACCATTAACGCTGGTTAGATAGTTTGGATCGGCGAAATTACCCCCAGGACCTCCATTCCCCGCACCAACCGCAAACAAGGCAATATCCGAGTTATTTTGGATTAGTTGTTCGAGTTGCTGCCGCGTACCCCCACTATAATCCAGCCAATAATCCCCTTGAATTCCTCCCTGGAAAACCACCCGCATATTATTGGCACGTGCGTAATTAATTGTGTCACCAATCGCTTGCAGTAAAGAGACACCTCGATACAAGTCGTTCACGTATACTTGGCTGTTCCAGTTGATGCCAGCAATCCCAGAATTGTTGTTAGCGGTTGACGACATAATACTAATCGACGAATGACCGTGTCCGTAAGTTGTCATGCCGTTATTCGGGTTATTGTCATCGTCTTGGTTATCATCGTCGGTTGGATCGGTTATCAACCGCCCTGCTGCTATATCAACGATGCTGCCGCTTGCTCCCGGTGCTGTCAATATTCCCGTATCTAAAGAAGCCAATAATATGTTATTCGCTCCTTGAGTAAAGCGCCACGCACTATCTACATCCGATATGTGTAAATTCCACTGGTTGCCAAAATACCAATCGTTGGGGCGAACTTGCAGTTCTAAATTTGTCCCGTCTGCAAATTTGAGATTTTCAATTCCTTGAAAATAGATTTCTCCTCCATTAGCCAGGGTTAAATAATCAAAGGCTGTGCCTTTAAAGATTGCTTGATTCCCTGTCGAGTTGGACAATGGATTGAACGCACTCAGGTTGATGCCATTGATGCTCGTCACACCATCGCGAGAAATTCCCGCAAGATTCAGCGTATCTGTGCCGCCGCGTCCGAGAAATAATGCTGCTTCTCCTGGTAAAGCTGAGTAATTCAGGGTGTCGGCAGTAAATGTGCCAATGCTTTTGTTCCAAGGTAAAATTTCCAAGTTTTGGAAGGTGGAGAAAATCTTTTGACCGCTAGTCGTTGTGGCGCTCGCGCGCACTAGATATTCTCCCTTAGTTAGGCTGGAAAAGTTAGCTAGATTAATTAGATTATTAGATAGTGTATTGCTATTCCAATTTTCTAAAATATCTACAATACTATCAAATTGCCAAACTTCCAGCTCAACCTTTGAAACAGATGTCCCGTTGGCTAAGTCATAGCTAACCCGCAGCGCTCCCCCTTCAAAGACAGTATTGAGACTGCTATCCCCGGAAGCATCAATTACGCTAAAATTTGTAAATTTTGGCACCGGATTAATAGGTGCGATCTCTGGTGGATTCGGGCTGACACTCGGAGGCATTGGAATAGTTGGCAAACTTGTCCAATTGGTCAAGTCTGGTTGGCTAGATGTGTTGCCCCAATTGGGAATGGAACTGTTACCTTGATTGTTATTGTTGTTAGGCGGTAAGCTTGTTTGTGTGTTATTAAAATTGGTTAAAACGTCGTTATTTGGCTGGTTACTCAATGGGATGGCAGACACGCTGAGATTATAAGCGGTGCTGGCAACACCAAATGGATAAATCTCGATGTAGTAAGTGCCTGGATTTAAGATTGTATCGACGGTTTCGTTGTTTGTGCTTCCATTGGTCGAACTGTGCAACACCTGACCTTGATCAGATAGTAGCTGCGTGTCAGCATTTGCACTCATGCCACTGAGGGACATGTGGAAGCTGCTGCGGCTACTAAGGGTGAACTGATAACGATCGTAGGGGTCAACAGCGTTGATAGAATCCGTAAAGGTCTGGATACTGGAAGTTATATTGAGAACCGTCGTCGTACCGGATGATTGCCCTGCGTCCAATAGCATAAATAACCCCCTTGGGGATCTTATTTCCACTATACAGGTGAGTTCCCGGTATTATGGACTACTCAAAGTACTTTTACCTAAAAATTACAAAATCTTTAAATGAACTTTATAAAATCTTTAAAATACCTATTTATTTAGATGCCCCAGATCCGATTCGCTGCAAGGATAGCTTCGCTTCACGCCCCGCGTGCCGCAGGCATATCGCTACATAAATCCCTGCCGTTTCACAGCAAATCCGCGCGATCGCCTTCTGAGGGAGCGATATTACTTAGTATTGCCTGACACATCCTCTTTGCCTTGGCACTCACTCAAGCCCAAGTCGCGCCATAGTCAAGCATAAGTCAGGCAATCTCAACCATTTCTCCCGCCCCATCTCAAGCAGCCGTTGTTTTTAATGAATTTATCGTAGCGCCAGCAAAGCCTGCGGTCGGCATATCGCCCAATTCCCCCTCAAGGAGAAATCATCCCATGCCATTCCTAGTGCCTGGGCCATTCAATTACCCGATCTTATATTTTTGTCAAGTCAAAGTGACCCAGAAGTTAGCCACCTATCTGCGGCTGAGTCCACAGCGTTGCTTAGTTTCGGCATATTATAGCACGAAAAGTTACAAAACTTTGTAAAGTGTTGCCGTAATTCCTTGACGCTGTTATGAAGCTTTAGTTAAGCTGACTCTGTAGTAAAAAAAATACAAATACGCTACAAAAGCGTTGTTTAAGTATTTTTACGGCGAAGAGAAGTAAGTCTTTTTGCTCGTTATCGCGGTCTTGCAATACCGATAAAACGATGCCAAGCCCACTTAAAAAAAGGGGGTTGGGGATTTTCATGGGCAAAAACATGAAAGTCAGTAAACGGGGCATCAGTTGTAACCAAGGCCAAGCTGGGTGCAACTACCGCCAGTTCAAACCAACACTAATGCTCGCTAGAGGCAAAGTATGGAAAGCAATCAACAGATCGACGACTTAATGGCGTTTGATCGGCAACAAAAGCAACGGGAAAATCAAACTCTCCAGGGACGTGACGAGAACTTGGGCGATCGCCCCAACCGGCTTCCTGATGCGGAATACGTCCCCAACCAGGTGATAGTAAAGTTCAACTCAGGAATTAAGACAGCAGACATCCAGACTTTGCAACAAAGTCTGGGTGCTACAGTTCTCGGCACAACAACAAATCTGGGTATTCAACTGTGGGAACTGAGAAATCTCACCACAGATCAAGCGATCGCCACTTTAAGCAAGGATTCGAGGATCGAATATATCGAACCCAACTATCTCCGCAGTTTGGATGCAACCCCCAACGATCCTAGTTTTGACCAACTTTGGGGACTAAACAATACCGCACAGACAGGCGGAAAGCTGGATGCCGACATCGACGCGCCAGAAGCCTGGAATATTCAAACCGGCAATAATGTTGTGGTTGGCGTGATTGATACGGGAGTAGATTACAATCACCCGGATCTAGCTGCCAACATTTGGACAAATCCGGGAGAAATTGCCGGAGATGGAATCGATAATGACGGCAACGGGTACGTGGATGATATTCACGGCTATGACTTTTCCGATGGAGACTCAAACCCGTTGGATTATCAGGGACACGGTACCCATGTCGCAGGCACAATAGCGGCAGTTGGTAATAACAGCACCGGGGTTGCTGGCGTCAACTGGTCAGCCAAGATCTTGCCGATCAAGATTTTCCCCAACGCCACCGACTTCAACATTGTCAAGGCGATAGAGTATAGCGCCAACATGGGGGTGAAAGTCACCAACAATAGCTGGGGAGGCGGTCCCGGTTCGGCGGCACTCAAGGATGCGATTCAATTTGCTGGGAGCAAAGGACAGTTATTTATTGCCGCCGCTGGGAATGATGGAACAAATACCGATATATTTCCCCACTATCCTTCCAGCTTCAACCTAGATAACATCATCTCGGTTGCCGCCACAGACCACAACGATGCCCTAGCCGGTTTTTCCAACTACGGTGCCACATCCGTAGACTTGGGTGCGCCTGGAGTTAATATCTACAGCACAATTCCTGGTGGATATGGCTACAAAAGTGGAACTTCGATGGCGACTCCCCACGTAGCTGGGGTTGCCAGTTTAATTTGGTCGCAATACCCGAGCCTGACAGCACAGGATGTTAAAGATCGGATATTGAACTTCGCCGATCCCATTGCTGCCTTAAACGGAAAAACCCTTACTGGAGCAAGACTCAACGCCTTTAACTCACTCCTGCTGCAACCGGGTAAAGGTGCGATTAGTGGGATCAAGTGGAATGACAAAGACGTTGACGGTATCAAAGACAACAACGAGTCTGGTTTAGCAAACTGGCAGATCTACCTTGACAGTAACAATAACGGTCAGCTAGACACAGGTGAAACCTTCACCACCACCGACGCCAATGGTGCTTATACCCTGATCAATTTGGAACCAGGTACTTACACCGTAGCCGAGGTTCCCCAACCAGATTGGGCCCAGACCTTCCCAACTGGAACGGGTAGCCACGCGGTAAATGTGGCAGCCAACCAGATTGTTGAAGACATTAACTTCGGCAACCGCAACACTAACTTTGGTGTCATTAAAGGCACTCAGTGGAACGACTTAGACGGCGACGGCATCAAAGATACCGGCGAACCGGGACTCAAAGACCGGAAAATTTATCTAGACCAGAACAACAACGGTGTGTTCGATGCTGCCGAACTGTCCGCTCAAACCGATGCCAATGGCAACTATACCTTTACCGATTTGGCAGCCGGAACTTATCAAGTTGCCGAAGTGCAGCAGACTGGTTGGCAGGGGACCTTCCCATCAGGCGGGGTGCAAACGGTCAATCTCAGCAAAGGCGAGATTGCAACCAACATCGACTTTGGTAACAAGGCACTACCCGGAGAAATCCAAGGCATCAAGTGGAAAGACACCGACGGCGATGGCATCAAAGACGCTAGCGAAGCCGGACTTGCGGGCTGGACTATTTTCCTAGACAGCGACACTGACGGTATTCTCGACCCAGGCGAGACTTTCACCACCACTGGTGTCAACGGCGAATACAGCTTCAAAAACCTAGCACCGGACACCTACACGGTAGCTGAAGTGGTGAAACAGGGTTGGACGCAAACTTCCCCTGGCGTCCCGGGCAACAAGAGTTTTGAAACGGGTAACTTCACCAGTTGGCAAACCAAGGGCAACACCAGCATCCAAACAGCCGCCTATGGTGCTACTCCCACCGACGGCACTTATGACGCTTTGATTACCAACGGCACTGGTTCGGTCAGCGATACAGCATTGGAAAGCTTCGCCGGATTGGCTGCCGGTAGCTTAGACGCCTTGGGCAACGGCAACGCCACCGAAGGGTCGGCGATCGCACAAACAATCTCCGTGCCTAAAGGGGCGAAATTAACCTTCGATTGGAACTTCCTCACCGACGAAGCAACGCCGAGTTCCTACAACGATTTTGCCTTCGTCTCCATTGGGTCAAATCCATCAAATACCCTGGCTAACACCAAGAGTTCTTTCGTCACTTCTCCCACCATTTTTAATGAAGAGACCGGATTCGGTACCTTCTCCCAAACCTTCACGACTGCTGGCACCTATACGGTAGCTGTCGGGGTAGTGGATGTGGGAGATACTGGAGTCGATTCCGGTCTGCTAATAGATAACTTCTCTCTTAAAGATGACACAGGCAACCCCTTGCCCGGTTCCCACACAGTCACGATTAATCCAGGAGAAACTGTCAAAGGTGTTGACTTTGGCAACAAGCAACTACCCGCAGAAATCAAAGGCATCAAGTGGAACGACCAAAATGGGGATGGCGTGCAAGACCCCGATGAACCGGGACTGGCAAACTGGACAATGTATTTAGATGCCAACCAGAATAATAAGCTTGACCAAGGGGAAATCGCGGTCGTCACCGATGCTAATGGCAATTATGCTTTCACCAACCTGGAACCGGGTACTTACACCGTCGCCGAAGTCATGCAAAACGGCTGGCAGCAGACAACTCCAGTAAACCCAACCAATAAGAGTTTTGAAACGGGTGACTTTACCAGTTGGGAAACCAAAGGCAACGCTACTATCCAAACCGATGCGTTTAAATCTGGCCCCACGGACGGCATCTATGACGCTTTGATTACCAACGGCACAGGTTCTTTTAGCGATGCGAACCTGGAAACCTTCCTGGGTTTGACCGCAGGTAGCTTAGACAAAGCGGGCAATGGCAACGCTACGGAAGGTTCGGCTGTCAAGAAGACGATTACGGTGTCCGCTGGCGATAAGTTGAGCTTTGATTGGAACTTCCTCACAAGTGAGGGAACGCCGAGTTCATACAACGATTTTGCCTTTGTTTCCATCGGAGGAGGGCCTTTAACCACCCTGGGTAACACGAAGAGTTCTTTTGTGGCTTCTGCCACTACTTTCCCCAAAGAAACCAAGTTCGGCACCTACTCCTACACCTTCGATAAATCTGGAACCTACACGGTGGCTGTCGGGGTGGCGGATGTGCAAGATACTGTAGTCGATTCCGGTTTGCTAGTTGATAACTTCTCTGTCACAGATAGCAGTGGCAACCCCGTGCCTGCTTCCCAGACGGTAACCATCGGCGCTGGTGAGGTTGTTGATAGCATTAATTTTGGCAACCAACAGGTTCCTCAACTGTCTATCAGTAACGCAACTGTTACCGAAGGGGATGTAGGAACTGCCAATGCTACTTTCACCGTTAGTCTATCTCAGCCTGCAACCAAGACAGTGACCGTGCAGTATGCCACGGCGAACAGTACGGCTAAAGCAGGGGAAGACTATATCGCTGCTAACGGCACGCTGACGTTTAATCCGGGGGATACTACTAAAACGCTATCGGTATCGGTGATTGGCGATACCATATCTGAACCCGACGAAATTTTCTTCGTCAACCTGAGTAACGCCAGCAAAGCCATCATCGCTGACGCTAAAGCTACGGGCACCATCCGCAACAACGACACCAAAGCGACTCTTGGCAACGACACGATTTACGGCACTTTTGCCAATGACTTGATTGATGGGTTAGCAGGTAGCGATTTAATCTACGGCGGTACTGGCAATGATTCGCTAATTGGCGGCGAAGGTAACGACTCCCTCTCTGGCGAGGCGGGTAACGATATCCTCAATGGTGGCAACGGCAAAGACTCGCTGATGGGTGGCGCTGGCAATGATTCCCTCGCTGGCGGGGCAGATGATGACACCCTCGTTGGCGGTGCTGGCAATGACACTATGAGTGGGGATGATGGCAACGACAGTATCTTTGGCGGCGCGGGTAATGACTCCCTCTCCGGCGGCAGTGGCAACGACACCCTCAGTGGCGTTGACTCCTCCAATAGCGCGCCCGGAAAAGGTGAGTTAGATACTCTGATTGGTGGGCTAGGCTCAGATCGTTTCGTTCTGGGGGATGCTACCAAGGGAGCCTACTATAATGATGGCAATGCCAGCAATAGCGGTACGAGCGATTTCGCTCTGATCGCTGACTTTAGTACCACCCAGGATTTCATCCAGCTAGCAGGAGTTGCAGCTAACTATATTCTGTCTCCCAGCCTCGGCAATACCGATATCTTCCGCGATAACGATGGCACCCCTGGGTTCAGTGCTAATGATGAACTGATTGCTCGCGTGGCAGGCGTGACGGGTTTAAATCTCAGCGCTAGCTACTTTGTCTACGTGTAGTTCTAGCTAAGACTTACACCAATAAACCGGGTTGTGTGTGAGTTGAGCCAGGAAACCCCAGGCTAAGTCCTGATAGCTAGATCTAGCCAGATCCCCGACTTTCCAGAGAATTCGGGGATATGAGCTTGTTAATTACCACGATTGCTGGCAATTGTCAAGCATATAATCAAATCATCAAGCTTTTATCAAGTTACCTTAAATTATATTTTTTTAGGGTTCGATTCTCAGTTGGAATGCTTACACTTGATAGTATCGTAAGCTACGCATTAACGTTCAGGTGGCAGCATCACAATCTCAAAGTAAAATAGCTGTTTTACTTTCAGCTTCCTGAGAGATAATGTAGCAATTTTGACTAATGTGCTAGTGGTAAATACGATATTAATTGAAAGAGGAATTAACGTGGGGGCGATCGCAATGCTAGAACTAAAATCGCGTCAATTCGATCGATCGGATACAGAAACGGCAACAGACGCATCAGAGTCAGAGATAGATTTGCAACAGCGGGTAGAAGAGCTGCAACGGGCGGATCGGTCGCTGTACAATCTGATGGGGATGGAAGTCTGGGCGATCGCCAAAACGATGGACGATATCTATCCCGGATTTTGGCATCAGTTTATGGAGAATCGTCGGATTGCTTGCAAGCAGTTTATGGAGCAGCAAAAGCAAGCGCATCGTTCAGAGGATTGATATATTTTGAAGGTAGCTTTCTCCCTTCGTGCATGTCTGCTCAATTTTTTAGTCAACCCATCCCTGAGATCGGCGTAGAGGAATTGGCTAGCCGTCTAGCATCTACCAAGGATGGGGTACAGTTAATTGATGTCCGAGAAATGTCTGAGGTAGCGATCGCTCATGTCGATGGCTTTGAAGTCTTACCCTTAAGCGAATTTAACTCTTGGTCTGAGCAGATTCAGACTCGCTTCGATCCTCATGCAGAAACTTTTGTCATGTGTCACCACGGCATTAGATCGGCTCAAATGTGCCAATGGTTGATCAAACAGGGGTTCACCAAGGTTAAAAATATAGTCGGCGGGATTGATGCTTATTCTATCTTGGTCGATCCTTCAATTCCGCGCTATTAAATTAGACTCCTTGGAAAAGTCATTTTTAGACAATTTCAAGGGCGGGCACCGACGCCCACC
>DNGJ01000190.1:10706-18081 GCA_003486305.1 Cyanobacteria bacterium UBA11371
AAGGGCGGGCACCGACGCCCACCCCACAAGAGTGTTTCTGGTTTTGTGGCGTGGGCATCCTGCCCACCTCAAATATGTTTGCGGGCACCGACGCCCACCCCACAAGAGTGTTTCTGGTTTTGTGGCGTGGGCATCCTGCCTGCCTCAAATATTTTTGCGTCTATTGATTACAGATGCTTGGGGGCGGGTTGATCAAAATTGTTGGTAAAACTCGCTCCTATACAGTCAGTAACCCAGGTCTAAAGACACTGGGCTTGTAAGAGCAATCAAGCAAGCCGTACTGACCAGACCACCTAGAAATAGGTAGCCGATATTTGAGTCACGATACCCACTGAATGCGTAGCTAGTTCCTGGCTCTATCACCTGTAGCTAAACAGTCTTAAGGTCACTGAGACAGTGTTGCAGGTCTAAAAAGCTCAGATATCAAGGTCGAAGCTAACTTTACGTGAAAACAGAGGAGACGCAACAATGTCTAAATCTAATTTCGTTTTCGTTCTAGATGCCGGTTTAAAACCTCTGGCACCTTGCACATCCGGAGTAGCAAGGTCATTACTAAAAGCCAAAAAAGCGGCGGTCTATCGCAGATTCCCCTTCACTATCGTCCTTTTTAAGCAGGTTGCAAGTACACCAGAATCGATTGAACTCAAGATAGATCCCGGTTCTAAAACGACTGGGTTTGCCTTAGTCCAAAATCGAAAAGTTATTTTTGGTGCTGAATTAACTCACCGTGGACAGACAATTAAATCAAGCTTAGAATCACGCCGTAGTTTACGGCGCGGCAGGCGAACTCGGCACACAAGGTATCGCCAAGCTAGATTCTTAAACCGCACTAGACCCAAAGGGTGGTTAGCGCCTAGCTTGCAACATCGGGTAGACACAACCATGACTTGGGTGAATAAATTCATTCAATTGGCACCGATTGGTGCAGTCACTCAAGAGCTGGTTCGATTTGATTTGCAGCAACTAGAAAACCCGGAGATATCAGGAATTGAGTATCAACAAGGAGAGCTGGCTGGTTATGAAGTCAGGGAGTACCTACTAAACAAGTGGGACAGAAAATGTACATACTGTGAAACTGAAAACATGCCGCTTCAAATTGAGCATATTCAGCCAAAAGCCAAAGGCGGCACTAACCGAATCTCCAATCTTTGTCTGGCTTGTGAAAAGTGTAACCTCAAAAAAGGGACTCAAGATCTTGAGCAATTCCTGGCTAAGAAACCAGATTTGCTGAGAAAGATAAAGCATCAAGCGAAGCGACCTCTCAAAGATGCGACTGCTGTTAATTCAACTCGATTGACACTCTTTAATCAACTCAAAGAAACTGGACTACCTGTTTCAACTGGGTCTGGTGGATTAACCAAATTTAACCGCACCCGACTGGGACTAGCTAAAACCCATTGGCTAGATGCTGCGTGTGTGGGTCAAGTTGAAACACTTGAAATATTAATTGACCAACCATTGTTGATTAAAGCGACAGGTCACGGAACTCGTCAAATGTGCCGTACTGATAAGTTTGGCTTTCCTTGTCGCTATGTACCTCGGAACAAATTTGTTCAAGGTTTTCAAACTGGCGATATTGTCCGAGCGGTTGTTGTTACTGGCAAAAAGGCTGGCACCTATGTAGGTAGAGTTGCTGTTCGTTCCACGGGTAGTTTCAATATTTCAACTTCTGAAGGCTTGGTTCAAGGTATCAGTCATAAATATTGCAAAACAGTTCATAAAAAGGATGGGTATAATTATGCATTCTGAAAATACCACGGCGGTTAAAACCGCTCGTGTCGCACACCGACCAGGGCTAAAGCCACGCTCGTTTCCCACTTCCCGCGAGGTATCTATGAAAAAAATTAAAATGGCAGACCTAACGATAGCAGTTGAGGATAATCCAACTCAAGAAGATATTCGCACTTTTATCAAAAACCTGGTTGATTACAATGCCTCCCAGGTAGGTGAAGATGTCTCGTATCCAATAGCGATTTTTATTCGCGATAGTGAAGGCAAAATTGTCGGTGGTTTGGTCGGGAAAACCTCCTGGGAATGGATGTTCGTTTCCCATCTTTGGGTTAGCGAAACGCTGCGATTTCAAGGATATGGACGGGAATTAATGCTAACAGCAGAAGCAGAAGCCAAAAAGCGCGGTTGTCATCATTCCTATCTCGATACCTTTAGCTTTCAAGCCTTGGGTTTTTATCAGAAAATCGGCTATCAAATATTTGGCATTCTGGAAGATTTCCCAAGGGGACATCAACGATATTTTTTACAAAAAAGAAACTTATAACTCTGCTTGTAACCGCAAACGACATCAGCCTCGGCTTTGCTATCGTAGAAGTGAAGCCATCTATGGTGCTAGGGGTGCATTCGCGAAAACTTGCCAGTAGTTTCCCCTCCTGGCGCGGAACTTAGCAGCGATCGCATAAAATCTCTGTATTACTTGCTACCATTGCCCACCCAATCGGCTGGGAAAATCTAGTAAGTGACTTGATGCAAGTTTAGCCGCTATTTTTGCTGAACGTAATATTATATCAAAAAATGCCCTACTTCGATAGATAGAATTTGAATCTGTCCGGCGCTCTATGCGAAACCGTGGGAATTTTGTTATTATCCTATATCAAATTTGAGAAAAGATTGGGCGCGATCGCAGCAATTTTTTAATAATTCGATAAAACGCTACTGCCGCTTGACAAATCTATGCAAATCCATTTGACTGACAGACAACAACAAGTTCTTTGGGCGACGGTACGTCACTACATCGCAACGGCAGAACCCGTGGGATCGAAAGCGTTGGTAGACGAATTTAACCTTAGCGTTAGCCCAGCGACGATTCGCAACGCGATGGGCGTTTTAGAAAAAGCGGGTTTGTTGTATCAACCCCATACGTCAGCGGGACGGGTGCCCTCGGACTCTGGTTACCGAATTTACGTTGACCAGCTGATTACGCCTTCAGAACCCCTAGCCCGCCAGGTGGAACAGTTGTTACAAGATCGATTGCAGCAAAAAAATTGGAGTTTGGAGGCACTTTTGCAGGGTGCTGCTCAAATCCTGGCGACAATCAGCGGTTATATTACCCTGATTACGATGCCTCAGACTCGGACTAACCAATTGCGACATTTGCAACTGGTGCAAATTGAAACCGGACGGGTGATGCTGATTGTGGTCACCGAGCATTATGAAACGCAATCGGTGTTGATGCAATTACCCCAAACCGAGGATAGCGCCCAACTCGATGAAGAGATTTTAGATCGAGAGTTGCAGATTCTGTCTAACTTTTTGAATAGTCAGCTAAGGGGAAGAAGTCTTTCTGAAATTGCTTCTTTAGATTGGACTCAAGTCGATCGGGAATTTCAACAATACGCGGAATTTCTGAAAAATTTACTAACAGAAGTCATCGATCGATTTCAACCAAGCGCTGGCGGCACGCAAATTCTGATTCGCGGCGTGTCCGAGGTATTACGTCAACCAGAATTTTCTGAATTGCAGCAAGTGCAAACGTTGATCCACCTATTGGAAGAAGAGCAAGAGCAGTTGTGGCCTTTAATATTTGAATCACCTGCTAGCAAACAGTTAGGAAAGCGGGTAACGGTGCGAATTGGCGCGGAAAATACTCTAGAACCAATCCGCACTTGTACGTTGATTAGTGCTACTTATCGGCAAGGTGAGATGCCCGTAGGAAGTGTAGGGGTTTTGGGACCAACGCGGATGGTTTATGAGAATGCGATCGCTGTAGTAGAAGCTGCGGCAGATTATCTCTCTGAAGCGTTAAGTTAATTTTTTGAACCGATCCAGGCGCAGAGAACGCAGAGAATGAAGAGAATGGTGAGAAAAGTTGCTTTTTGGTTATTGTGGATTGGATTTGTCTGCTACGCATTTTTGTTAGCGCCTCCCAATCAACCAGATACGCCTGAGTTGATCAAAAATCTTTCTACGGGAAATTGGCAAGGGATTAATTCTTTAATTGTCTCCCTGTTCAATATTATGGGCGTTTGGCCTATGATTTATGCTTGTCTGCTGTTGGCTGATGGTAGGGGACAAAAACAACCCGCATGGTTGTTTACAGGTTTGTCGTTTGGAGTGGGTGCTTTTGCGATATTACCTTATTTAGGTTTGCGCGAACCCAATCCAGGTTTTGTTGGCAGTAAGAATATTACTCTGAAGATATTGGACTCCCGGTTTACGGGTTTTATTCTCACGGTGGTTACAGTTGGGATTGTTGCTTATGGTTTGCGCGATGGTAATTGGGCAGATTTTATCCAACAGTGGAGGAGCGATCGCTTTATCCACGTAATGAGTTTAGATTTTTGTCTGCTATGTCTCATATTTCCCGCTTTGTTAGGCGATGATATGGCGCGGCGCGGCATCAAAAATCCGTTAGTTTTTTGGGGTGTATCGCTGATTCCTTTATTTGGACCACTTCTCTATCTTTGCTTGCGTCCTTCGCTTCCAGAATCTTCCCCAGAGGTAGAAGCGGAAACCGTTGCTAGCACCACGCGCTAAGCGTTAAAAGCAAAGGGAGAGGGTTTTTCCTCTCTCTTTTGGCCTATTTTTTAGATTTAACTAAAGATAGATATATGCAATTATAGATTTACTTTAGAATTCATTTATAACCTTGCATATGTCCGTTCTCCAGCCTGCGATCGCAAGTCGCAGGCTCCTACTTAATAAGCAAGCTAAGGAAGGGTTTAACGAAATATCTCATGGGTCTACAGCAGATAGCAAGCGAGTAAGGGAAAGCGTTATCGCTTTGAATGCAATAGCGGCAGCGTTAACGCTGCCGCTATATAAACAAAGCCGTACCTCATACGGCTGCAATCCGCTATAGTGAATGGGCAGGTATTACCCGCCCCTACAATAAATCTCTCGTAAAACCCGCCGCTACCGAAAATGATATAATTCCTTCCCGATTACCAATTACCCATTACCCATTACCAATTACCAACATGACTAGGAAAATTGCATTGTGGTTGATCTGGATAGGATTTATTGCCTATATTCTGTTTTTGGCTCCGCCTCCTCAACCAAGTACAATTAAGTTGCTTAAAAACTTATTTACAGGTAATTGGTTAGAAATTAATCCAATTATTTTATCATTATTTTCCCTGATTGGCATCTGGATACAAATCTACAGTTGTCTGATTTTCGCTGATGGCAGGATGCAAAAAATTCCGGCATGGCCTTTTGTTTTAGCCTCCTCCGCAACGGGAGTCATTGGCTTAATTCCTTATTTAGCTTTGCGCGAATCGAATCAAGAATTTTCTGGGGAAAAAGATGGTTTAATAAAGCTGCTAGATTCGCGCCTGACGAGCGTCGGCCTTGCTTTAAGTACTGTAGTTTTACTAGGTTATGCTTTGCTGTTTGGAGATTGGGGAGAGTTTATTTATCAGTTCCAAACCAGCCGATTTATTAATGGTATGAGTTTGGCATTTTGTCTGTTTTGTTTGTTATTTCCAACGCTGCTGGGCGATGATATGGCGCGGCGCAGTATCAAAAATGACTTCGTGTTTTGGGGAGTGTCACTGCTGCCTTTAATTGGTTCGGTGGCTTATCTTTGTTTGCGTCCTCCTTTACAGGAAACGAGTGCCGAAGTAGCACCGAAGCCTTTAGCTAGTACCAGTCGTTAGTTAGCCGCTGACGGCGTAAGCATTGCTCTCCATACTATGTCTGCGTCCTTTTTGGCGGAAAAACAGTGCTAAAGTAGCGCTCCCCTATCTGTGTCTGCGTTCTTCTGTGTGAGATTCTGGTAAGAAGTATCACTCAGTAAACAGCACCAAGTTGCAATTAAAGCTCTTAGAACAATGACACCGATAGAAGTAATAGCGACAGTGGGAACAGCGGTAGGCATCGTACAGGCATGGAAAGCATTACAGCACTCAAGAAATGGCTCTTTTCAAGGACATAGCAAATGGAAAACAATTCCTTGGGTTTGGCTAGCAGGGATTTTTTTGATGTACTTATCTACTGGCTGGAAAATGGCACCAGGGGCGTGGGCTTCAGCTTGGGCTACAGGTTCAGTTTTCGCTTGGGCGTCGCCTAAGCTGTGGGCATCAGCATTGGCTTGGTTGTTCGCTTTGCTTTTTTATTCACCTAGAGATTATGCTTTACCTTGGGCTTCGGTTTTGGCTTTGCTATTTATTTTTGGTTCAAGAGAGTTAATAAAATTTTTTAGCAAACCTCACAAGTTTTTGATTTTAGCAGGAACTTCTTGGTTAGGACTAGCGTTAGGGTTATTTTTTAACATGATATTTGGGAGATTTGTTTAAAACTTGACCTAAGACAGAGGTAAGAGATCCCATTGCTTACCTAATATTAAATCGATGACGGGTTGCAATCATCGGTTCAGCTTATGGTCAGGAAAGTTGCATTGTTTTTCATCTGGATAACCTTCGTAGGTTATACAATCTGGTTAGCACCCCTCGACCAACCAGATACATGGCCTATAGTCAAGAATTTGCTAACATTTCAGCTTTCAAAAGTTAATGCAATTTTGGTAGCAATTTTCTGGTTGATGGGCGTTTGGCCTATGATTTATGCTTGTTTGATGTTTTTTGATGGCAGAATGCAAAAGTTGCGCGCGTGGCCTTATTTTATCGGCTCGAATGGAACCGGAGTTATGTGTTTAATGCCTTATTTGATTTTACGTCAGCGCAATCAAGAATTCTCCGGCACAAAAGATAAGTGGCTCCAAATTTTAGATCGTCGTTCAACTGGAGTCACTCTGCTTTTAATTACCATTGGTTTAATTGCCTACGCGATAATTGCTGGAGATTGGGAAGATTATGTCGAGCAGTTTCAAACTACGGCATTTGTTCACCTGATAAGTCTAGATTTTTGTCTGATGGGTCTGATATTTCCGCTAACATCGTTATTCGATGATGATATGGCGCGTCGGGGTATTCAAGATGCTCGAATTTTTTGGACAGTGGCGCTAATTCCCCTGTTTGGTCCACTGCTTTATCTTTGCTGGCGTCCGTCTTTAACAACAAAAATAGAGATGCGTTCCCAAAGTGTCTCCGAACAACAACCCTTCGCACCTCTAGGCTATTAAAAAAAACCGAATTTGTATCAATTATACCAGAATTCCCAGAGATGGCGATGGGACTGGTAGTGGCTGGGTTTGGAGCGTTAGTGTAAAGATATGTAAAAGTTTAAAACTAAAAAAATACGGAAAGCTTTTCGAGAAAACCGTTTATTCTGACTAAATTGATAATTAGGAGCCAATGGTCAACCAAGCGCGATGCTTGGCTTGGAATGAGTAAATACTCATGACTCGCTTAATAGTGGAAAGCAAATAACATCCTTGGTATAGCTAATGACTGAATCTGCCTTGCATCAAGACATACGCACCGAATCGAGTACCAGCGCAAAAGATTGGATTCGTCGCTTT
>DNGJ01000290.1 GCA_003486305.1 Cyanobacteria bacterium UBA11371
CGGATAGTTTAACCACATTAATACTGCCGTGCCCCTACCACAAACGGGATTTTTGCTCGGTGCCTTGGCGGCAGCCTGTGGCGCAGCACCTACCGCGTCAAATCTAACTTATAGCTCGATACCAATCTAGGAATCATTCCATGAATCTCAAAACCACCCCTAAAATCAAACTGACAATCCGCCAGTCGATAGCCAAATTCCTAGAAACATTGCTCCAACTTTTGTACAAGCGAACTATCCTGTTGCTGGTTCTCTTTTTCTTTGCCGGAGTAACGGCGGCTGTGTGGAATATGTCCCGCCTATCATCGGGTTTAGTTAAATGGCAAGCCGTACAAAATACAGCATTATATGCTCAAGCAATCCAAGAAGCACGCACGGTTTACAGTTCGACGGTTGTCGATCGAATCAAAGCTATTCACGAAGATTTGATCGTTACCGATGACTATAAAAATCAAGAGGGAGCTGTTCCCGTACCAGTAACGTTTTTAATCGAACTTGGTAAGCGCTTGAGTGAAGAAAATCCCGGAATGTCGGTGCGACTATATAGCGATTTTCCCTTTCCTTCGCGGCGTTCTGAAGGAGGTGCGAGAGATGATTTTGAGCGAGAGGCGCTGACTTATTTGAGACAGCATCCCAATGAAAAATTTGTGCGGTTTGAGAAATTTCACGATCGGATATGCCTGCGATATGCACAAGCAGATATCCTCAAACCTAGCTGCCTCGGTTGTCACAATACGTTGAGCGACAGTCCTAAGAAAGACTGGAAAGTAGGGGACGTGCGAGGAATATTGGAAATTTCCACTCCCATCGATCGAGTGATGGCAAAAACTAACAATGGTTTGCAAGGAATTTCTGTTACTTTAGTGGGTATTTCTTTATTGGGAATAATGGGAATAGCCCTGGTAATTGGTAGATTAAAGCACACTGCCAAAGAGTTAGAATTGCGCGTCATCGAACGGACGGCAGATTTGCAAAAAGCCAACGAGGAACTGGCAGTAGAACAGGAAAAATCCGAGCGGTTGTTACTAAATATTTTGCCTGAAACGATTGCCAGTAGGCTAAAAGATCAACACCACAGCATCGCCGATGGATTTGCTGAAGTGACGATTTTATTCGCCGATATCGTTAAGTTTACTGAGCTATCTTCACAGGTATCGCCAGAAGAATTAGTTTCGTTGCTGAATGAAATTTTCTCGGCGTTCGATCGGTTGACTGAAAGATATGGTTTGGAGAAAATCAAGACGATTGGGGATGCGTATATGGTGGCGGGTGGGATTCCCAATCTGCGCCCAGATCATGCCGAGGCGGTGGCAAATATGGCGCTGGATATGCGGCTGGAAATTGCTGATTTTAATCAAAGGCATGACTGTAATTGTAATATCAGAATTGGGATTAATACGGGGCCGGTTGTGGCTGGTGTAATTGGTACGAAAAAGTTTATTTATGACCTTTGGGGTGATACGGTTAATGTGGCGAGTCGGATGGAGTCTCATGGGATGCCGGGGGCGATTCAGGTAACGGCTGATACTTATGAATTATTGCGCGATCGCTTTGAGTTTGAGCCAAGGGGTGAAATTACCATCAAAGGCAAGGGCGAGATGATGACTTATCTTTTAATTGGCAGGAAATGCTAATTGCTAATGGCTAATTGCTAATTGCTAATATAGGATTTTTACTGACATTAGCTATTAGCCGCTGTGAGCTTTTATATCATGTCCGGTAGCAACGGTAGTGTATGGTAGGGGCGGGTTTTACCAACCATTCTGTGGAACCACGAGATATTTCGTTAAACCCGCCCCGGCTGACGCTATCGATGCAACCGGACATGATATTACTGAGATAATGCCATTAGATTGCAGAGTTTATAAACTGCTCTCGCTCCTACGTTACCATCCCATTCACCATCGCCAACTTCGCAGACGTCAAAGCCAATAATTTGGCGTCCGCTGTGTAGGAGTTCTCGGAATAAGCAATAGGTTTGTTCTAGTTCTAAGCCTCCGGGGACGGGGGTTCCTGTGTTGGGACATAGTTTGGGGTCTAATCCATCTACGTCGAAGCTGATGTAAACTTGTTGGGGTAGTTCGGCGACGATTTGTTTGCAGATTTCTAGCCAGGGAATGCCTGCATAAAGTTTTTGTTTCAACATTGGATCGTAGTAAGTGGAAATTCGTCCGTTGGATTGTTGAATTAGGTTAACTTCATCTTGACAAATGTCGCGGATTCCTACTTGAACTAATTTGGATATTTGCGGCAATTTCAGGGCGTTAAACATGATTGAGGCATGAGAATATTGGAAGCCTTCGTAGGCGTCGCGTAAGTCGGCGTGGGCGTCTATGTGTAAAATTCCAAAGTCTGGGTAATGTTGGGCTAGTGCTTGGATATAGCCCAAGGGGACGCTGTGATCTCCACCAATTACGGCTACTTTTTTACCTTGGTTGATGGCAGCGGTAGCGCTATCAAATAACCATTGATTGACGGCTTCGCCTTCGCGATCGATGTTTTTTAGGATTTGGGAAAGTTCGGGATCTTCTTCGATGCGATCGCCTTGTTCTAAATGTTCGATAATTCGGCTAGCATCTTGTCTTATGGCTTCATTTTTCTGCTCGATTTCTGCGGGTATTTCTACCATGAAAATCCCTTGTTTCCAACCTTCTGGATTGTCGAAATCGTAGATATCTAATTGGCGAGAAGCTTCTAAAACTCTCGCGGGACCAAATGCCGTACCGCCGCCGTAGGAAACTGTTACTTCCCAGGGCACGCCGAAGACGATTATATTGGCAGTTTTGTAATCAAAGGGCAGTCCTAATAGGTTACCGTTGTCGATACCTATATCGTTGGGATTAAAGTTTTGCAGGATTTCTTCTTTGGTTGCCATTGAATTTTTCCTCGCTCTGGTTAGCTTTATTTCTACTTTTTCAGGAGATTGCAGATTAGTTCGCCTGCACCATTGGATTCAAATTGCACAACGGTTCCATCAAAGCGAATTTTTGTGCGATCGCGACAATTATAAACCTCTATTGGTCTTTCCACTCCATCAATACTAACTATTGCCCGATACTCCCAGTAATTCTTCGCACTGCGCTTGATACTTTTGATGCAAATGACGCGCTGATTCAAGGTGCGACAAAACGATGCTTGTGCTGGGGATGCAAAAGATAACCATAAAATCGGTATCAGCAGTAGAGCAATATATTTCACTTGGTGCCAAATTGATGATGCTGCTTGCAGTTTAGCTCAAAAACGCCGCATTTTTAGTTTAATCTGTTGACGAATGCCCCTGAGTACGTTTCATCTTTTAGATGGTACGTACAAGCAGCGTGAATACCTAAACCTACTCCCCAGCCTAACAAAGGATATATTGCCCAAAAATATTTCGGGGTAGTAACCAGGTTCAGCAGTATTAAAAAGATATTGACTGCTACGAATGGAATTAAATGGGCTTTAAAACCTCTTTGGCGTCGGGCATTTACAACCTGTTTATGCTGGATTTTTTCTCGATATTGTTGCCATTCTTGTTGGGCAATTTGCAGTGCCGAAGCAGAAATTCCCAGTTCTGCTGCCATTTCTTTTAGCTGCTGTTCTGAAAATTCTCCCGCTTGTTGATGCGCCATCGCCCGATGGAGAATTTGCTGTACTGATTCTGAATTAAAGGTAGTCATGTGTCCTCGATAGTTGATAGTTGATAGTTGACAGTTGACAGTTACGCAAAGAAATCGGGTTTCTATGAAAAATTGTCGTTTTGATGTAGAGACGTTACATGTAACGTCTCTACATCGCAGCAAGAAACCCGGTTCCTGGCATAGTTGAATCTCGGATGGAATATCGTTCCTGTTTTCGAGGATTTAGGTTGCGGGATATTTCTCGTCAAATGATCGGGTGAAGGATGAGATAGTTTAGTCAAAAAACCATCTTTAATTAGGCGTTGGTGAACTTCTATCCAATCGGGAAGATTGTCACCTTCTTGTCGCCAGTGAACGGCTGAAGCTTCATCGCACCAATCTTGAATTTTTGGCATTACCTGACGATGCGCGCCTGCGTTGCGGTAGATTTTCATCGCTGCTTGTTCTTCCCACGCTGTCATCGTCCAATAAGTTTGATTTGCATCAACTAAAAGCTTTCCGCCTTTAAAACCTTCCGCGTTGATAGCTTGCCACGTACTTAGAAATACGTTCAACAAAAATGATGGCAGGTATCGACGCGATCGCAAACGCAACCTCGTTACAGAAATAAATGTCATGGTCTAATCCTCTTTATGCAACTCCGTTATTATGCAACTAATTGCATTTATGGATTAAGTGTATATTCAACAAAGTGCATATGTCAACGAGGGGTTATGGCTTTAGCAGAGGCAATTTTGGCAGCGTTAATCGAGGAACCGTGTAGCGGATATGACCTCGCCAAGAAGTTCGATGGGTCTGTAGGCTTTTTCTGGAAGGCAACGCATCAGCAAATTTACCGAGAACTGGCAAAGTTAGAAGAACTTGGTTTGATCGGTGCCGAACGAGTCCATCAAGAGGGAAGACCGGATAAAAAACTTTACAATGTGACCGAGGAGGGCGAGGCACATTTGAGAGAATGGATTGCCGAGCCAGGTGAAATCGCGCCGATGAAGGACGAATTGCTGGTGAAACTGTTTGCCGGGTATATAGTTCCCGTGCATACTATCTTGGTGGAATTGGAACATCACCGGGCGCAGCACTTGGAAAGATTAGAAACTTATCGACAAATAGAGCAAACCTATTTTAAGAACCCGGAAACGCTGCCGATTGAGCGAAAATACGTATATTTGACCTTAAGGCAGGGAATTCGATACGAGACGGAATGGTTAGCTTGGTGTGAAGAAGCGATCGCATTCTTAAGCTAAAATCTGGGCAACTGTAATTGGCGAACAAAATGGAATCATTCAGGGCTTTAGCACTACAGGTGACGTGCCATGCAGTCAACGCGGCGCGGGATAGAGAAGAAGCGCGATCGCTAATATATCAAGCGATCGCCCGTTTAGAACCACAAATCGCCGCCAGCATCGCCTTTATTGGTTTCGACTGCAAACTAATAGTTCTCCCAGAATATTTCCTTACCGGCTTTCCGATGGGAGAATCCCTAACAGCTTGGGCAGAAAAAGCTTGCATCGAAATGGCAGGGGCAGAATACGAAGCCCTCAGTAAAATAGCTCAAAAACACAACATCTTTTTAGCCGGAAACGCTTACGAACTCGACCCCAACTTTCCCGGATTATACTTCCAAACCTGCTTTATCATCGATCCATCCGGCGCGATAATCTTGCGCTATCGACGCCTCAATTCCATGTTTGCCCCCACACCCCACGACGTTTGGGATAAATATCTTGAATGTTACGGATTGGATGGAGTATTTCCCGTAGCCAAAACAGACATCGGCAACTTAGCAGCCCTAGCATCCGAAGAAATATTATATCCAGAAGTAGCCCGTTGCTTAGCCTTGCGGGGCGCAGAGATATTTTTACACACCACATCCGAAGTATATGGAAAAGATAACGCCCCCAAAAACGCCGCCAAAATATGCCGTGCCGTCGAAAATATGGCTTACGTAATATCAGCCAACACAGCCGGAATAGCCAACATATCCATCCCAATTTCATCAGCCGACGGCGGCTCTAAAATAATAGATTATCGCGGATTAATCCTAGCCGAAACAGCAACCGGAGAAAGCATGGCAGCCTTCGCCGAAATCGACCTCGAAGCATTGCGAAGATACCGCCGCCGCCCAGGATTAAATAACCTGCTTTCCCGCCAAAGACTAGAACTCTATGCCCAAACTTACCATCAAACCCAAATTTACCCCCCCAACACCATGCTAAACCCAGAAATCGATCGAAAACACTTCATCCAAACCCAACAAAAAACCATCGAACGCTTATCCCAACTCGGAATAATCTGAATCACGTATAATTACGTTAGGAGATATCACAAAATAACAGCTAAAGCAGGTGAAACATGAATCAGCGAAAACTATCCTTGAAAATTTCTGAATCTCTTTTTGAGCAACTTCAACGTGTGGCTGAGTTGACCGAAGAATCTATTGAATCTATAGCAATACGCATCATCGCTTTCAGACTCCCCACTCTAACTAGAGAAGCACAAGAACTCAACGAACAACTCAACAAAATTACTCCCGATCAACTGCATGGTGAAATAGGCTAAATCCTTTGACTGGCAAACTCGAAGGGCTGAATTTATTTGCAAAATGCCCGATGACCTATTAGTGCAAGTTGTTGCGGCAATCGAAAGATTACTGAAAGAAGTTTAAGGCACTCTGACAAAATAGTAATAACTTTCCTCTTTTTCCTCTGCGTCCTCTGCGTCTCTGCGGTTCAAATCTTCAAAAATTAATATGACCCAACAGATAAACATACGCAATCCCAGAACCGGAAAAACCGACTACATAATTACCCCGCCAACATCCGAACAACTGGCGGAAAAAAGCACCCGCCTGCGCCAAGCCCAAATAGATTGGCAACAGCAAGGAATATCCCATCGAATAGAAACATTACAACAGTGGAAACAAGCCATCTTATCCCAAAAAAATCGACTCAAAGAAGCATTAGTAAACGACACAGGCAGATTATCAGTATCCATCCTAGAAATTGATTCATTTATATCCAGCATCGACCGCTGGTGTAAACTAGCCCCAGACTTATTATCAGAAGAATCAAAAAATACCGCGATCCCCTTTATCCGCCTGCAAAGTCAACTCGTACCTTACGCATTAGTTGGCATCATCAGTCCGTGGAACTTTCCCCTATTGCTTTCTATTATTGATACCATTCCCGCCTTACTAGCCGGGTGTGCAGTCATCGTCAAACCAAGCGAAATTGCCCCCCGCTTTATCCAACCCTTACTAGAAACAATTGCATCAGTTCCCAAATTACGCGATATATTAACCTACATCGAAGGCGCGGGCGAAACGGGTGCGAGTTTAATAGAATTAGTAGATTTAGTATGTTTTACCGGCAGCGTCGCCACCGGGAAAAAAGTTGCTGAAGCAGCCGCGAAGAGATTTATTCCGGCATTTTTAGAATTAGGAGGGAAAGACCCGGCAATTGTTTTAGAATCAGCCAATATAGAATTAGCAACATCAGCTTTATTATGGGGTTCAGTTGTTAACACAGGCCAATCATGTTTATCGATTGAACGGATTTACGTACAAGAATCAATTTTCAATAAATTTGTATTGAAATTGACAGAAAAAGCGCAACGAGTTCGGTTAGCCTATCCCACGATTGAAAGCGGAGAAATTGGCCCGATTATTGCTGAAAGACAAGCGGCTATAATTCAAGAACATCTCGATGATGCAATTCAAAAAGGAGCAAAGGTACATTGTGGGGGAATTGTCGAAGAATTGGATGGCGGTTTTTGGTGTCGTCCGACTGTCTTGACGCAAGTCAATCATTCAATGAAGGTGATGACAGAAGAAACCTTTGGCCCGATTATGCCGATTATGTCATTTTCTAACATTGAGGAGGCGATTCATCTAGCGAATGATAGTATTTATGGATTGAGTGGAGCGGTTTTTGCGGGGGAGGAAGGGGAAGCGATGGCTAACGCCCCGGCTATCGCCTACGCATTAGCCCAGCAAATCAACTGCGGGGCGATTAGCATCAACGACTGTGCGTTAACTGCACTCATTTACGAAGGCGAGAAAAACTCGTTTAAATTTTCCGGGATGGGGGGTTCGCGCATGGGGGATGCTGGGATAAAACGATTTATGCGAAAAAAAGCCTTGTTAGTTAAAACCCAGCCTATACCCGATCCTTGGTGGTTTAAGATTGAATAAAGTGAGGAACGAAGCTATGTCTATACGCGATGGAATGCCCGTACTCGTGAGACACGAAGGCGACTGGGTGGGGACGTATACGATAATAGATAATCAGGGGAATATCCTTGATAAGTACAACTCGCATTTAACCTGCCAATTTCCAGAAGATAGTCCATATCCCTATTACCAAACTAATCGGTATCAATGGGCTGACGGTAAGCGCGAGGAATATCAATTTCCAGGAATATACCGGGATAAAAAGCTCTACTTTGACACGGAACGTATAGATGGTTGCGCCTGGGAAGCAGATGATTCAACCATTATCCTGCACTTCACCTATAAGACCATGCCGGAGATGTCTTTATATGAAATGATTTTGATTAGTCCCTGCAATAACTATCGCGCCCGCACTTGGCATTGGTTGAAGAACAATCAAATTTATCAACGTACTTTAATTCAAGAAGAACGAAAACAATAATATGAGCCAAAACAACCTACCTCCTGTTTGGAATAGAGTGGGAAAACATGCTGTGTTTCCGGAAGCTAAGCATGACGAAATCGCTCGGTATAATTTTCTGGCTAACTTGAATCGCTACCTGTCAAGCGTTGTTTCTCCTGGCAATAAAATTGCTTATGAAAAGCGCGTTCGTCCAGCCTTTCAACAAGAATGCGATCGCGACTTTGAAACGCGAAAAGAAGTGCATGAAGCCATGAAAAAAGATACTTACTATCAGACTTGGAGTGCGCTGCGCCGATCGGCGATGGAAATGAGACAACAAGCTGGTCGTTCGTTGGTGTTGCGTCAAGCAGATGAACTTGCAGAAAAAGCAAACCATCTGAACCAAGGCAAAGATACGCTTAAACTCGATCCGGATCTGGAAATTCCCAATTATGTTCGAGTAGTGGATCATCACTGTATGCCAGGTAGTTATTACACAGAACTTATAGAGGGAGATGTAACGGCTGCGGCTAATTACGACTCCGGGCTATTTGTCACCACAACTGGCTTACTAGGGCGAATGAATGATGGAGGGGGTAGAGCGATCGCCAATTGGCTAAAAACCGAACAACAGCAATTTCAGCCCAAACGCATCCTTGATATCGGTTGCGGATTGGGTCACAATGTACTTCCCATAGCGCAAGCTTATCCCGATGCTGAAATCATCGCTATTGATGTAGCTGCTCCGATGTTGAGATACGGACATGCTCGCGCTCAAGACTTAGGCGTTAACAACGTCACTTTTATTCAGATGGATGGTGCAAATACCGGATTTGCAGATGAATCATTTGATTGGATTCAAACTACCATGTTTTTGCACGAAACATCCAACAAATCCCTACACAAAATTGTAGCAGAAATTTATCGAATGCTCAAACCCGGTGGTTTAACTCTTCATATCGAACAACCGCAATACACCGAAGATATGGATCTGTACGAGCAATTTATCCGGGATTGGGATGCTTATTATAATAACGAACCATTTTGGTCTAAGATGCACGACATAGATGTCAAAAAACTAACGATCCAGGCTGGATTTAACGAAAATTCATTCATCCAAATTGGCGTTAAAGGAGTCAACGATCTCTCAGAAGGCCAACAAGCCGATGAAAAGATGCAAGATTACGGTCGTTCGCCTGTTTGGAATGTCTTTGGTGCTTGGAAATAGTAAGGTTATCAATCTCAAAGTCACTAACTATGCCAGAGATTAATCACATCAAATTAGCGAATAGTAAAAGTAAAGGAAAGCGTCCATATTTCTTTGACGATCCCGCTGTTGAACGGGTACTCAATATTACTATGGCTGTAGCGATGGAACATGCAGTTACTCGCGAACGCTTGGATACTATAGAGCGCCTTCTGGAAGCCAAAGGTATATTGAGTAAATCTGAAATTGATGCCTACGAACCCGACAAAACAGCCGCTCTTGAACGCCAAGGTTGGCAAGCGGAATACATTGCTCGCATCCTGCGGATTGTTCAACAAGAACTAGAGGCTTTGGAACATCCGGAAAATAATCGGGATCTGGAAGATATCGCAGAAGAACTTGGACAAACCTAACTATTACAATGACAACTGCAATAGACCAAATTAATAACTTTCATCGTGCTATCCTTCACAAAGAAGTGGAGCGTATTTGTCAAACTTACGTTCCTAAAGAAGATACTTACGTTTTTGTGGAAGGGCCTCGCTATTCTACTATTGGCTATAGCCATATTTCCAAAGGTTGGCGAGATTTTTGCAATTCTGGACTAACCTTGGAAAAAATTGAATGGATAGAAGGGCCGTTTACCGAAGCATCTGGTGATTTTGCTTGGGTAGCGGGAATAGTACTATTGACAGTAGGTGTAAACGGTCAAGTTCTGCAACAAACGTTTCGGGCTACTTATATTCTGCAAAAAAATGAAGCAGGTAGCTGGCAGATTCGGCACGAACATGTTTCTGCGCCGCTAAATGACCCTTATGGCATTGGAGATTGGCTGAAAAAAAATAATTCTTAACTCGCCTCGCAATTGCTGCGATGCTGTACCTCACTCACTTGCAATCCGCTGTCAGTTTACTGTCAAGTCGCGCAGGAAGTAGAAGCGATCGCTCCTCCAATCACTCCCCTTATTCCGTCCCAAATATCCCGTCAACGGCGAGGAAAGTTCGAGCAGAATTTCGTACATTTCCTCTGTTTTTAATGGCTGAGTTGGATTTGAACCGAAATATATACCGTGTAAAGCGTCAACCCCAACATTCTCTAGTCCTGTATTTTCCAGGTATTTTTTGACTAGACTAACGACGTGCGATCGCAGCTTAACCTCTTTCAGTACTTTCTCAACATACTCGTCAATTTTGTTATCGATTTGTCCCGGTTCTAAATATTTCTTCAACTCAAATAAGTTGACAGAACCGGGATATTGTGATTGCACTTCGGTTAATTTTTGCAGGCTCATAGGATTAATAATACTAATTCTAAATTTCTGTGCGGCTGTTAAAACATCTTTAGAAGGCTTACCGGGGCCGATAATTAATTTGGCTGCATTTTCAAATTGTTTTTCATTGAGACGCATTCCACCGAGTCTAATCAGTTCTTCAGCGCTACGACTGGGGATGCCTTTTCCGGCTTTACATTCACCGACGAGGGGATAAGGTTTTGAGCAGAATAAATCTAAGCCACCTGCACCGCCTTTGTAGGCTTGATCGACGGTAAAACCTAAATATTCTAAACTTTTGCGGACGATATTTTCAAAGTCTGTTCCGGCTTGGTAGTTGCTTTTTTTTTCATCGAGTTCCACGCTGCGATCGCCTAAACTTGTAATGGTTTTAATCCAAGCTAAATCTGAATTATCTTCAGTTGCATTTTCTGCTTCTTTCCAGCCTAAAAATACTTGTATTTGCTCGTTTAATTGTTTCGCTTCGGGGGTGTTTAATTGAGCGACTGCGGCTGCTAATTCTTCTAATTCTGGATGTAGGGGTGGGAGGCGGTTTTCTAACTGGTGACGGCGTTGGGAGAAAGTGCGATCGCTCAAAACTGGCAAATTTTCCGTAACGCTCAAAGAGCGAGGTAACGCCACAAATTGGCCTTGAGAATTCGCAGGTATTTCTAATGGGTAAGTTAACCGATATACGCGCAAATATGCCACAAAAATATAACGACGTTGCGATAGTATTTTTTCTAATGTCTCTGGTTTCCAAATAGTTAATCTCGATAAAGACTCTAACGATTCTGAATTATCCAAAATTTGGCATAGTTCGCACCTAGCCCAAGCTTTAATCAAGACTGTCTCATGCACTAGATTAGCAAAAACTTTTTCGGCAATCGGTAAGAAATTTGAACTATAGTACTGCTCAGGGATAAAATTAATTGAGGCATCGGCGGGATAAAGGGCAAATTGCCGCCCCGGATACAGGAATTGCTGAGGCATGGCTACAATCATTCGCCCTTGGATTAAGGCTTCAACGTCGGGGGCAGGTAGGCAGAGGGATGTTTGAAGCAGAACTGATTCAGCCATGCTTAATTAAACTCATCGTAAAGATTCCCGTCATCTGCATCAGCTATTTCATCGCTACTGGATGATTCAAATTCTTTCCAAAGTTCTGGATCGTCTTCAACGCTATCTTCATTGCTTTTACCTGATGGATCGCTCAAAATCTCTCTTAATAAATTATTAGCAAAAACTATCTGCTTCTGAGAAATAAAATGTAATATATCCTCTTCGCTTAAATTGTAGTTCTCACGCTTCTGATAGACAGACCAAATTGCCAACAAAGGTCTAATTTGATCCTCTATTATATCTACATGTTCGCCACCTTTTTCTGTTTTAAGCTGTTGCAGAAGTTTGGCAGCTTCTGAATTTTTATTTATTTTTTCTGTTTTCGACTTAGAACGTACTAAACAACCGCGAGTCAGGTCAAATGTTTCATAGTTATTCAAGCGTCTTAATCCTACTGTTAACTGATATAATTTTGATTGGATAACAGCCACTCCAATTTTTATTTGTTTTCCATTTTCTGTTCCAATAATCTTGAAGTTAATCCAGCCGTTATTTAGATTTTTTGGCGTCACTTCAACCAGTTCTTTGATCGCTACTTTATTTAATTTCTCACCTGTTAATGTTTCCCCCTCCAAAATCTGACCTTTTAGCAGTCCAAAGCCAAAACATAGAGAATCAGCAATCAATTGATTGTTGTCTAAAGCATCTCCAGTTTCTGCCTCAAGTTCTCTCTGTAATGCAAGTTCAAACCTCTCTTCTGGATCTTCTGGAAGCGGAGGTATATGAACTTTAAAGTTTTCTGCACACCACTCTAAAAATTCCCTTACAGTTAACTTCCCTTTTCCCAGTTCCTTTATTTGACTTTCCTCAAATGGGTAAACTGGATGAGGGGGGATTAATTGATTTGGCTTATACAATTCTTCTTGCAACCAAAGGCTAACTAAATCAACCATAGACTTTCCATTTAAGGGAGTTAATTGTATGGGTTTTCTTTCTGTATATTTTGAAACTCGATCTGGTACTCCTCCAACCATTAAATTAACCGTATTTGCCCAGGTATCAGGGAGCATTACTGTAAGAATGACAATCCCTTGACCGAGTTCCGATTGACTTAGAGTGTTGTACAGACTACTAACTAACTCAGCAACTACTTGTGCAGTTGTAAAACCACCATTATTAACTTTCAATGACTCTAGTTGGTCAAAACAAATGATTACTGGGTTATAGTGACTGACTAAATTTAATATTTGCAGTACAGTATTTAATGCTTCAGCTTCTCGGTCTTGATTAGTTTTGTTTGCATTTGATGGCAACCCCATATACTCAGCAGTAGACTGATCTAGCTCGTCGCCAGATAACCATCTAATGGCAAAAGGTGCTTGAGTCTCTGAGAGCGTCCACAAGATAGCTCGGACAATGTAAGGCTCTGCATTAGTCTTGGCTCTACGAACTTGTCTTGTCAACTCATCCATTAAATTCCTATTCTTAGCCAGCCTCCTTGAATATACTTCGTCAAATTTTCTGACTAGCTGTTCGGGAGTAAGTGGTTGAGCATTGGGATTGCTGGCTTTAAAGCCTTGATTTGCCATCACTGCTGCCACTTCCTGCCACTGCATCACCCCTTGACTACCTATGTACCTCAAACTATCTGCCAAGGTTTGTTGGAATTGGTACTTAATCAGGTTTAAGTCTGTGTATTTATCGACATTTCCATACACAAATAAACCTCCGCCCTCACGTTCGATCCTATGGCGAATACGACTTAGGATATGTGTTTTACCCACCCCCTGTTGAGCAGTCAAAACCAGTGAAGTCACTTTTTCGTGGCTCAATTGACTTGTCTTAACCTGCTCAATTGCCTTAAAAACAGTATCAGAAGCTTTCTTGTTTAAAGAAGCCAAATCGGGGAATCCCTTCCCCCAGATATTCTGCTCCTTGACAATTCCAGCATTTTTAAATGGGTTGTAACTTTGAATTGCGGCGTTGAGGGTTTCTATCGGTGAAACAGGAAGATTTTCCATAGTGATTGGGCGTGAGGTAACGAACTCGAACAGAAATTTACGTCAATTATCTGAATTTATGAGCTTGGCATAGTAGCGCAATCCCCCACCTCGGACAGTGATTGAGTCTTCACGTTTGTCAGGGGTGATGTCTGGCATTTCTCCTGCCATCAGTTCAAAAATGTCTTTTTCTTGCATTTCCAACAACCAATCGTTGAACTGGGAGCGGTTGATGCGCGATCCTACTTCCCTTCTCATCCGATAAATTGGCACCAGATCGTTCAGGTTGTAATCCCGGTTGAGTTTGTCGTATACTTCCAAGGCTAGAGACTTAAACTCGTCGTAGGATGCGATCGCTCCCTCTCCCTTCTCTTCTTTTGCCGTCGCACTCGCTCCATTACCAGAACTTGCCATTTCCCGCATCCACCGCAAGAGAGCATTTGCCGTTCTGGCGCCAATTTGACTGTCAAACTCAAATTCGGGATTATAGAGCGATTCTCCTAGCAATTGCACGCCTTTTTCTGTCAGGTAGATCACTCTGTTGCGATTTTTCATCTCGAAAGCGATCGCTCCCTGTTGCTCTAATTTGTCAAATATGCCTTGATAATCTGACGCTTTTTCGCCGGTTCGTTTAATTTTTTCCGTCAAATCTACCCTTTTCACCTCATCACTTTTATGCGCTCCTAACTCCCACAATGCTAGAAGCAAGCGAGTTGTTGATTGACTTTCACTGCTGCGTAAACCTGTTTTTGTTTCTGGTGTGTCTGACATATTCGTTATTTACTTTGTTGGCACGGGATTTAAACTTTCTCAGCAATTACACTGAATCTTCTAGCATTATCTAGCACTCTGTATCAGATTGCTATCTAAATTTAGAGATGCGCGAAAGTTTAGTTTGAGCATCCTTTTTATACTAATAGAGATTGCCTCCGCCAAGCAAGTGGGATTCTCAGAGCAATAGCTACCCTTCGGATTCCGCTCTAATCGGTACGCTTCACGGGCGGCGTGTGGGTAGCAGGTATCGCTCTGGATTTTTCCCCAGAGGTAGAGTCAGATTAACAGGGCTGACGCACGACGAGTTGAGAAACCGGAGCTTAGAAACCCGGAATATGAGCGTAAGTTCTGATGCTAATGGCTAATGGCTAATCGTTAAAATTCAATTACCGATGAGCAATTAGCCATTAGCAAAATCCTAAACCGGATGAAAATAAAAAGCCGTTCCTAAAACGATATAAGTTGCCAAAAGTAGCGCTCCTTCTAACCAATTCGAGCGTCCGTCTAAACTAATTAAATTGGCAATCAGGACTGCGATCGCCACCGCCACGACTTCAAATGGATTAAAATTCAAATCCATCGGTTGACCAATCACAAATCCCACCAAAACTAAAACCGGAGCCACCAACAAAGCCACTAACAAACTCGACCCCATCGCCACCGAAACCGATAGTTCCATATTATTTTTAATCGCCACGCTGACTGCGGTGACGTATTCTGCCGCACCGCCAACTAATGGCAAAAGAATCACCCCGGTAAACAGCGGCGTTAATCCCAATCCTTTGGTTGCTTCTTCCACCGCACCGACGAAGATTTCCGATTCAAACGCCACGGCAATTGTTGATATTACCAACACGCCCAACCAAAGTTTTAAATTCGGCTTCTCTGCTGCTGTATGTTCGGGATTTTCTGACTCTAATTCCACCAATCCCACTTCATAAAGGTAGCTATGAGTCTTCAAAGAAAACAGCAGCGTTAGGGCATAAACCGCGATTAATACAATTGCGGCAATTAAGGAAAGATTGCGAATTGCGGCATCTTCAACGCCATTCGAGGTGTAGATTACCGTTGTAGGTAAAACGATTGCGATCGCCGCCAATGTCATCGACGATCCATTCACCCGCGCCACTATCGGTTGAAATTCCTGTTCTTTATATCTTACTCCCCCAAACAGCATCGAAAGTCCCATCACTAACAGCAGGTTACTGATAATAGTCCCGGTAATGCTGGCTTTAACAATATCAACCAATCCCGCCTTTAAAGCCACTAAAGCAATAATCAATTCAGTCGCATTACCAAACACCGCATTTAACAAAGCACCAATCGAAGGACCAACTGCAATAGCTACTTCTTCAGTTGCCGTACTTAACCAAATTGCTAGCGGTACAATTGCTAGCGCCGCTGTGATAAAAACAGTCAGCGCGCCCCATTCTAAATATTCCGCTGCAATCGAAATGGGGATGAAAATTAACAATCCAATCGAAAGAATTTTTTTGATGTTCATTGGTAATTGGTAATTGGTAATTGGTAATTGGTAATTGGTCAGATATGTGGGGGTGGGTTTTACGAACTATCTATATAATTATCGACAATTGTTATAAACCCGCCCCCAGTTGCCGCCCTAAAATTCGTCAGTATTAAGCAATTCCCTTAGCATCTGCACGCCTTTTTCTGTCAGCAAGATGACTCTGTTGCGGTTTTTGATCTCGAATGCGATCGCTCCCTCTTGTTCCAATTTGTCAAATATGCCTTGATAATCTGACGCTTTCTCTCCCGTTCGTTTAATTTTTTCCGTCAAATCTACCCTTTTGACGTCAGTACTTTTATGCGCTCCTAACTTCCACAATGCTAGAAGCAGGCGCGTTGTTGATTGACTTTCACTCATGATTTCATTAGCGCGCTGGATATTTTTTAACACAGACTGCGCCGAAGCATGAAGCGCGGCGCGTTCGGTTTCGGTTAAATTTAATTCCAATACGCTCTCGACACCACTGCTTCCCAAGCGACAGGGAACTCCAATAAAAATATCTTTTAAACCATATTCTCCTTGCAAATAAGCCGAAGCTGGCATGAAGCGCGATTGGTTAAATAAAATCGATTCCACCATCAAACAAGTAGTAGCAGCAGGAGCAAAATAAGCTCCCCCCGTCTGCAACAATTGCACAATCTCTGAACCAGCGTTACGAGTCCGCTCTACTAAACGCTCGATGGTTTCATTATCCATTAATTCGGTTATAGGAATGCCGCTGACTGTGCAATATCGGGGTAAAGGAACCATTAAATCGCCGTGACTTCCCAGTACCATCGCGCTAACATCGACAGTCGGCACGCCTAATTCCATCGCAATAAATGCTTGAAATCTAGCTGAATCTAAACCCCCTGCCATGCCAACAACGCGCTGAGGTGGCAATCCGCTTGCTTGCCATGCCAGATAAGTCATAACATCTAGCGGATTGGTAACCACGAGCAAAATTGCATCGGGGGAATGTGCGATCGCATTCTTAGCTGCCTCGACAACAATTGTTGCATTCACCTGCAACAAATCGTCGCGACTCATTCCCGGTTTGCGCGGACTTCCGGCAGTAATAACTACTACATTTGACTCGGCTGTATCTGCGTAATTATTCGTACCGAAAACGCAGCGATATGCCGACCGCACGAGAAAGGCGCGATCGCATCTCTCAATCCCCCGCGCCTGCATCAGATCCAGCGCGATTCCCTCTGCCAATCCGGGCACCACATCCAGCAACACCACATCAGCAATATTTTTCTCTACAATTCGCTGCGCCAAGGTGCTACCAACTTTTCCAGCACCGATAATCGAAACCCGTGCCGGACGATGTGAAGGCCAAACAGAGGAATGCATTATCATTTAAAAGATTCCAACTGATCGACGCGCAACCAAATATTTGGGGTGGGAACTTTCCCAAACTTGACCAAGGCATAGTCACCCCGCAAGTCTACCACTTCCCCCTTGCTATCAAAAATATAAGGCGGGAAGCGCGTATCGCTAGCCAGAGCTTCTACGCTGTTTTCCAACTTTTCCCGCACCGCACGCACCAAATCGCCCTTTTTGACTGCCATAACTGATTCTTTCAACACTTCTTAATCTATACCCGATCGCATTTTAAAACGGTTTGCCAGTTATTTATTAATCCCTTGACAAATTACTCCAAAAATGATTCATATCATGTCCGCTGGCATCGGCATCGTGCGGGGGGCGGGTTTATCAACATAATTCGCTTCTGATTAAAGGTTTTTGGTAAAACCCGCCCCTACAACACCATTAACCATACTCGTAGAGACGTTACATGTAACGTCTCTACTACCAGACATGATATTACCTCCCTTCTACGAGCCAAAATAACCAACCTCTTCTTTCCTCTTACCTCTGCGTTCTCTGTGCCTCTGCGGTTCGTTAAAACAAATCGCCGACTCTTTACAACTGACATTGAGGACAAAAATGAGCCGAGCGCCCCGCCAACTTCAATCTCTCAATCGTGCCGTTACAGACGCGACAAGGTTGGCGATCGCGGTTATAAACCCAAGCCACACCGCCATAGTTCCCATTAATACCTTGTACGTTCAGGAAATTACTGAAAGTTGTTCCCCCGGCCTCGATACTTGCTTGCAAAACTTCGATAATTGCAGTTCTTATACGTTCGATTTGTTGCCGATTCAATTCGGTACACAGGGTAGTTGGTCGGACGCCAGCGAGAAAAAGCGCTTCATCGGCATAGATATTACCGATTCCGGCGACTAACTCCTGATCTAGAAGCGCGTTTTTAATTGGACGACGACGCGATCGCAATTTTTGGGCCAAATAATCCACCGAAAACCCATCGGAAAACGGATCTGGCCCTAATTTTTTTAATCCTGAAATTGCATTTTCCGGCGCTTGTGTTGGCGGAACCCACCACATTTTCCCAAACGTGCGTTGATCTACAAACCGCAACTCCCAATCTTCGCCAAAAAACAATCTTACCCGCGTATGTTTCTGCAAAGGGGCATCGCGATGCAACCAAAGCAATTGACCAGTCATTCGCAAATGAACCCCCAACCACCCCGCAGAATATTGCATAGAGGCATTTTCTTCTCTGCGCCTTTGGTCGCCCAATAGGGGCGGGTCCAGTTCAATTGTCTGTTTCTGGGATTGGTTATTGGTAAAACCCGCCCCTACATTGGTGACCTGCTCGCGCGTTGCTAATTCTGCCAGCAAATACTTCCCCCGGCGATGCCACTGGACAATTCCAGCATCTTTAACCCCAGCCAAAAACTCGACAGCAGAAAACGGGTGGGCAATGGTGCGCGAGAGCAAAACATCTCCACCCTGGATTTGCTGGTTCAAGGTTACTTGATTCAGACCGCGTTTAACTGTTTCTACTTCGGGTAATTCCGGCACAACTTAACGAGAATCAGTTCCTTGATTTGGAGATCCTGCTACTACAGAGCTACCTTCTCCAGACTCTGGTGCAGCAGTTGGTTTACCATCGGTTGGCATGTCAACACCTGTCTTGCGGCGACCGGCGTCGATTTTGGTTTGATATCCGCCAGAAGCTGCGGGCGTGCTTTTTTGCGCCCCTGCTGGCGCCCCTGCAACTTCTTGCAGTTCGTTCATGCCAAAGTTATTAGTATTAACGCCTGCGTAGTTAAGCTTTTCAAAGCGAACGATCACCGGATATTTGATACCGCTAGTGTCAACAGAAGCCACCGTTCCTACATCTTGAAACCAATAAGATTCTTTCCGCAGCACTCGTACTTTAGAACCACGTTGAATAGCCATGATATCCGTCCCTTTTATGATGAATTTTTAACCGTAATGGTTATTGATTTATAGGTTACTAACTCAAGGCTTTTGCAACATACTACCGTAGGGCTGACACCAAGGTCACGCCGAAGGCTGATTTTTTTTCTGATTCAGCATTTATAACTAACGCAGGGGTCATGCTAAAGGTAGATTTTTGTTTTCATGCTACGGCATTTGAGCGATAATAATTGGACGCAGTCTAAAGGGCACGGCGTGCCAAAATCTGCGGTGACGTCCTCAAAATTTGTCATGCCGTTAGGGCACGGCGTGCCAAAATCTGCGGTGACGTCCTCAAAATTTGTCATGCCGTGCCCCTACAGCCTACTTCTTCGCCTTGGCTGCTGGAGCGGGTGCTTCCACTTCTTCGAGTTCGCTAGTGGCAAAGTTATTGCTGTTGACGCCACCAGAGTTGCCGCTAAAGCCGTTGTAATTGACTTTTTCAAAGCGAACGATCACGTTGTACTTGATGCCGCTAGTGTCGATGGAAGCCACCGTGCCGATATCTTGATACCAGTACGAATCTTTGCGGAGAACTCGCACCTTAGAACCACGTTGAATAGCCATGTGTGTTTTCCCTTTCCAGATGTATCTGCAAAATGATTGCGGAATTGCTATACAGAGTACTACCGCAGAGGTACGTACTGAGCAGTTAAAGTTTTAAGTTTTGTTGCTATTCTACCCAGCGCAGGCGGACGAAATGGGCTGGACGCCCCCAGACATCGCGAGTGAAGGTAATGTCTGCGATCGCTAGATTAAACGGAATTGCGGTTGTCAGGTATTTTTGAGCGATCGCACCCGCATTGGGCGCTATTTGGGATGCTGCCGTTGCTGCGATCCCCAAAGCAATTATCTGCTCAATTGGCCCGCGCGGCAAAAGCAGATGCATTCCCAAGGCGAGTCCTGCTGTCAGCATCATCGAGACGGATAAATTTGTGCCGCAGCGGGGATGGACGGCTAAATCCCATTCACCGCTGGTAATCCGTTGCAACGCAGTCCGAACAGCACGCCGCAGATCTGTTGCGTTTACCTGTCCATAGAGGTAAAATCCATGCTCGGTAGACATCCCCCCCAATAACTCGTTATCGCGAGTCGTAGCAGCGCCCTCAACAGCAGCGCCAGAGTTACTCAACACCCAAACCGTGGCATGTTCGAGAGCATGAACCTGCCGCAACATCAGAATTTCTTTTAAACCCGGAATAAAGTTAAGTTGGTTGAGTAAATCGGCATCCTGTGTGGGGTAAGGTGCCGTCCAATCCCAGCTGAGAAAGTCAAAGGGAGATCGATCAGAAGCAGAAGTAGTCATATCACAACTTATCCTAAAGCAGGCGATCGCACGATACATTTTCTCAACTCTATCGCTGGATGCTCTTAAGTAGCTGCAAATTTTTGTTGATAAAATTGAGGGCTGACCCAAAGGTGTCAGCCGCTCTCTCCCGTCAAACTTACCATTCCCGATGCGCTCAGGACATGACTTGATCCTTCTTAAGATTTGTGGTGGGAGCTGTTGGCAGAGTGCAGCAGTTGACCTCATCAATACAAACTTTGCCCCACTGCAACGCCCACCGCACCAGCGCCACCCGGTTGTCGGTGCCCGTCTTGGTCAAAATGTTGCTAATGTGATTGTCAAC
>DNGJ01000512.1:0-5652 GCA_003486305.1 Cyanobacteria bacterium UBA11371
TTAATCATGCCGTGCCCCTACCCCCGTATGATTTAGGTGTAAGGTGCGTTGCCCCTTGATGGCGTTTGCTTCAAAAAGCAGGGTGACACCACTCATACGGGTTTGGCGTCTGACAGGCGACAATGCGTAAATCCCGATAACAGATGCTTTAGTACTGTAAAAAAGGATTCAGCACCATGCCCGCTAAACTTGTTGCGATTGGAGATAGTCTGACTCAAGGGTTCCTCAGTGGGAGTATTTCCCAGACGCAGCTTTCTTATCCAGCGACGATCGCAAGGTGTCTGGGGGAAACCGATTTTAAAGTTCCCGACTTTGCAGGTGAAGGCGGTTTACCCGTCAACTTAGAAACTCTGTTTCAGATGCTGGCGGAAAAATTCGGCGAAAAAATAGGCGTTTCTGATTCAGTTTCGGCTTTTCTGGCTACACAAGGCTTATTAGATCGGGTAGAAGATTATTGGGAAAGGGGCGAGGGAACCCAACCTACACAAACTGGGCCTTTGCATCATAACTTAGCGGTTTGGGGTTTTGCGTTGAGTGACTGCGATACGCTGACTGAAGCGACTTGTCGTCGATTTATTCCAAAACCAAAAGATAATACAGTCAATCAAATCCCTGAATTCGCGATGTACCGCACGGCGAGGCGGACTTTGAATCCGAGTTTTGATGCACAGTACGAAAATTTATCCCAGTTGAGTGCGGCGGCAGAAATTGCTAAAACTCAGGGTGGAATTGAAAATTTGATTTTTTGGTTGGGGTCAAATAACTGTTTGAGTACGGTAACAAATTTAAAGATTAAATGGTCTCTTGCGGCGGATTTAGATCTTCTTGCCCATCAGCGTAGTTGCAATCTGTGGTTACCTTCGCATTTCAAAACGCTGCTGTGGCAGATTGCAGATAAAATTGATGCGATCGCTGCCAAAAATGTCTTCATCGCTACTATCCCCCACGTTACCATCCCCCCAGTCAGTCGCGGCATTACTCCGGGTGCTGCTTGCGGTCAAGAACTCAGCGAGGATGGCTATTACGAATATTACACCCACTTCTGGATTTGGGATGATGAGTTTGCTAACGCCCCCGATAAATACCCCCATTTGACTCGCGATCAAGCCCGCACTATCGATGCTGCAATTAACGAGTACAATGAGGCCATTAAACTAGAGGCAAATAAACGCGGCTGGCACGTTGTCGATATATGTAACGCCCTCGATCGACTAGCTTACCGTCGTCAGAAAGGGCATACAAGTTATGAGTTTCCTAAAGAATTAGTGGCGGCGCTTAAAGCAAATCCTGCTACGAAAGATCGATTTACATCTGATGGCAAACCGATTCTGGATACGCGCTATTTAAGATTAGATATCGCTCAAACAGATCCAGAGAAAAAATATAGGGGTGGACTTTTCAGCCTCGATGCGATCCATCCCACTACAACTGGTTACGGTATCGTCGCCCATGAGTTTCTGCAAGTAATGGCGCAGGTCTTGCCAGAAAAACCAAAACCGTTAAATTGGCAAGAAATTATTAGCGCCGATTCCTTGCTTTTGAACCCACCTGAGAACTTGCAAAATCTGCGGGAGATTCTCAATTTTCTGAAATATCGCACTCCCTTGCCCAGTTTAATTAAAGTGATTAGTGGGTAAAATTGCTAATAGCTAATGGCTAATTGCTCATGGGAATGTTTGATATCATGTCCTTAAGATTACCCATAATCATCAGCCGGGACACGGCATTATTAACGTTATCTGTTTGTCCGAGATATTGATGATGCCGTGTCCCTACACAATGACGGGGTAAGGTTTTTTGATTATAGGTGATTCAACGGACATAAGATCGCTGCCATACCATTAGCAATTAGCCATTAGCCATTAGCTTTTGTGTTAATCTACTCGTTCTAATTGCCAGAGAATTTGGTTACCTTCGCGTCGCACGCGGGATACTACCCAGTTGCGCCACACCCAGTTGTCGCCGCGACTGGTGACGGCGCTGGTGTGGATATCCATTAAGTCGGCTAGTTCGGAACTGGTGATCAGGTAGCCTTTACTAGATATTTCATCGGCGATGCGGAGTGTTTCTACAAGATTGCGGAGTTGGGAAACTCTTACCTCGCCGGATATTTGCCCAGCGGTTTCTACGGGTGAGAGACTGGTTGAGTCGTTCATAGCCAAATCCGAGTTGGGCAGGTTAGAGGGTACTCCACTGGATTGTATCGTTTTGCGATCATCTGCGGGTTCTGCTGTTTCTGTTGCCAATAAGTCAGAGATGGATGACTGTTGGAGTGAAGGGGTTTTTCCCAGAGCGAAAGCGCGGGCGATCGCATCGCATCTTTCGTTTCCCTCGTTCCCTGCATGACCCCGGACATGTTCCCAGTTTACTTTACTGCAATTGAGTTGATCCAGGGTTTCCCAGAGGTCTTGGTTGAGGACTGGGTTTCCTGTGGAGGTTTTCCAGCCTTTTTTTTTCCAACTTTTCACCCATTGGGTAATGCCTTTTTTGAGGTATTCGCTATCGGTATAAAGCGTGACAGGTTTGGTTTGTCCAGTGGTGGCTAGGAGTTTTAAGGCGGCGATCGCTGCGACCATTTCCATTCGGTTATTGGTCGTTTGGGCTTCTGCGCCCCCCATCTCGTACACCGAACCATCGCCAAAGTATACCACGACGCCCCAGCCACCAGCGCCAGGGTTGCCGGTGCAAGCGCCATCGGTGTAAAGGGAAGAAATTGTACGCTGAGATAACATCAAAGAATTTTGGATTTTAGATTTTAGATTTTAAATTTACTCGCTGCTGGGCTAAAGAATATCTAGATTTTTTTAACGAATCCCAGAGGAAGGATCGGGAAGTAATATAGCGGATTGCGGTCGTATCAGGTACACCAACAGCTGTGTGCGGGGTGCGTTAACGCACCCGCTACACAAACAAAGCCTTAAGGCTTTTCCTAGACGAGCTTGCAATCCGCTGTATTTTCCCTACCTCCCCCTTTTTTGTTATACCTGGTTGAGATAATATTCAAATCGTTCTTGCAGTTGTTCTACGGTTAAATTTCGAGTCCAATATTCTACCAGAGCATAACCCAATGCTTTGGCTTCCCGTTCTGGTGAGGTCGAATGATCGAGCAATAAAGGCCACAGCGCCAGCAAGTCAAAATTAATCGGTTTATTATCCGTATTCAATAGCGATAACAGTTCATACGCCATCTGAAGTTTACCAATCACCACCGGCAATTGTTCGACTGGTATTTTCTGGGCTAGCACGTAGGCGAGGTTGGGCGATCCGGTGGAGATGGTCGAGATAAACTGAAGTACGGGACTTTTCAGCAGTGCCGTCAATCCTTGGGTCGTTGCCATTTGGAAACTGTAGCGATCGATAATTTTAGCCGCTGCGACGCTTCTGGCTTCTAAGCCGCGCAAAAAGCGAGCCAATCTCAACTGTACGGCGGGCGCGATCGCCGAAATCAATGCCAAAGATAACTCATCCGCATTCCACGCTGTTCTACCCGTTTTGCTATCCTCGGTTACTACGGGTAAAACATTGTCACAATAATCACCCAGTAATTTGGCGCGATATTCGGTTGCCTCGCGAATCGATATTTCTTTTGGTTTATCGCCCCATTCCCAATCGTAGGGCGGCTGCCATTCGCGGATCGGACGCAACTTATCTACTTGCGTCACGACTGCGATCGCTGGTAAATCTGCTACTTCTGCTTTGATATCTTTGAGAAAGTCTACATCCATTTGCAGCGCCGGATCTAAGGCAGGATTAACCAGCAGCAGTAAATCGGCATTTCTTGTATAATCCAACACTAATTCTCGCAGGTCTTCACGCTTGACTTGTTCGTATCCTGGTGTATCCCAAAGCGTTAGGGTTTCACCAGTTGAGTTTTCCCAGTGATAGGACTGAATTGAGGTTGTGCTAGGTAATACATCAACTTCGGCAAGTTCTGACTGAAACAAGGTGTTAATTAAGCTGCTTTTTCCCGCGCCGGTGCGACCTATTAGGAGAATATTAACGGGTTTTTGCACCACTACTTCGGCGGGTTGGGCAGAGGCGAGGATGTCTTGTAGGGTTTGGGTTTTAGCCGTAGGTAGGGTGGGGGTGAGCGAGGAGAAGGTAGCGGGGAGGGTAGTACCGCCGTAGAGTGCGATCGCTTGACGCCACAAGTTCCGCAAAGCTGCTTCCCGCAACAGTTGGCTCAAGTTTACCAACAATTGTTGATTTGCTTGGTTACTGAAACGCTGAGAAGCCTTTTGTGCTACTGCTGCGGCGGGGTTTAAGATCCACTGTGCAAAACCCCAGGCGCGCATAAATTTACGCGCTGAGGGTTCTAATTTACGGTAGATTTCATAAGCTTGAAAGGCTTGTGCAACGGTAACTTGATTCAGTGCGGGGGATAGTTGTTGCATCCACCGATCCATGTCATCTACGGTACCGCGAATTAACCCGTAAGCTTGGGGGACGTAGATGTTGAGCAGGGGATATTTTTGTTCAGGATGATAGATGTTGGCGATCGCGCTGGCAAGTTCGGTGCATCGCTGCCAAAAGGTTTGCCAATCTTCCCAAATCGGGCGATCGTTTTGTGCTGCGATTAGGATTTCTTGCAATGCAGCTTCTGCTTGAGTTGTGGCGTCAGTTCCAGTTGGCAGTATTGTATCTTTTGTGGTCGATTCGAGTTCTTTATTAACCTCTGCCATTACCGCTTCTATCTGAGCTACGGCGGGTTGAGTCCATCGTACCAGCAGCCAACGCCAGCCAACGAATACAAGAGTGAAAATTGCCCAAATCCAATTAATCCGCCATTCGTGGATTTGCATTCCCGCTGCAACGAGCAAGAAACCGATGATAGTTGCGATTGGGAGTGCTAAGACGATCCATTGCCAGAGTTTTAAGCGTACCATTACCGGATACCTGGATGAGATTTGTTATACCGTTATTTTCTATCTAACGCTGGTCTGATGGGTGTGCGATTGTCCTGCGGACAGTTGAGCGATCGCGCCCCGCACTAATATAAGGTTATGATAAAAAGTAAGGTGAAATATCTGCACCTTACTTTTGGTAGTGTTTTTGTGATGAGCAAGTGTGAGATACGAAATTATATTTGCACCTGAAGCAGATGAGGACATTGCATTACTTAAAGCAAGCGATCGCGCTAAAGTATTTGATGCTATCGAAACACACTTGAGATACGAACCAGAGAAGACAAGTAAAAGCCGCATCAAGCGACTTCAAGGATTGCAGTAGCCTCAATATCGGCTAAGAGTTGACAACCTGCGCGTATTTTATGACGTGATTTACGCTATCGACGCTGGAACGGTAGAAGTCTTAGCTATTAAAGAAAAAGAAGAATCAATTAAATGGTTAGCCGAATACGGCAGGAGTGGAGAATGAGACAAGTTCCAATCGAGCAAGTAAAAAACGACCTAGCAGGTTATCTGCAAATGGCAGAGAAAGAGTATGTAATCATTACTCAAGAAGGCAAGCCTGTTGGCATTTTAATCGGTTTGGAAGACCCGGAAGATTTGTGGGAAGAATTGCTATTACGCAATCCAGATTTTGTGGAAAGAATAGCTCAGGCGCGAAAGAGTTTGAAAGAAGGTAAAGGCATTAGCATGGAGCAGATGAGGGCAAAGTACGATTCGCGATCGCTCTAGTTTGGCTTGTTGA
>DNGJ01000512.1:5949-6114 GCA_003486305.1 Cyanobacteria bacterium UBA11371
TAGCAGGCGTCCCCCAGAAGGTATGATATCACGTCCGTGGAATTGCCCATTAATAAAAAAACATCACTCTGTCGTTGCGTAGGGACACGGCATCAGAGATATCAGGGACACAGATAAGGTTAATCTTGCCGTGTCCCTCCCAATCGCTCTAGTTTGGCTTGTTGA
>DNGJ01000512.1:6438-14807 GCA_003486305.1 Cyanobacteria bacterium UBA11371
TAGCAGGCGTCCCCCAGAAGGTAGGATATCACGTCCGTGGAATTGCCCATTAATAAAAAAACATCACTCTGTCGTTGCGTAGGGACACGGCATCAGAGATATCTCGGACAAACAGATAAGGTTAATCTTGCCGTGTCCCGGCTGATGATTATGGATAATCGACCGAACAGGATCTGAAAATTTTTCCCTCTAGCTCTTAGCATTCTCTAAATAGAACTAACCAAAGCTTCCTGACGTTGAAATTCCGCCAATTGCATTCGTATTTCATCGCGGACAATTTGACGATATTCCAGAAAATGTTCGTTGTGAGCGCAAACTGTTAAATAATGTTCCCATACCGCCGGATTATGCCGCAAAATGCCGAACAAGTGATGCCAGAATTTCCATCTGGTGTTGCGTTTAAAGCCTTGTCGCCAAATGATAATGCTTAAAGCACGCAAATCGATCCAGCTTGGGAATTTAAAGGGAGTTTTGCATTGAGGTGCGCCTAACTTGAGAAAACAGCGATAAGTCCGATCGAGGAAAATTTCGGGGTCATATAATGTCCAAAATGCCTCGATGTATTCCTGAGCAATATCTTCAATCGGACGAGTCGGTACAAAGTTCATTAAAGTACTTTGATTGATATCTTGTTTCCCATTGACTCGCAATCTTCCCTCTTTTTCTAAACGATGCCAGAGGGCAGTATTCGGTAAAGCTTGCAGCATTCCAAACATTGCCGTAGGAATTGCAGCTTGTTCCACAAAGCGAATAATGCGCGCACTAGCTTCTTGTTTCTCTCCATCAAAGCCAATGATAAATCCTGCCATCGGGCGCAAGCCAGCTTGAATAATTTTATCGACAGCTTCAGCTAGGGAACTGCGGGTATTTTGGAATTTTTTGGTTAGTTGCAAGCTTTCTTCATCGGGAGTTTCAATCCCCAAAAATACCGCATTAAAATTACAGGCAACCATCAATTCCATTAACTCTGGATCTGCGGCTAAATCTACCGATGCTTCAGTATTAAACTGGAAAGGATATCGGTGTTCTGCTTGCCAAATTTTCAATTCTTTCAACAACAACTTAACATTGCGCTTATTGCCGATAAAATTGTCATCAACCATAAAAATACCCCGCCGCCATCCTAATTCGTAAAGGCAGTCTAATTCTTTAAGAAGCTGGGCAGGGGCTTTAGTTCTAGGTTTGCGACCATAGAGAACAATGATGTCACAAAATTCACATTGAAACGGACAACCCCGCGAGAATTGAACCGACATTGAGTCATAAGCATCCAATTCCAACAAATCGTAACGAGGAACCGGCGTTTCAGTCACATCGGGTTTTTCAGAAGTGCGAAAAACCCCGCTTTTTTCTCCTTTTTCTAAAGCTTGTACAAACATAGGCAGGGTAATTTCGCCTTCATCTAAGATGAGAAAATCTGCTCCTGCATCTTGAATTTCATCAGGAACAGAAGTCGGATATGGGCCACCGACGGCTACTAATTTATTGCGTCGTTTTGCTTCCCTAATTTGGTCTATTAAATCTTGTTTTTGGACGATCATTGCTGAGAGAATGACAAGATCTGCCCATTCCCATTCTGCTTCCGTTACGGGGCGAATATTGCGATCTACGAGTTTAAATTCCCAGGTTTGCGGTAAGATAGCCGCCACTGTGATTAATCCTAAAGGCGGTAACAAGACTTGGCGATCGACTAATTCTAGAATTTTGTTATATGACCAAAACGTTGGGGGAAAAACGGGATATATTAGTAAGGCTCGCACGGTTTGATACTCCTGAGCGAAATTTTCATGGGTATTGAACTTGATTGTAACCATTTTACGTTACATAACCTCTGCTATTATGCCTAAAAAAGCCACATCTCCATCCCCCGCCACGCCGCCCACTAAAACCCTGGCGCTGTCGGATCTGCATATCCGCCTTGCAGCTTTAGAAAAAGAACACCAAAGCTTACTTAAGAAGATTAAGCGGAAAAGAACCGAGTTGAAGAACTTTGTGGAACAGATGCGAAGTCTGGCTACAGAAATCTTCCATCGCGCCACCCCCAGTTTCCAAAAAATGAGCGAACTCAACCAAGAAATTCATGCATTATTCAAGGAGATTCTGAACGACAGCAAATTAAGCAAAAAAAATCGCAAAAAGGTGGAAAGCCTTTACAAAAACCTTCAGTACGGCGGAATTATCAGTCCCAAATTGGATGAGGAACCGGAAGATACAGAACTCGACGAACTTTTTGAAACTGATGATTCGACTCCTCCCCACGAACACAGACAGCAGCAACAAGCACAACGTGAATTAGAAAATGGTTCTGCTACCAAAAGCGATCAATCGAGAAAGATTCGCCAGACATTTTTGCGATTAGCAGAAATATTTCATCCCGACATGGTGACAGATCCGGAAACCCAGATGCGCCATACGGAAATCATGAAAGAAATTAACAAAGCTTACCAAGAAGGAGATTTAGCGCGACTATTAGAAATAGAAAAGCAACATCAAGCCGGAGAAGCAATTGATAACAATAGTGAAGATGAGGTGACGCGAAAATGTAACTTAATCGAGCAACAAAATGAATTACTAAAAAAACAATATGAAGATTTAAAACGGGAACTACGCCAGGTGAAAAAGACCCCAGAAGGGGCAATGGTTTCAGATTGCAAAAAAGTCAAAAACCAAGGAATTGAGCCAATAGAACAGATTTTAGACGAAATGGAGCATCAAATCCACGTAGTTTCGCAAATCCGCAACTTTGTTCGAGATTTTAAACAGCAAAAAATATCAATCCAAGAATTTATGCAAGGGCCACCAGTATTGAACCGGACGCAGGAAGAAATTATCGAAGATTTATACGAACAAATGTTTGGAGATTTGGATGAGTTCTTTTAAGAGAAACCGGGTTTTTTAGAAAAACCCGGTTTCTGGAGGTTTCTGGAAGCGGCGATCGCATCCCAAAAACCGTTTTTTTACGCTGGCAAACCCGGTGTTTTAGAGAAATATGTATTTAAGCAAATCGTTGCCTGTTAAATGTTATATAATGTCCGGTCGATTACCGATAAAAAGACGCCGGGACACGGCACGATTAACGTTATCTGTGTCCCTGATATCGTCAGATGCCGTGTCCCTACGCAAGTACGGGGTGAGGTTTTTTTATTATGGGCAATTGGGCGGACATCATGTTATGATTCAATTTATAGCATTAACTCGATCGAAATTACTGCCATCAAAAGTTATGGTATTTCAAAAGTTGTTTGTAGCGAGCAAAATGGCTTGCAAGGAGGATGGCTGGTGTTAAGGAATCCAGCCAAGTTCGGCTAGAAGTTGAAGCGGCACTAGCCGAAGTAGAAAGGCTTCAAATTGACCGCGCTTACCGCGATGCCTGTGGGTTGTTTTATATCGAAGGTGTGCGAAACTTCGTACAGGCAATCGATAACCGCTTTGATATTTCGACAATCCTATTCAGCGAGAAGTTGCTGACAGCACCGCTGGCAAGAAAATTAGTCCGCAACGCGCGTCGTTCTGGTGTGCGTTGCATCAATCTTACACCCGAACAGTTTCGGCGGATATCCCGCACAGAAAGGGCTTCTGGAGTGGGAGCGATATGCCTCCGGCACGCTTCGCGAACGCGCATCAACCTTGGTTTAAATTACCAGATATCTCGCCCCAAATGGGCTTGTGCTGGGTAGTGTTGGAAACTGTGCGATCGCCAGGAAATTTAGGCACATTAATTCGCACATCAGAAGCAGTTGGCGGTGCAGGATTTATCTTGATCGGAGGAAGGGTAGATCCTTTCGCTCCGGATGTAATTCGAGCATCAATGAGTGCAATTTTATGTCAGAAATTTGTGCGAACAAACTTAAGCGAACTCCGGCGCTTTCTGCATCACCACCGCTGTCCTTGCATCGGTGCTTCTCCTGATGGAAATATCGACTTGCATCAGTTTAATTATCCGGGTTCGACGCTGATTTTTCTAGGCGAAGAACGTCAAGGTTTGACGCAACAACAGCGAGAATTATGTCAGGATTTAGTTCGGATTCCGATGGTAGGGACGGCTGATTCTCTTAATCTTGCTGTCGCGGGAAGCTTGCTGATGTACGAAGTTTACAGAGCGAGAATATCTCGCAGTTAAGTAAGCGATCGCACCCACTGTGCCAGAAACCCGGTTTTTCAAAAAAACCGGGTTTCTTTTCAACCAACACATTCATTTACATCAGCAAAAGAAAAGCCTTGCAGAAGCGGCTGCTGAGATTCAACAACTGCTCAAACAGTTAGAGAAAACAAATCCCAATGCTACTGAACTTGAAAAGATTGACTACGTTAATGATGAAACTACCCCTAGTTTCAAGCGTCGCGTGGTTGGTGCATTGCAGGCTGGTGGTGAAGCTGCCATCGAAGAGTTTTTAGATAACCCTTATGTCAACGTCGGGAAAGCGATCGTTAAAGGTTGGATAAAGCCAGAATAGATTGTGGTGCGATTCGCTTACGCGATAGCTTCGCTTCACGCGCAGCGGAAGGGAGGCATATCGCATTCTGCAAGATCATCTATTTTGCAGATGCGATCGCTACCCATTTTACTAATAGCCTTCGTCTTCTTCCTCCTCGATTTCCATTCTTACAACTTCTTGCCACAATTCCAGAATTCTCTCGTTTGTTCCTGCTGCTAAGAGACAATTCAACACTTCGCCCGACTCCTGTTTAAGTTCGGGAAAAGCCAATAAGAGCATTGCCAAATCTCGCCAATCAGTACCCGACTTTGGCTTGCCTCGTCGTTGATAGTATGAAATCAGCTTACTAGCGATTAACTCTGCCGGAGCCATTAGTAAAACTTGCTCGATGCGTTGTGCAGATGGCAAATCGCTAACTTTTCTCACATCTACCAAATGACGGTTGCCCGAACTCTGCACTTGGTATAATCGATATCCTTGACCTTCTTTAACTTCTCGCACGCGCAGGGCAATATAAAATTTTTGGCTCAAATATTCGCGCAATTCTTCGATTAATTCTTCTGCACGTACCGACATCAAATCAATATCTTGCGTCATGCGGGGTTCGCCTACATAGGCGTTGACTGCCTGTGCGCCAAATACTACTACGTCGTTGCGATTCCGCAAAAATTCAAACACCGCAGCTTGAATAGTAGCCAGCGGCAAAGGCTCTCTCGTCATAAACTCTCGGAAGGTCAGAATGTCAGCGCCCAGCATAATAGCCACTATCGAAAAAGTATAACAAGTCGAGCAATTCGTTTTTTGCCTGACCTATGCTTGAATTTTAGGCGATCGCGGAAGCTTCGCGTGCGCTCTACTCGCGGATTCGTGCCGGAGGCATATCGCTCTTACCAAAAAATCCAAGCGATCGCACTCTCCAACAAACTCTATCCTGCACTTGCGATCGCCTCTCCAATCTCTTTAACAGTTGCACCTGTAGCCAGCATTGCTCGGATCAGTAATTCAATCGAAACTGAAGCATCCGCATTTTCAGCGATTGCAATATCTGGCTGATTGGAGTCTATTTTTTCTGCTAATTCAGTTTGAGTCATTAGATTTTGCCGCCGCTGTTTTAAACTGCGACTTAGGGCTAATTTAATTTCAATTAAAGCTGATTCTTCTGGCGTCAGTTCTAAAAATTCTGAAACCGTGCCAATTTTCCACCCCTTTGCTTGTAGACGTTCTCTTTTAGAGCGATCCATATCACTATTCCTTTACATCGCTGTCATACTTACTAAGTCGTTTTTTGCAGTTATCAATTACCCCGTCAGGTGTTGCTTTTGTCGTTTTATTAAACACCTCCACAATTAAAATTGCATCATCGTCAATTCGGTAAATAATTCTCCAATTCTTGTCTGCATCGCGAACTCTTAATTCATGACAATGAGCGCCAATACTTGGCATCGCTCTTGAATGTGGCAATCCTAAGTTTTCACCCTGTTGCAATCGCCTGAGCAGTACACCCGTCTCGATACGTGCCTCCTGACTAAAAGGCGGTGTTTTTACCTCACCATGCAACCATACTAGAGGTTTATCATCTTCATCCATGTTTGATTTGTATTATATCTGATATATTCTAGGCCGGGGATCGGCTTAACACCTAAATATTCCGAACTAGCGATCGCACAGCCTCTCCCCAGCAGCATCTCTCCCCAAAACCCCTAAGCCAAAAACAATTTATACGCCGGATTATTACTCTCATCCCAATACTGATAACCCAACGTATCTAAAAATGCCTGCCACTGTTCCATTTCATCGGGAGGTACTTGTATCCCCACCACAATTCGCCCGTAATCTGCCCCATTATTTCGATAGTGAAATACGCTAATATTCCAGTTAGGACTCATCGAACCGACAAACTTCATCAACGCACCAGGACGTTCGGGAAATTCAAAGCGGTAAAATAATTCATGATGTGCGAGAGAAGAACGTCCTCCCACCATGTGACGCAAGTGTAATTTAGTTAATTCATCATCGGTTAAATCAAGAGTTTTGAAGCCGCAATCTTCAAAAGTTTGCGCCAACTTTGTTGCATCGGCGCGGTTTTGAATTTGCACGCCGATAAAAATATGTGCCTCTTTTTCATCCGCAATCCGATAGCTAAATTCGGTTAAGTTGCGTTTACCCAAACAATCGCAAAACTTCCGCAAACTGCCCGGTTGTTCGGGAATTGTCACCGCATAAATCGCTTCGCGGCGTTCGCCTAATTCTGCCCTTTCTGCCACAAAACGCAAGCGATCGAAGTTCATATTAGCACCGCAAGCAACGGCGACTAATGTTTGTGCTTCAATTTGCTCGCGTTCGACATAAGCTTTAGCGCCTGCGATCGCCAACGCCCCCGCAGGTTCTACAATCGATCGCGTATCTTCAAACACATCTTTAATCGCCGCACAAGTATCGTCGGTATCAACGCGAATAATTTCATCGACATATTGCTGACACAAGCGGAAAGTTTCTTCCCCAACTTCGCGCACCGCCACGCCATCGGCAAATAATCCGACTTGAGATAAACGCACTCTTTTCCCAGCTTTGAGCGATTGATACATCGCATCGGCATCGACAGGTTCAACGCCGATAATTTTGATTTCTGGACGCAATCTTTTTACATAAGCTCCAATGCCAGAAATCAATCCACCGCCGCCAATAGCGACAAAAATTGCATGAATTGGTTTCTGATATTGCCGCAAAATTTCCATGCCAATTGTGCCTTGTCCAGCAATCACATCGGGGTCATCAAATGGGTGAATAAATGTCAAGCCTTTTTCTGCTTCTAATTGACGCGCATAAGCATAAGCATCGTCGTAAGTATCTCCATGCAAAACTACTTCTCCCCCGCGTGCTTTAACTGCATTTATTTTGACTTGGGGTGTAGTTACGGGCATGACAATAATTGCTTGCGTGCCCAGCTGACGCGCACCCAAGGCGACACCTTGGGCATGATTTCCCGCCGAGGCAGCTATGACGCCTTGTGCCAGCAAATCTGGGGGCAAGTTTGCCATTTTGTTGTACGCACCCCGCAGCTTGAAGGAAAAGACAGATTGCATGTCCTCGCGCTTCAGCAGCAGTTTATTATTCAGTCGCGTCGAGAGATTTGGCGCGTACTCTAGGGGTGATTCTTGAGCAACATCGTAGACGCGGGCGGTGAGGATTTGAACTAAGTAGTCGCAAAGCATGGGGTCAACAGTGTGCAGATGGCGGATGGTGGGATAATTTTACGGCACTTTGCGTACTTATTGGTGGGTTTGGGGATGCGATCGCTATACTCGTGCTGGAGGCATATCGCGCGCATCTCTGCTTTTGAATCGCTACGCGCTCAAGACTGACAATTCTATGGCAAACTGCTAAAATTACACGTGCTGGAAACAAGGTTAAATAGGGCATCTCGAAAAGTTATTGCTGAAAACCTCTTATGCTGAAACGGATATATATTGATAATTTTCGCTGTCTGGTAAATTTTGAACTTGATGTTGACGCGATAAATCTGTTTTTGGGTTATAACGGATCGGGCAAATCGACTGTTTTTGAAGTATTGCAAAAAATCCAGGCATTTGTGAGCGGCGACGGTAAGGTAGAGGGGATTTTCAAATCTGCCGATTTGACGCGCTGGCAAACTTCACAAATTCAACGTTTCGAGTTAGAAATTATAGGTAATGGCGGCATTTACAAATACGAATTAGGTATTGGTTATAATTTAGATAAATGTCGTGTTGAGTATGAGCGTCTGTGGTTTGATAACCAGCCTTTACTGAAATTTGAGTTAGGCGAAGTTCAACTTTATCGAGACGATTTTTCAGAAGGTTCACAATACTCGTTTGACTGGTCGCAATCCATTTTCCCTTCATTAATGCCAAGAAGTGACAACAGGAAGTTAACTTGGTTTAGAGAACGGATGGC
>DNGJ01000364.1:0-17595 GCA_003486305.1 Cyanobacteria bacterium UBA11371
CTCGTCGTTGACGACACAAAAGAAAACCGCCTGCTGCTGCTTAAATTGCTCGAACCGATTGGTTTTGAGGTCAAAGAAGCTGAAAATGGCGAGCAAGCCCTCGAACTATGGGAAAATTGGCAACCCCACCTGATTTGGATCGATACCCGGATGCCAGTGATGGATGGCATGGAAGCAAGCAAACAAATTAGATTGCGCGAGACTAGAGCAGAACAAGCAGCACAAGCAAGCAAAACCATCATTATTGCCCTGACTGCCAGTGCCTTTGAAGAACGACGAGGGGAAATATTAGCAGCAGGTTGCGATGATTTTGTCCGCAAACCTTTTCCCGAACAGTTAATTTTTGCAAAAATGGCTGAATACCTGGGCGTGCGCTATGTTTACGAAGATTTACCTCAATTAACCCTCGCTTATTCTCGCAAACGTTATTATGCTAGTGAAAAACCCGTCAAGTTTTTGCTTCAGCAACTCGCTCAAATGCCAAAAACTTGGATCGAACAGCTCTATCAGGCTGCTAACGAAGTCAATGAAGATTTGGTGGCTCAGCTTATCGAGCAAATACCCGAATCTTATAGCCCTCTAACCAAGGCTTTAAGGGATTTACTTGATGATTTTCGCCTCGATATAATAGTGAGACTAACGCACTCAATTATAAACTAATTCAGCCTTCCGGGTCAATTCCAAACTCGCAGTTAACCCCATGACAATGGATAATCAAACTTTCAAAATTTTAGTGGTTGACGACCAACCAAGCAACCTGCGGTGTTTGTCTAATATTCTGACTCAGCGCGGGTATAAAGTCCAGCGGGCTATCTCTGGACAACTCGCCTTGAATGCAGCCAAATCTTCCCCCCCTGACTTGATTTTGCTCGATATTATCATGCCAGAAATGACCGGATTTGAAGTCTGTAAAAGACTCAAAGCCAACGAGAAAACTAGGGATATTCCAGTCATTTTCTTGAGCGTTTTAGATGAAGCAAACGACAAAGTAAAAGCCTTTAAAGTCGGCGGCGTCGATTATATTACCAAACCCTTTCAAGTCGAAGAAGTTTTAGCCAGGATCGAAAATCATCTCGAGATCCAAACTCTGCAAAAACAACTAGAACTAAAAAATAAAGTACTCCAAGAAGAAATCCTGATTCGCACCGCTGCACAAGCAGAACTCCAAGAAACTAAAGACAGTTTGGAGTTAGTTTTGTGCGCCTCGAACGACGGCTTTTGGGAATGGAATTTCCAGACGGGAGAAGTTTACTTTTCCCCGCGCTGGAAAGAAATGCTCGGCTACGAAGAAGATGAAATTTCCGATCAATTTTCCTCTTGGGAAAAACTAATATTTCCTGAAGATAAAGAGGCTGCCTTAAACTTGATCGAGGCTTATAATTCCGGTCGAGTGAAAGAATTTACGACGACACAAAGATTTTATCATAAAAACGGTTCAACGGTATATATCCTCGTCCGAGCCATTCATCTCAAAGATCGAAGGGGGCGGGTGGTGCGGATGATTTTCTCCCATACCGATGTCAGCGAGTTGGTGAAAACAACCTCAGCACTGGCGCAATCAAAATCCTTACTGGCGAGCGTATTAGATAGTTCCCAAGACGGGATTTTAGCATTGGCATCGGTGAGAAATAGGCGAGGAAATATAGTAGATTTTAAATTTCTTTTAGTCAATCCATCAGCGGAACAAATAGCCGGAATCGCAGGGGAAAAGTTAATCGAGCGATATTTATTAGAAAAAATGCCGTGGACGGAGGAAACCAAACTATTTGACGACTTTGTCCGGGTGGTTGAAACAGGAGAAATCCTCAACCGAGAAGTTCACTATAACTTTGAAGAAAGACTGGCTTGGTTTTACGTTGTCGCCGTAAAATTAGGGGATGGCTTGGCGGTGACATTCTGCGATATCACCCAAAAAAAGCTGGCTCAACAAGAACTTTTAATCGCCAGAGAACGGCTAGAATATTTACTTTCTTCTAATCCATCGGTTATTTATAGCTGCAAGACAACCGAAAACTACGGCACTACCTTTGTTAGCAAAAACGTCACCGCTCTTTTAGGTTACGAACCGGGAGAATTTTTAGAGTCAGATAATTTCTGGGTCAACCAAATTCACCCGGAAGATAAAGAGCGCGTCTGGGCAGAGATGTCGCAACTAATAGCACAGGGTTATCATGCTGGCGAATACCGCTTTTTACACAAAGATGGGACTTATCGCTGGCTCTATGATGCGATTAAGTTAGTGCGCGATGAAGCTGGAAACCCCATCGAGATGATTGGCTCCCTTAGCGATATTACCGAGCGCAAGCAGATAGAACAAGCCTTGCAAGAAAGCCAGCGGTTTATTGAAAAAATAGCCGAAACCAATCCTAATATTTTGTATGTTTACGACTTGATAGAAGGGCGAAATGTTTATATTAACCGCGAGATCGTGGAAACTCTTGGCTACACCCCGGAAGACTTAAAGCAGATAGGAACGGCTGTAATGCCAACCTTAATGCACCCCGAGGATTTGGCACGCTTCGGGGAATATCTCAAAGAATTTGAAACGGGCAAAGATGGCGATATTTTTGAATTTGAATACCGGATGCGGCACAAAAATGGTGAGTACCGTTGGCTTTTTAGCCGGGATACCTTATTCGCCCGCACGGCAGATGGGAAAGCAAAGCAAATGCTTGGTTCGGCGACGGATATTACCCAACGCAAGCAATCCGAAGCCGAACTGCGCCAGCAAAAAGAACTTTTGCAAACAATTTTTGACAACATCCCCGTGATGCTGACGCTTTACGATCGATCGGGCAATATGTTACTAACCAACCGGCATTTAGAACTTGTTCTCGGTTGGTCTTGGGCAGAGTTAGCCAACCGCAATCTATTAGTAGAATGCTACCGGGACCGGGAATACCGCGCCAGAGTTGTAGAATTCATGGAGGCAGCAACTGGGAAATGGCAGGACTTCAAAACCACAACGCGCTCTGGCAGGGTTATCGATACTTGCTGGGCGAATATTCAGCTATCCGATGGGAATTGTATCGGGATTGGGCAGGATATTACCGAGCGCAAACAAGCAGAAGAAGCTTTACGCAAAAGCGAAGAACGCTTTCAACTTGCGATCGAAGCTAGCGGTTTAGGATTGTGGGATTGGCATATTAACACGGGAATCGTTTATTACAGCCCGGAGTGGAAAACTATGCTGGGGTATGCAGTCGAGGAAATCGAAGATCGGTTTTTATCTTGGGAAAGACTCGTACATCCAGAAGATTTGCCAATGGCATTAGCTGCGTTGGCGGCGCACCTGCAAGGGCGTAGTCTCTGCTATGAAGTAGAATTTCGCATGGCGAGCAAGGAAGGCGGATGGAAGTGGATTATATCGCGCGCCCGGGTAACCGAACGGGATGAAATGGGTTCCCCAGTGCGGATGACGGGAACTCATAAAGATATTAGCGATCGCAAGCATATTCAATCAGCCCTGCAAGAAAACGAACGCAAATTCCGCGCCATCTTTAACAATACGTTTCAATTTACCGGACTGCTGACCCCCGATGGCACACTCATAGAAGCCAATCAGACAGCGTTAGATTTTTGCGGGATTGAGTCGGGCGACGCTGTAGGACGCCCGTATTGGGAAACTCGCTGGTGGACGGTAGGCGTAGACGAGATCAAGAGCAGGGGCGATCTTGAGAATTACCAATTACCAATTACCGATTACCAATTACCAATTACCAATCCAAACTCCCTCACCCCGACTCAACAACAGCTCAAAGATGCGATCGCACTAGCAGCTAGCGGTCAATTCGTCCGTTACGAAGTCGATATCCGGGGTGCGGGAAAGACAATCGCCACGATTGACTTTTCCTTAAAACCCGTACTAGATGACGCGGGTAACGTCGTGCTGCTGATTCCCGAAGGACGGGATATTAGCGACAAGAAACGCGACGAACGAGTCAAAACCGCATTAATTAACTGTCTCGAACAAAGCGAAGCGCGGTTATCGCAAATTGTCACCACAATATCCGAAGGATTAATCGTTCAAGACGACAGCGATCGCATCCTATTTGTCAATGGTGCCGCGCTCACTTTATTCGGCAGATCCTATGAAGAAGTTTTGCACTCATCGTTAGGTTTACCCATCAGCAGCGACGAATTAACAGAAATAGAAATAATTCGGCCTTGCTCTCAAATAATTGTCGCTGAAATGCGGGCTTTAAGAATTACCTGGGATCGTAAAGACGCCTATCTCATCACCCTCAGAGATATCACCGCCCGCAAACAAGCAGAAATTGCTTTACAGCAAAGCGAAGCCCGGTTGCAAAAATTAGCAGCAAACGTGCCGGGAATGCTTTATGAATTTATGCTCCATCCCGATGGATCTTATAGTTTTGGTTATGTCAGTTCCGGTTGCCGATATCTGAATGAATTAGAACCAGAACAGCTAATAGAAAATCCAGAATTAGGCTTTGACCTCGCCTATCCCGATGACCTACAAAAGCTCCACGAATCTATCGCCATTAGCGCCCAAACCTTAGAACCTTGGTTTTGGGAAGGGCGGATTAATACCCCATCCGGAAAACAAAAATGGATTCAAGGCGCTTCCAAACCAGAACGCTGCGATAATGGCGATATCCTCTGGCATGGCGTGCTAATAGATACTAGCGATCGCAAAGCCGCAGACGAAGCCTTACGCCAAAGCGAAGCCAGATTGCAAAAATTAACCGCCAGCGTACCGGGAATGATTTATGAATTCGTCCAATACCCCGATGGCTCTTATAGTTTTGCTTATGTAAGTTCCGGATGCCGAGAAATTTACGAATTAGAACCCCAGCAGCTATTAGAAAATCCAGCGCTAGGTTTCGAGCAAGTTCATCCAGATGACATCCAAAGCTTGATGGACGCGATCGCTCATAGCGCCCTTACCTTAGCGCCTTTTGCCTGGGAAGGAAGGCTCAATTCCCCATCAGGTCAAATCAAGTGGGTGCAAGCAAATTCTCGCCCCGAACGCCTCATGAGTTCCCAGGCTGAGCCTGGGAACGAGGGCGGAATAATTTGGCATGGAGTGATGATCGATGCGAGCGATCGCAAATTCAACGAAGCACTTCTGTTGGAATCGCAACAAAGAATCGCATTTTTAGTCCAGCAAACCCCGATCGCCGTGATCGAATGGAATAACGACGGTAAAATTATCGCCTGGAATTCCGCCGCAGCTGAGATTTTTGGCTACTCTCAAACTGAAGCCATCGGTCAGGATTTGATCGATTTACTCACCCCCTCTAACCTCAAACAGCAAATCAGCTTAGCAACGCAAGAGCTACTGTATCAACGGGGCGCAACTTGCAGCATCAGCGAGAACCTTACCAAAGATGGCAGAATCGTTATCTGCGAATGGTATAACACCGCATTGATCGATGAAAGCGGCAACGCCATCGGCGGCGCATCGATGGCAGTGGATATCACAGAACGCCAACAAGCGCAAGAGGCATTGCGAGAAAGTGCGGAACGGGAACGAGCGATCGCCAAAGCGATCGAAAGAATGCGCCAAAGTTTAGACATAGAAACAATTTTCCGCGCCACCACGGAAGAATTAAGGCAGGTGGTGGGGAGCGATCGCGTCATCATCTATCGCTTCAACCCCGACTGGAGCGGCAACTTCGTCGCCGAATCCATCGGCAGCGGCTGGATTCCCGTCGTCGGGCCTGACTCAGAAAAAGCCGATTTTACACAAGCAGTTTTAGAATCCCCCAGATGCATCGTCAAACTATGGAACACCTGCCAAAACTTGGTAGAAGATACCTACCTACAGCGCACCTCTGGCGGCATCTACAACCAAGGGGAAAAATACCTCTGCGTTTGGGACATTTATCAAGCCGGATTCAGCAATTGTTACATCGAACTATTAGAAACATTTCAAGCCAAAGCCTACATCACCGTCCCCATTTTCTGCGGCAATAAACTTTGGGGACTCCTAGCAACCTATCAAAATACCGGCCCCCGCCTGTGGTCACCCGCAGAAATCAACATCGTCGTGCAAATAGGCAACCAGTTAGGAGTCGCCTTGCAGCAAGCAGAATTACTCGCCGAATTAAAACTCGCCAAAGAAGCCGCCGACGCCGCCAACAAAGCAAAAAGCCAATTCCTCGCCCGCATGAGCCACGAACTCAGAACCCCACTCAACGCCATCCTGGGCTTCAGCCAGCTGCTCGCCCGCAGCGACTCCCTAGAACAGAGCGAGCGCGAACATCTGGCAATCATCAATCGCAGCGGCGAGCATTTGCTAGACCTGATCAACGACATTTTATCAATGTCTAAAATAGAAGCCGGTCAAATTGCACTCAATGAAAATTGCTTCGATTTGTACCGCCTACTCACCGCCATCGAAGACATGTTCCAACTCAAAGCCAAATCCAAAGGCTTAGAATTGAAATTTGAACGCGCCCCGCAAGTGCCACAATACGTAAAAACCGACGAAAGCAAACTGCGTCAAGTTTTAATTAACCTCCTGGGCAACGCGATCAAATTTACCACCAAAGGGAACGTTACCTTGCGCGTGAAAACAGCAGATGACTCGGTGAACTATGGTACTCAAGAGCAGGTGACTCCAGAAGATGGGGAGAATATAGATTCAAATTCCCCTCAGCCCACCTGCCCAAGAACCCCTCTGTACTGCGATCGCGTAACGCTTTGGTTTAGCGTCCAAGACACAGGTCCCGGCATAGCACCAGAAGAACTCGCCACCATCTTTAAACCCTTCGTGCAAAGCCAGACCGGACGCCAGTCAATGGAAGGCACAGGTCTTGGGTTACCCATTAGCCAGCAATTTGTCAAATTGATGGCAGGAGAGATTGGCGTCACCAGCCAACAAGGCATTGGCAGCACCTTTAGATTTAATATCCAAGCAACTGTGGTATCCGAAGCACAGGAGGGCACCCTCTCTGACCCGCGACGGGTAATTGGCTTAGAACCAAATCAGGCAAAATATCGCATCCTCGTCGTCGAAGATGTCTTAGCCAATCGCCAACTGCTCCTGGAACTGCTCGCCCCCTTGGGATTTGAAGTCAGAGAAGCCGAAAACGGACAACAAGGACTCGCAGTATGGGAAAATTGGCAACCCAATCTGATCTTGATGGATATGGAAATGCCAGTAATGGACGGGTATGCAGCAACAAGCGAAATTAAACGCCATCCCAAAGGGAAAAATACTAAAATCATCGCCCTCACCGCCAGCGCCTTTGAAGAGCAGCGATTGGCTATCTTAAATGCAGGCTGCGATGACTTTATCTGCAAACCTTTTCAAGAAGAAATTCTGTTTGAAAAAATGGCTCAGCATTTAGGAGTGTTATATGTCTACCAAGAAAATCGTTCCTTGGCCTCAAACGGTCGTTTTTCACCACAGTCTCAACCACTCAAGAGCGAAGACTTGAGCTTTATGCCCAGAAACTGGCTCGTTGCACTGCACCAAGCCGCCTTGGAAATCGACGACCAGCAAATTATAAATTTGCTCCAGCAGATTCCCCCCACTGGGTCAAATATTACTAAAGCTTTAACCGATTTAGTCGATAACTTTCGGATGGATATCATCATCGAATTAACTCAACCTTACAGCGATGAGTCACCTAATTAAACCGCCATTAAAAGCCAATATTCTCATCGTAGATGATGCGCCGGAACAACTGCGACTCTTAACCAATATGCTGGCGTCGCGAGGGTATCAAGTCCGGCAAGCCATCAATGGAAAATTAGCGTTACAAGGGGCACAGAGATTTAAACCAGATCTAATATTGCTCGATATTAATATGCCGGAAATGAACGGCTATGAAGTTTGTCAGGAATTAAAAGAAGTAGAAATAACCCGCAATATTCCAGTGATTTTTTTGAGCGCTTATAGCGAAACAATAGATAAAGTAAAAGCCTTTAAAGTAGGGGGAGTAGATTATATCGCTAAACCGTTTCAAATAGAAGAAGTATTGGCAAGGGTGGAAAATCAATTAACCATTCATCAGATGCAGAAACAACTGTGCGAACAAAATGCCAGACTGCAACTAGAGATAATTGAACGCCAACGCGCCGAAGAAGAAGTCCGGTTTTTATTAAGCACTACTAAACTGATTAATGAATCCCTAGATTTTCACGATGCTTTGGAAATTACTCTTTGTCAAGTAAGTCAAACAATTGGTTGGGATTTAGGAGAAGCTTGGATTCCCAACAACGAAACCGTCAGGCTCGAATATAGTCGCGGTTGGTATGCCAGCGAACAAAATTTGGAAAAATTTATAGAAAAAAGTAAAAATTTAATATTGGCTCCTAATATCGGCATAGCTGGTCATGTTTGGGTATCCAAGCAATTACAGTGGATCGAAGATGTATCCTTGGCTCAAGAAGCCAGCTTCATCCGCAGCGAAATCGCCCAAGAAGTAGGAATTAAAACGGCATTAAGCATTCCTATTATTTTGAATGACCAGGTTTTAGCAATTCTAGTTTTATTTAAGAAAACTCAACTCAAACCCGCTCCCAGAATAATTGAATTAGTTAAAGCAGTTGCAACTCAATTAGCTTCTTTTATCCACCGGAAAAAAGTAGAAGCTGCTTTAGTAAAAGCGAATCAGGAGCTAGAACGACTCGCCACATTAGATGGGTTGACCGGAATTGCCAATCGGCGGCGGTTTGATGAATATTTGTACTTTGAATGGCTGCGGCTTTTTAGAGACAAATTACCCCTGTCTTTAATTTTATGCGATGTCGATTTTTTTAAACTTTATAATGATACATACGGACACCTCGCCGGAGATTTTTGCTTGCAGCATGTAGCCGCAGCAATTCGTCAGAGTGTCAAACGTCATTCAGATTTAGTCGCTCGTTACGGCGGGGAAGAATTTGCAGTCATTCTCCCTAATACAACTGCTAAGGGAGCTTTCTACGTAGCTGAAACAATCCGCAAGCAAATTCAAAGCATTAAACTGGTTCATGCTAAATCTGAAGTCAGTAAATATGTCACCTTAAGTTTAGGAGTTGCGAGTATTATTCCCCATACAGAAATCTGCCCCGATACCTTAATTACCATTGCTGATAAAGCACTTTATGCCGCCAAACACCAAGGACGAAACTGCGTCGTAGTTGAAGACTTAGTGACTTTTAAGACAAAATGCCATCCCCAGAGATCCCTGCCCGAGTCTCCAGTACACTCTATACAGTGAAACAATACTAACAAATTTGGTATAAACTCCAGAAGAAGGATAAAAAAAATGGAAGAAATTTTGCTCTCTCAAGAACAAGAACCAGGATTAAAAGGCGATATTCTAATTGTTGACGACACGCCGAATAACTTACGGCTGTTATCCGCGATGCTAGCTCAGCAAGGGTATCAAGTCAGAAAGGCAATCAACGGAAAAATTGCCTTAAAAGGGGCGCAGATGTCACCACCAGACCTAATCTTGCTCGATATTAATATGCCGGAAATGAACGGCTATGAAGTCTGTCAAAAGTTAAAATCTCTACCGGAAACCTGTAAAATTCCCATCATATTTATTAGTGCGCTGGATGAAGCATTAGATAAAGTAAAAGCTTTTGAAGTAGGGGGAGTGGATTATATCACAAAGCCATTCCAAGTACCAGAAGTTTTAGCCAGAATTGAAAATCAACTCGCTCAAACAAGGCTGAACGAAGAACTGAAAATAAAAAATAAACAGCTGGAACAAGAAATACGCGATCGCGAAAAAGCCGAAGTAGAAATTCGCCTCTTACTCGCCGCCACCCAAGCCATCAGTCGCGCCCCCGACTTTCACTGTGCCCTCAAAGTCACGATTGGTTTAGTCGCTGAAACTATCGGTTGGGATTTTAGCGAAGCTTGGGTTCCTACGAATGATGGAACCGTTCTAGAATACGCTCAGGGTTGGTATACCAGCGACCTCAATTTAGAAGAATTCAAACAGAAAAGCTTGAAATTTACCTTTGCTCCCCATATCGGACTGCCGGGAAGAGTTTGGGCAAACAAGCAACCTGAATGGATAGAAGATGTTTCCATAGAACAAAACCAATTTTTTCTGCGTCCCCAACTCGCAGCTAAAGTCGGATTGAAAGCTGGTTTTGGCGTTCCCATTCTCGCCAATGACGAAGTATTAGCCGTTTTGGTTTTCTTCAAAAAAGAAAGTATCCCAGAACAGTCTCATTTGGTACAACTCGTTAATGCAGTTGCTACTCAATTAGGTTCCCTCATCCAACGCAAGCAAGCTGAAGAAGCCTTGCGTCTTTCGGAAGAAAGATATCACAGCATCGTAGATAACGCAGTTGAGGGAATTTTTCAAACCACCCCAGCAGGACGTTTCGTGAGTGCCAATGCAGCTTTAGCTAGAATATATGGTTACGACTCACCCGAAGAACTCATATCGAGCATTCAAAATATCGCCGCAGAAGTTTATATCGATCCGCACAGACGCCAGGAATTCATCGCTGCGATCGAACAAAATAATGCCGTACACGATTTTGAATCGCTGGTACGTCGTAAAGATAACAGCAAAATTTGGGTGAGCGAAAATGCCCGTGCGGTTCGCGACTCTACGGGAAAGTTACTGTACTACGAAGGCACTATTTCCGATATCACCGCGCGTAAATTCGCTCAAGCAGCTTTGCGCGAACAGCAGGAAAAAACCGAGCAATTATTGCTCAATATTATACCCGAACCCGTCGCGAAGCGGTTAAAACAAGACCCCAGCGCGATCGCCGACCATTTTGAACAAGTAACGGTTTTGTTTGCGGACTTGGTTGGCTTTACTGAATTTTCCACTTACACATCACCGGGAGAATTAGTAAATATTCTCAACGTCGTGTTTTCCGAATTCGATCGCTTGGCAGAACGCCACCGTTTGGAGAAAATTAAAACTATTGGCGATGCCTATATGGCAGTAGCAGGATTGCCGTTTCCCCACCCGGATCATGCTTGTCTTGCTGCGGAAATGGCACTGGATATGCTGGCAGGAATTGAGGAATTTAATCAACGAACGGGTAAAAGTTTCAATGTCAGAATTGGCATGAATACGGGTCCCGTTGTTGCTGGCGTGATTGGCATTAAAAAGTTTAGCTATGATTTGTGGGGCGATACGGTTAATATTGCCAGTCGCATGGAAACAAACGGCGTCCCCGGTGCTATTCAGGTCAGTCCCGCTACCTATGAGCTATTACAAAATCGCTATCAATTTGTCGAGCGGGGTTGTATTTCCATCAAAGGTAAAGGAGATATGACAACTTATTTACTCAAGGGTAGAAAGTAGGGATTTTAGATTTCAGATTTCAGATTTGAGATTTAAATCTAAAATCTACAATCTAAAATCTACAATCTACAATCTCTATGGCGCACTGCAATACCCGTACTGCTGTGGATTTTTGCCGCAAAAACTTGCAGGAAATCAAGAATAACCCCTTTGAGAACCTGCATGGAATCGCGCGGGATTTGGGGGTCATTTCCTCGCGTTTCCAGCTGGCGGGTGAGCGATCGCCCCCGCGTCGGCGTGTTGAGTTGAATTTCATCCGGCCTCAATTCCTGCATCAACTCGATATACTCGCCTTGCGCCTCATCCGACCACCGCGATAAAATCATCGTTTGGATCGCTAAATTACCTTCATATTCTTGACGAAATTGCTTTATAGCTGCTATAATATCAAGCCACTCAATTGCGCTTGCGGGACGATTAACCCGCCGCAGTTGATTTGGCGACACCGCATCGAGTTTCGCCGCGACGATATCTGCCAATTCTAAAGCTTTGCGTACTTCTGGCTCGCCGAGAAAGGTACTGTTGTTGACAACTCCCCGTCCTGAAGGAGCGGGGATTCTTGGTTCGTCGGGACTACCCACGTAGCTTGCCCTCCCCAAAATTCATTGCGATGTGCCCCACCGCTGTATATCCACGCTGCAAAACCACTTGCGCGGCTGCTACATCTCGATTAGTTTCATATCCGCACTCAGGGCATTTATGCACAGGTTCCGACAATTCCTTCTTGCCTGTATGTGTTTGACATCTTGGGCAAGTTTGACTCGTTCCATCAGGGTCTACCCTGGCGAAATATACACCTCGCTTAAAGCAGACATGACCCAAGATGTTGAGAAACTGACCAAACCCTGCATCTAAAGTATGCTTTGACAAGATTCCGGCTGACATTGCTTTGAGGTTTAGATCCTCAGCAAATATTGAGCCAGCTTGGTCGCATAAATAATCAGCGGTCTTGAAATGAAAGTCTTTGCGAGCATTCGAGATGTATTCGTGGTGCTTGGCAATTCGATGATGCAGTTGGCGAAATTTAACAGAGCCTTTTTTCTGGCGCTTCAGTTGACGTTGCAGCGATTTCAGCTTGCGTTGTCGATCTACAAAGAATCGAGGTCTATCAACCAAATCTCCATCAGATGTTGCCAAAAAGTCTTCTAACCCTAGATCAATCCCTAAAGAGTGACCATGAGCTGAGATTTGAGGGACTTCAACATCGCATTGCAGCGTGAGCATAGCATAGTAGCCAGACGCACGTTTCACAATGCGAATTTGCTTAACCTCAAACCCTTGAGGAATCGGTCTAGACAAATGTATCTTTACCCAGCCTATTTTGGGCAAGTTAACTTCATCCGCCGCATCAAAATGCCTGACGGTTTCTAGATTCAACTGCGGAAACACAAAAGAGCGCATCCGCTTCTTGAATCTAGGAAAGCCGTGTCCCCGTTCCCACATGGCTACAAATGCAGCTTCTAATTGGCGCAAAGCCTGTTGCAATACATGGGTGTGCGGCAGTTTCAATTCAGCGATTGATTTCTTTGCTGAGGAGAGCGTCTTACACTGACTGGCGAAAGTTGGGCGTGGCGCATCAGCAGGGATAATGTACTCCTGTCTGATACTGCATGAGTTGATATCGCACTTGCGAGAATTAACCCAATCCTTCCGTTCTCGTAATGCAAAATTGTAGACCTTCCGGCAAATTTCTAGCCAGTGGTCTATGGTTTCGCGTTGCGCGTCGGTGGGAATGAGCTTGTACTCGTAGGTTAGATTCAACATACAACCATTATACATCCTCTCTGAATAAACGGCTATGTATTTATTCAGAAGCCTCGCTGAAAGCATCCGATCCAAAAGTCCCCCTAGAAGGGGGAGGCTTGTACCCATTTTTTCGGTCAAGACTACCATCGGTAGTCCGGCAATTTGCTTGGCGGCGGTTAAAATCTCTCCTATATTCAACGCTTGGGTGGGTTCGCCACTGCCGCTGAGGGTGACTACATCCACATCCGCTAAATTAACCACTTGTAAATCCCGCACTATTTTTTCTGTGGGGATAAAAATTTGGCGAGCGGTGGTGTGGTGCTGAATTTCCCCCAGCTGACAGTAGACGCAGTTAAACGAACAAGTAGACACGACGCCGATGGGGTCGATACCGAGCGATCGCCCGTACCGCCAAGATCTTACCGGGCCGTAGACAGAAGTATAGGGCATAACGAATGGCAAAGGTGGGTTGACGAGGGGTGCAGGGGTGCAGGGGAGAATATACATTCAACTGCCCACCTGCCCACCTGCATATTTTTTCTTTACCCAAACCAATTGGACGCACAGAAACCGGCTTCAACTTCTTCTGGGATGTGGTGACAAACCAGTTCTGCATTTTTACAGAGTACGTATTCAATCCCCCGGTGGATCGCAGCTTCTAGATGCCATCTTTCTTCTGGAGAATGATAAAAAGCTGTCGAGTGGATTGGTTGTTCTGGATACTCTTCAACTACGTAGAAATTGGGGATTTGGCTGAGGACGTAGGCAATTAACTCTTGACGCAAGTCATCGATGGAAAAAGCTTTTTGATAAGGATGATGGGGATAAGTCTCCAAAACGCTCTCAATCGCTTGAACCAGCACTTCCTTTGTTAAATTGACAATTGTTTTGGTCATATTTATCACCTCGTTTTTGTTTAAACCTAGAGGTAATTGGTCATGGGAAAGTAACTATGAGCATTCCGGATGGAATACTTCTTCCCTAGCCACTCTCTACCACCCTATGACTTAAGACGGATGATTAGCATCTACTGATCGGATGATTCACGAGTAGGTGAACATAGCAAACAAGCCAAGTTGTTCGGCTTGGTTGAAAGCTTGCTTGAAAGTCGCTCCTTGGCGCATGGCGATATACATCAGCACTAAAGCAGCAGATCGCTTCGCACTGCTGCAATGTATGAGAATTGGTTTGGGTAATTCGTTGATGGCGCGGAAAACTCGCGTGGCTATTTCATCGTTAATGGCCTCAAGTTTAATCGGGATATTTACGTAGTAGAGTCCCAAGGATTCACATTGGGACTGTTCGCCGATCAGGAAGCCATCTTCGGTTGGCGATCGCAAGTTCAATACCGACTTAAATCCCTCCTGAGCAATCTGTTGCAACTGTTCGGGGGTAATCTGTCCTGCGATCGCTAATTCGTCGTTTATCTTCCTGATTGTTTTCATTGACATTTCCTTGAATTGCAAGAAAAGCTAATAGCTAATTGCTAATTGCCAGCTGATTCGACGAGCGATTAGCTATTAGCCGTTAGCCTTTTAAGCAGCTTACTAAGCTTGATAGTGTTTGCTCTTTTTATCGGGTAATTCCCCTTCAAAAGGCTGCACTCCTGTATTCGGATATTCATCGTCTATGGGGGCAAAAATCCGCGCGATCGCTCCCGAAACAAAGTGAATCAGGTTTTTGATACCCGTTAAAAAGGATTGAATTGCCGAACCGATTTTGTTCAAAATAGACATAGCTTTGTTCTCCTTTTACTTATTACCGAGTTATTATTCGCGATCGTTAAAATGGCAAAGAACTTTTGACTGTTCGAGGTGCTTCGGCTCTCTACGCGAGCCTGGTAGGAGCGGGTTTAACGAATTATCTCGTGGTTCCGCAGTAGGGGCAGGTATTACCCGCCCCTACTCAGGCACGCCGACCTCAGTTTCTGCACGGCTGAGCATCGACTGTTGCAAGGACTCTTCTTGCTGACGCTGCTGTGTCATTAATTCCCTAGCTTCGGCTTCGATGCCGTCTGAGGTAGGTGTTTTTACCTCAGCTTCGGCGCGGCTGAGCATAGACTGTTGTAAGTGTTTTTCTTGCTGGCGCTGCTGGTTTATTGCAGAGCGAGCTTCTTCTTGAGTACTCATCCCGAACCTCTACAATCAACTGGAGCCGGGTGTGACTACAGTTAAGTGGATAACTGGGTCATCTCTAATTTGAGGTTAGGAAAAAAAGTTGAGGAAATTGTGAGGAATTAAAAAATTTTTAAATGGCACTTTCCCGGGAGCAGCTTACGTGTAGTGGCTACAAACGAGAATAGTACAACAATTTTATACCTGTTAAAACTTAGATATTTTTACCTAAGCCCGAGGGCAGATAGGCGATCCCCGCTGTGAAAATGAACGTTTACCGTAGTTTTCCCTTGAGATTCGCCATGTGTTAAGTCAGAGGTTCCAGCCTAGAGCTTCCGCGACCTGGGAAGCTAACTGTAAGGGATTGAACGGTTTAGCGATCGCAGCCTTTAACCCGATTTCAGCATACCGGCGACGGTCAGAAGCTTGTACCTTAGCCGTCAGCAAAATCACCGGAATGTTCTGTGTCAATGGATTCGCCTTTAACTTTTCAAAGGTGGCAATTCCGTCCATATCGGGCATCATTACATCTAGCAGGATGGCGTCGGGTTGCTCTGTTTCGGCTAATATTAAGCCTTCGCTACCCGAAGCCGCCGTTAGCACCGTCCAAGAAGCCACCGTTTCTAAGCAAATCTGGGCGACTTCCCGAATATATTCCTCGTTATCAATTACCAGAATTCGCTTGTTGGTCATGGGTCATGGGTAATAGGTAATTGGTCATGGGTAATTGGTTACCGATTGTTTAAGGGGTAGGGTGAAGTAGAAAGTACTACCTTTACCCAGGGTACTCTCGACCCAGATCTTACCGCCGTGCTGTTGCACAATACTACGACAAATCGCCAGACCCAAGCCAGTACCTTCGCTATTGCGCGAGTCGGAAACATCCACCTGTTGAAAGCGTTCAAAGATGGTTTCCAGTTTATCAGCGGGAATCCCCCGGCCTTGGTCTTTGACTTTGAATAATATTTGTTTCATATTCGCACCGGAGCGGGTGTGCTCTTGAGCAGGTGAGAATGTGGAGTTCCATTCCCCTCTGCTGCTTCTGTCCTCTGCTGCTGTTATTTGGGCACTCAGCCATACAGTATCCCCACGGGACGAGAATTTAATCGCGTTGCTGAGTAAGTTGGTTAAAGTTTGGATAATTCGATCTGGATCTGCCCACAATTGCGCCGATACGGTGGAAACTGACAAGGTAACTCCAGCTTTATCCGCGATCGCTTGCATGGTATCTGCTGCTTGCTCGATTAAATCGCCTGCATTGCAAGAAACTTTCGCCATCGTGACTTTTCCCGATTCGATGCGCTCAACGTCGAGGATGTCGTTAATCAGTCTTACCAAACGCTCGGTGCTGTCTACGGCAATTTCTAGCAGACGCTGGCTTTTTTCCGGTTGGGTACTGAGCAAACCGCTGGCTAGCATTCCTAATGAACCGTGAATTGATGTTAAAGGGGTGCGGAGTTCGTGGCTAACTACCGAAATAAATTCATCTTTCATTCGTTCCACTATTTGCCGTTCTGTGATATCTCTAAACGCAATAACTGCGCCGATAATTTCTGTTTTAGTTGGCGATTTTCTGCCGGAAAATGCCACTTCGGTTGGCGATCGCAGAATTGGCGTTGCTACGTACTCAACCGGGAAGTTTGAACCATCTCGACGCCAAAATATCGCCTTCCGAACTTGATGAACAATTCCATCTCTGAGGGATTCGTCAATCGGAGAGCTTTTGAGGCCGATCGATTCCTCAGCGTTTGATTTGTCTTGCTGCAAGATGGTATCGATCGATTGACCGATCAGTTCTTCTATTTTGTAGCCGAGCAATTTGGCGGCTGCTGGGTTGACAAAGGTGATGTTTGCTTGTAAATCCAACCCGCAGAGTCCTTCACCGACGGAATTTAATATTAGTTCGTTTTGATGGCTGAGTCGTTCCAGCGCTGCTTGGGCGGCTTTGCGATCGCTTATATCCCGCAATATCGTCGTAAAAATCGTTTCTCCTCCCACTTCTAGCTTGGAAATCGACGCTTCGCCGGGAAATTCGCTCCCATCGGCGCGGCGACCGTAAATTTCGCGGCGTTCTCCCATTTTCCGCGCTTTCCCGCAAGATTTGCCAAATTTCTCCACGTGCTGGCGATGTATTTCCTCAAACTGCTGGGGTAACAGCTTTCCCAGGGGTTGATTCATCACTTCCGCCGCGCTATAGCCAAAAATCTTTTCCGCCCCTTGGTTAAATAAGATAATCCGTTGATTGGCATCCACCGAAATAATCGCATCGTCGGCTATTTCTAATATTCCGGCAAAGCGTGCTTGAGATACCCGCAGCGCTTCTTCTATACGCTTGCGATTGAGTAGTTCTACTTGCAGCTGTTCGTTGACGCTGACTAATTCTGCGGTTCGTTCTGCTACCCTTAACTCTAATTCGTCTTTCGCTTTTCGCAGTAGGGGCGGGTTTAACGAAATATCTTGTGGTTGCTGTACGGGCGGGTTTA
>DNGJ01000364.1:17876-24400 GCA_003486305.1 Cyanobacteria bacterium UBA11371
TTAACGAAATATCTCTTGGTTCCGCAGACTCTTTGGTAAAACCCGCCCCTACTGTAAAACCCGCCCCTTTAGCCAGCAGCGCGTTGTGCTGTCGCAGATCTAACTGAGCGATCGCTTGGCGTCCTAATGCCTTTAATGCCTCCACTTGTTGCGATGTTATTTGGCGCGGTTGCCGATCCATCACGCATATCGTTCCCATAGCATATCCATTATATGTTGTCAAGGGTATCCCGGCATAAAATCGAATCCCAGGATCAAAAGTGACGAGGGGGTTGTTAGCAAACCGGGAGTCGAGTTTGGCATCGGGAACGATCAACACTTCGGGTTCGAGGATAGTATGGGCGCAGAAAGCAATTTCGCGCGGCGTTTGTGCGATTTCCAAACCTACTTTGGCTTTAAACCATTGGCGATCGGCATCAACTAAGCCGATCGATGCGATCGGCGTCGAGCAAATATAAGCAGCTAAATTGGCGAGATCGTCAAAGGCTGGTTCGGGGTCGGTATCTAAAATTTGATACCGATAAAGTGCCGCTAGTCGCGCGGCTTCATTTTCAGGGATAGGGGCATTCATAAAATTGGTAATTGGTAATTGGGAAAAAGGTAATTGGAGATTTCAGATTGTGCCAAAATCTAAAATCTAAAATCTAAAATTACTCATTACCCATGATGCGATCGCGTCCGGCTAACTTGGCTTGATAAAGTGCTGCATCCGCACAGCGATACAAAGATTGCAAATCGATACCGTCTTTTGGATACTCAGCTATACCCCCACTCATCGTTACTTGAAACTCAATCTTGCCGGGAGCAACAAACTTTTGCTGTCGCACAATTTCTAGCAGTTCTTTCAGCCTTTCGACCCCATCGCTTTTGGTCATACCGTACATTCCCACAATAAATTCTTCCCCACCCCAGCGAGCGACTACATCTTCAGAGCGAAACGAGCGCAGCAAAATTTGTCCGATTTGGCGCAAGACTGAATCTCCCACATCGTGTCCGTAGCGATCGTTAACTTGCTTAAATCGGTCTAAATCTACAATAGCCAAAGATAAAGGTTGATTGTAGCGCTTGGCTAAGCTCAAGAAGCGATTCAAGTCGGTGGTTGATTTATAGCGATTGCATACTCTGGTCAGCGGATCTGTTTCCGCCAAACTTCGCAACAGTTTAATTCGCTCTAGACGGTTAACGATCCGCGTTACCAGTTCTGGCCCTACAATCGGTTTGCTAACAAAATCATCGGCTCCAGCTGCAAATACTTGATTCACCGTACTGGCATCAGTGTAGGCGGTCAAAAATAAGATTGGCAATCCACTCCACCGCGCATCGTTACGCACTACCTGACACAACTCAATGCCGTTGATGTGGGGCATTTTGATGTCCAAAATTAACAGATCTGGCAATGTTGCTTCTAAAGTTTCCCAAAATCGGCGCGGATCTTCCAAGGTTCTTACTTTCATTCCCCAAGGTTCTAGCAAGTTCCGCAAGGTAGCTAAAATTTGCGGATCGTCATCTACGACTACGATCCGCGCCGCACCCGCATCGGCGCGTTGCAGTACCTGGGTAACTGCTTCTATCACCTGTGTGGGAGAGACTGGCTTTTGCAAAAAGGCTCGTCCCCCCAAACGAGCGACTTCGAGGCGCTCTTGAAGGGTAGAGCCTGCTCCCAAGTCTAAATTATTTTGCTCGGTTAAAACTAACACCGGGACTGGTGGGGTTCGCTGGCTTAACTCTGCTAACAAGCTTAAACTGCCAGAGTTGATTTGTTCTAGATCTAGTTCCAGCAACACCGCATTCGGATGTTCGCGCTCTATTATCTCTCTAGCCGTTGCTAAATTTGTCGCAATTTCGGCTCTAATTTCCCAATTAGCCGCCTCGGTGACTAATGGCTTGGCTGCTTTGCTGTCGGGCGCGACAATTAATAATAAGGGGCGTTCGTCTTTTTCTATTGCTGGTTCTTTTGCGGTTTCTTGCAGCGGTCGATTGATTTCTGTGCGTAAGGATTTTACCAATTTACCGAACCGCGTGGCATCTTTTCGCCCCAATTTTGTTGCTTGCAGCAGGCGTTCTATTTTCCGCGCTACCTGAGAACCTTCGCTAAAGCCAAAAGTGCCTAAAGATCCGGCTAAGGTGTGGGCTTCTCGCGTGGCTTGCGCGTGCAGTTCTGGTGTTAATTTTCCTTCTGATAGTGCTGCGGCTGCTTGTGCTAAAGCTTCCACAGAGTCGCCGATCCGGTCTTTAAATCGGTTCCATACTCCGGCGATCGCAGCTTGCGTCTGTGCTTTTGTGGGTTGTTCTTTTGTTTCCAATCCAGAATTTGCCACGCCGATCCCATCAAGTGGTTTCAGACGGTAACCAATCCCGTAAACCGTGTCAATTAAATCTGTAGGAGCGCTGGCGGCTTTTAATTTTTGCCGCAATCCTTTAATGTGCGTTCTTACCGCTTCTTCTCCCGGTGTTTCATCATAAGACCAAATATGTTCTAATATCGCTCCGCAACTAAATACCCGCCGACTGTTCCGCAAAAAAAGTTCCAGCATTGCGTATTCTTTCGGCGTTAAATGTAGCGGATTCCCATCGTAAGTTGCTTCGTGGGTTATCGGATCGAGTTTGAGGCTACCCCATTCTAGGATCGGCAGCGCGATCGCATTGCCCCGACGCAGTAATGCTCTTACCCGCGCCACTAACTCTTCTGGATCGAAAGGTTTAACTACGTAATCATCCGCCCCTGCATTTAACCCTATCGCTTTATCGTGACTCGTGTCTTTCCCCGTCAACAGCAAGACTGGCATGTTATAACCTTGCGATCGCAGCCTCTGACAAAGGCTGATCCCATCCATCTTGGGCAACATTACATCCAACAATATTAAGTCATAAGGAAACGCTTCTACTAGCTCCCATCCCGCTTCCCCATCCTTCGCCACTTCTACGGCATAGTTTTGGTCTCCAAGTACGTTGCTGAGTGCTTCAGAAACCATTCTGTCATCTTCTACTACTAGAATTCTCATGCTAGACACGCCCGCCCACTTCTCTTGCTATTTCTCTGTTTCTATTTATATTTTATATTTATACCCCTCTCGCTTAAGCATTTCTTTCAGATCTCTTTGCTTTTTTTTATTGTTCGGGATCGATTAATTGCCCCGGATTTGATGTTTAAATGATTATAAGCGATATCCGGCGTTGCTTCGACATACTCTTGATATTTATTCAGTTTTTTTAATCATTCTCAAATTGCTAATTCAGCGATTTAAGCAGCGTTCTTCAACTGCAAGGGTAAAACTATCAAAAAAAAGCTTTAATTCCTTAGTTTATTATTCTGGCTACCAGTCTAAAGGGAACTCTTCAGCACAAAAGAATCTACCTCCCTTGTCTTCAAGAGTTCCTACATCAAACTGTCCCGTCTGAGATTGGTAGCCATTACAGCGGTTTGCAAGCTCGTCTAGGGAAAGCCTTTTGGCTTCGTTTGTGTAGCGGGTATTTAATACCCGCTACACAAACGAAGGGTGTACCTCATACGACTGCAATCCGCTATATTCTGAGAACTTACGCAAAAAACCCGGTTTCTAGCAAAAATAGTCGCTGTAGAGCCGCGAGATTGATGCACAAACCAGGCTTCCGCCAGCGTTCGACGGCTCTACAGCGACTCGGCTCCATACCCAAATGTGCAAACAACTCTTCATAAAACTTAAAAATTTAATGATTTAAAAATAATCATCTATCTAAAGGAGGATAAATTTTTTCAAATATTTGGATAACAAATGCAGCGATGGGCAAAAAAAAACCATTAAAGCCCACTCAGCATTTAGAGGACAAGCGGTTTGGAGTCCTTTTCCAGCGGACGCAACAGCGACTGGCATTTAGTTTAGCTTTACTTATATTTAGTTCAACTTTGCCAAAGTTTGAGCTATAGTAGTCAAAGTTGTGTAGTTAACCGGGTTACAGGTCATAACATCATGTCCGGTACTATCCTTCTCCGTAACACCGCAGGTAAGCACTTTCACTTAAGCGTTTTGCCTGCCCGATCGAGTTCTCACGCATGAGGATGACGCAGCAAACTGGGTTTGTTCCAAGTCAATGAGTAGTTCTAGCAATGAGTCTGTTTCCCAAAACCTTGTTTGTCTATTGTTGGTGCGTCAATCCTCAGCAAAAAGCAGGAACCATAAAACAACCCACTTGATTTCCTACCTTCGATAGAAATTTGGGGTGTATGTTCCCTAATGAGTTCAAGGGATTGTAAAGTTTATAAACAGAGGGTTTTTATACCGCTCGAAAATAAGCAAGTTCATCTGATACTTGCGCTCCTGGGGTGAATCTACCAGTCAATATTCACCTGGAGAATCTCACATGTCTTTTTCGTGGAATGCAACCAATTTGGACAGCAAAACTCTTGTTTTTATCGACGCCAACATCGAGGGATATCAATACCTAGCATCGGGCGTTTTAGACAAAGTAGAAGTCAGGATTCTCGATCCAGAACAAAACGGCATCTTTGCGGTAACGACAGAATTGCAAAAATTTGCGGCGATTTCGGGCGCAATTGATGCGGTTCACATCTTTTCTCATGGAAATCCGGGAGAGGTGCAACTGGGTTCTAGTAGCCTGAATTCCCAGACTTTAGAAGAATACAAAAGCTGGTTGCAGCAGTGGCAATCTTGTTTGGGCGATCGGGCAGATTTACTGATTTACGGGTGCAATGTCGCCGCTGGTGAAGGGGTAGGTTTTGTGCAGCGATTGAGCAAATTAACTGGGGCGAATGTAGCGGCTTCGGTTGATTTGACGGGAAATAGTGCTAAAGGCGGTAACTGGGAGTTAGAAGCCAAAACGGGTGAAATTAAAGCAACTGCTGTGTTGAAACCTGAAGTGATGGCAAGTTACGGCGGTGTTTTACAAATCCGCACGGTAACGAGTGCGACAGATGATGATAATCCCGGTTCCTTAAGGAATGCGATCGCACAGGCAAATAGTGGCGATACGATTGTTTTTGACAGCAGCTTAGCGAATCAAACAATTACCTTGACAAAAGGTGAGATTCGGATTAACCCTGGCAAAAACATCACAATTGATGCTGCTAACGCTGCCAATTTGACCATTAGTGGAAATAATGCCTCTCGCATCTTCTTGGTTGATGCGAATGTGGTTACCAGCACGAATGCCACGATCAAGAATCTTAAATTGGTCAATGGCTACGTTAATGCCAATACTGGCGCGGGTCCGACGAATGAGAGTACGAAGGGACGCGGCGGAGCGATCGCAGGCGCAGACGAAGCAACGATAACCGTCGAAAACGTTGAATTCAATAACAACGTTGCCGATCTAGGTGGCGGTGCTATCTACACCGCGTGGAACAGCAACCTAACGGTTAACAATAGTAAATTCAAAGCCAACCAAGCGATCGCTGGCAACGACGAACGCGGTGCGGGTGCGATCGCTTTCGTCAGTCCCGGTAATCTCACCATCCGCAACAGCGATTTTGAGGACAATCGCGGCATTGTCGGCGGTGCAATTAACAGCCTTAACGGTAAGTTAACCGTCGAAAACTCCCGCTTCATCAACAACGACACCGAATCAGCTGTTTTCGCCGCCAACGACCCCACCGATCCTTTCTTAAGGGGCTACGGCGGCGCAATTTATACCGACCGCGCTAGCTCTACTGTCGAAGAAAACCAAGGCATTGGCGGTACAATTCGCATTACTGGTAGTCTATTTGAAAACAACCGCGCCAAAGCTGGAGGCGGTGCAAATTACCTGTTCACCTCCCCCACCGATCGGGTAATTATTGAAGACAGCACCTACATCAATAACCGGGCCAGCGCACTCCCTGGCGGACAAGATGGAGGAAAGGGAGGCGGACTTTATCAAATCAGCAATCAGCCTAACCGAGGGCTGACAATTAGCAACACCACCTTTGCTAACAATACAGCAGCAGAGCAGGGGGGCGGTGTGTGGCTGTATAACGCGCCTGCTACGATTACCAATAGCACCTTCACTGGGAACCGGGCAGAACTTGGCAATTTTGCCGGGAATGGTGGAGCAATGGCTATTCTCGGTTTCGCCAACACCACTAACAACATTGTTAACACCACAATTGCCAACAATTTCGCCAACGGTATTGGTGGAGGCGTGTTTGCTGGAGATCCTCAAGTCAATGTCAAAAACACGATTTTTGCCGATAACACGGTAGGAAATCAGTTTGGCTCTCTGCCACAAGCAACCCGCAAATTAACAGATCAAGGCGGTAATATTCAATGGCCCCCTACCGATATCACCAACCACTGGGTGACGGATAATATCACCTTTGGCGATCCAAAACTCGGCGAGTTGCAAGAAATTAATGGCAAGCAAGTTTTACCGCTGCTACCAGGAAGTGCAGCAATCGATCAAGGCAATAATTCAGGCGCACCCTCGACTGACCAGCGTGGCGTGACTCGTCCTATTGATGGCGATGCCAATGGCAGCGCAATTGTTGATAGTGGCGCTTACGAATTTAGCGGTAATGTTAGTACCCTAGCACCAGAAATTGAGGTGCTAGA
>DNGJ01000364.1:24634-24926 GCA_003486305.1 Cyanobacteria bacterium UBA11371
ATATCCTTGATGGCACTACCACACCGATTGATTTCGGCACAACAACCAGTGGAAATTCGGTTGTTAAAACCTTCACGATCAACAACACAGGGAATGATGTTTTATCCTTAAGTACGCCAACTTTACCGACGGGTTTTACCCTGATTGGCGACTTCCCAACAAGTGTTGCTGCATCTAGTACTGCTAATTTCCAATTGCAACTCGATGCAACTGCTGTAGGGAATCCCTCTGGAACAATTTCATTTGCTAATAACGATAGCGATGAAAACCCATTTGACTTTGCGATCGCAGG
>DNGJ01000364.1:25141-34665 GCA_003486305.1 Cyanobacteria bacterium UBA11371
GCAGGCGTAGTTAATCCAGTCCCAAACCCAAGACCCACCATTACTAACGTTACTTCAACAGCACCAAATGGCAAATTCACCGTCGGTCAAGTTATTCCCATTAACATAACATTCAGCGAGAATGTTTTCGTCAATTGCACTCCGCAATTGGTTCTAGAAACAGGTGCATTGGATGCAGTTGTTAACTTCAGCAGTGGTAGCGGCACTAACACTTTGACATTTAACTACAAAGTTGGACTTACAGATGCCACCGCTGACTTGGATTATCTTTCTCGGACTGCTTTAAACCTCAATAACGGCACTATCGAAGATGCTGATGGTAATAATGCAGTTCTCACTTTACCTACACCAGGAACAACCGGATCTTTGAGTGCAAATAAAGCGATCGAAATACCCGCTTTTAATATCATCGCTGGCACAAACCGCCGCGATAATTTAACGGGGACAAATCTTAGCGATCGCTTAATTGGAGAACAAGGTAACGATATCCTTACAGGTGGAGGAGGCGCTGACGAATTTGTCTACAAACGCATTCAAGATCGGGCTGACACCATCACCGACTTTCAACCAGGCATCGACAAAATTGTAATGACAAACCTGTTGGCAAGTTTTAACTACAGCGGTTCAAATCCAATTGCTGACGGCATCATTAGTTTTTCTAGCCGAGGCCGTAACACCGTACTGTTACTTGACCCAGATGGCGCAGATGGATCTGCACTTGCTCGCTCTTACATTACCTTCAGAAATGTGAGCGTCGCCGACCTGAATAACCCCAACAATAACAATTTTGTCTTCAGCTAAAGATCCCTAGATCTTAACTCGTTAACTCGTTCCCAGGCTCCCGCCTGGGAACGAACCAACGAGGCTCTGCCTCACTTTTCTCTTTCTCTTAGCTCACATCTTGCACCATTCTCAACAAGCTTGCAAAAACCGGGTTTCCTTACGCGATCGCTGAATCTCGCTGACAAAAGCCCGGTTTTGAGCCAGCGTGCAAGATCCGATATCATGTCGGCTGGCATCGGTTGTATAGAGTAGATTGTGCAAAAAGCTGTTTTTTTCCCTCCCACCTGCACACCTGCTAGCCTAACCCTACCTATGCAAGCAGGCATGATATAACAATCAGTCCAAACTTTAGCAAGAACAAAACCTTTTTCTCTTACCCTTCTGTCAACCTAAACCAACTTGCAAAGCCAACTTGATACCCAGTTTAGGTTGGTTTTCTTTTGAGGCGATCCACCCTTTTAGACTTGTTAAATGGAACCTATCAAATTCCTATGACAGATAACGTTGCAACTGCATAGCCGAATCAGTAAATTTTCACATTGAGGAGCATTGATTTAGCCAAAATGGCTATAAGTTGATTTGGCAACAACAGATACTCCTGATGCGTAAAACGACAGGTAGTTAGCGATCGTGGAAACGTTGCAAATACCAGCTAAACCAAAGCTTAGCAAGCTGCCTGCCTACTTCATTAGTTAATTGAAAAATTCCCTAACCGCATCCACAATCATCTCGTCGGGCTTAAAGAAAATATCCTCCAGATGATATTTCCCAACCGCGTTATATCCTAACCCCGACTTGAAAAAGTACAAAAGGAAAAAAAGCAGCAAAAAGTCATCGCGTCTCATAAATTTATCTCCGATTTAGTCCCCTTGATTTTTGAAGAATCTATGAAGATTTTTCCGGACAGACTAATTTTGAGTTGGTAATCCTCCTCAATCAAAAGGCAGTCTACGTAAGTATACCGAAATTTTGATAATTTTGCTAGCAATTTTCCATTTTTATAGGCTCATAAAATAATAAAATACTGAAAGATTGAAATATTGAAAAAATTTATACGCAGTTGAATTCATACTGCTGAGTTCTTATCGTTGTTTATCTGATACTTAAAATGGCGCAATTGTCAGCTTGAGGAATCAAGAGATTCTGCTGGGGAGGCACACTCGCGTCGCTCAACTGCTGGCAGAATAGCTCGGTTATTCTCACAATTAAAAACCGCGTGAATTTTAACATAAAAAAACTGATTATTTAGATAAGTTTTAGTTGCGATCGCTTTCTTTCCCTGCCAAATAAAATTGATAAAATTATGTAAATAATATTTGTATTTGTTAAAATATTGATAGCAAAAATAAACCTTTTTTTTACGGCAACCTTGTGCTAGCTTTGGTCAAAACCGAGACGGAGAGGGAAGAACTACGATCTCTGCTTTTGGTTTCGCTCTTGTGTGTCGCTTACCCCTGGTGCGATCGCACCGACTTCCCATCAAAAGTCAGATCAACAAACAACCCGCAATCTGAGAAAATCAAGATCGCTCGTAAATCATCGCCGATGGGATAAGGTTCGCTCTATGAAGAAATTAATTACAGGCTTGCGGGAATTTAAGACCAGTTATTTTTCGACCCACCAGGAATTGTTTGAGCAACTTTCCCACGGTCAGAAGCCCAGAGTGCTTTTTATCACCTGCTCCGACTCGCGCATCGACCCCAACTTAATCACCCAAACAGAAGTGGGTGAATTGTTTGTTATCCGTAATGCGGGTAACATTATTCCGCCCTACGGAGCCGCCAATGGGGGTGAAGGGGCATCGTTGGAATACGCGATACACGCCTTGGACATTCAGCAGATCGTTGTTTGCGGTCATTCTCACTGCGGCGCAATGAAGGGATTGCTGAAACTGGAAAAACTCAGAGAAGAAATGCCCTTGGTATACGAGTGGCTGAGACACGCCGAAGCAACGCGCAGACTGGTAAAAGAGAACTACGGCGCTTACCAGGGCGAGGAATTGTTGGAGATAGCGATCGCCGAAAATGTACTGACTCAAATCGAGAACCTGAAAACTTACCCAGTTGTCCACTCTAGATTGTATCAAGGAAAACTGAAAATATACGGATGGGTTTATCATATCGAGACGGGTGAAGTGCTGGCCTACGACCCCAACACGCATACCTACGCACCTCCCCAAAGTCAGATCGGCGAGTCCGAAGAAGGGTTAGTTCCAGGTGTATATAATAACACAACTGCGCCCCTAGTCGCTTGCGACCTACCCAAGCGTCGCAGTAATGCTACTGAGGCAGGAAATGGTTTAGCAGAAAAAATACCGGCAGTATCCTGGGTTTCACCGGAACAGGCACAACGAATCTATCGGGGTGGCACCCATACGAAGTAGGGCAGGACTTACCCAAAGAAACCGGGTTTCTAGGTGAGTTGTTACTTTTTGAGGCTATCGTTCAGTGAAGGCCAGTTGCGATCGCCCCTGGAAATATTGCCAGGGATATCTCGCTCCCAACTTCGCTGAACGCCTCGGTTATAGTTCAAATAAAGTTTGCCATCCACAATTTTCCAGGCATCCGGGTCAGTGGAAGCCGTATAGCCCCGACTCACAGCCCAAGCACAAAAACCGCCGTATTGAGGTGCGTATTTCTGCGGATTTTTGACAAACAAATCGCGATTTTGGGCACTAGAAAAATACCAGGTTGCATTCATCCACTGGTAAGCCAATTGGCTGTTACCCTTAACTGACTTTCCTTCCTGGAAATAAGCCACCGGATCGGCGCCTCTAATTGCCACCCCATTATCTGTATAAAAGCTAACTGTAGGCGATTTAACTTGACTCACCGATTCAGCAGTTTTAGCTTTAGATTTACTAGCAGCAGGCGTACTCGTGGACTTGGTCGCGGGAGTTTCAGGACTAACTACTTCAGTCTTAGGTTGACTCGAACAACCGATTGCAAGTCCCATCAACAGCAAAACAGAAGCAATTGTGACCCCTTGATCTTTCATCACCGCCTCCTCGAGTTGCAGCACTGCCATATAGTTGATTTACTTTAATATAAAAGCGAGTAGGTTGGATAGACAAGCACGTTACCCAACCTAAAACAATTAAAATTTAAGCAAAAACAGCTGCTAATCGCTAATGGCTAATGGCTAATGGAAGCATATTAACTCAAGTTGCTAGTTATCTCAAACTAGGAAAAATGCTGTATTAGCAATTAGCAATTAGCCATTAGCAAGCTTGCAACTTGCGTTATTAACTTAAAAAACTAACCTTGGCGTTCCTTCGCTATCATCTGGGCGACTTCGGGCGGAAATTCTTCCAATTCAGTCGTTCCCGAAGCCGCACTAATAGGGGAATTAAAAGTATAGTTGGGGTCGCATTCTCCCGTGTCGTAAACTTGAATCACCCATTTATCGGGCAATCCTTCTACGCCAATTTCTACAACGAACCAACTATCTTTAATCCAACGACAGTTAAGAACTGAAAACCACTCTCGGTCTGCTTCCGCAATTTCCCATTCTGTCATGAGGAAATCGAAGGCTAGTTCTTGTGCCTCAGTGGATTCCATAAGTTTTCGCTTACGCCGAGGTGGTTGACAATTCGGGATATAATCCCAATTGCTTAGCTAATTCGCGGGCGACGTGGAGTAAAAATTTAGCTCCATCCTGGTTATCTTGGTGTGCCATATACGTTGCTAGCTGTACCATTGTTTCTACTAAACCAGCATCGATTAAATCTAAGTGAGCATCTAAAACTTCTGGTTCCTGACCGCTAGGACACTTGAACAATTCATCGATCAAGTTCATGTAAAGCTCTTGCCGCGTTGCTGTCATATTTTAGCTCCCTGAAACCTTTAGAGGGTTTCCACTTATTCAGGCGAAAAATCGTTATCGTCACATCAAACTATAGTTCAATCGAAAAAAACGTATAAGTTGATACCATAATTTTCGCTTAAGTTTGTGCGGAGGTTGCACTGTCTAACTGAGAGCTTATTTATAAATAAATTATTAAAAATGTTTTGACTTTATATTTGAATAAGTGAATCAAAAAAAAATCATCTTTTGTGTCAAAACTTGGTTTTTTTAGGATTTTTTAACGATTAGATGATTTTCTATAAGCAATGACCCTATCTTTAAGATTGGTTTTAAACAAACTTACTAGAACAGTAAAACTTCTATATTTACCCTTTAAGTAAGAAGTGAATGTTGAATTTACCTATTTAGAAAGAGACAAAACGGCTCAAATTAACTAAAACTAGAGCGTAAATCTTTGCTGTGTAAGAATTTATGCCATTATTTTTAGATAAATTATCTCAGTAATTCCGGAAAAGTCTAATTTAAAATTTGAGATTGCAGATTGAAATAAATCTGCAATCTCAAATCTCAAATCTTAAATTCCCTTTTCCTAATCTAGAAAACCCATCAACGTGTTGCTGTCGTCGATTTCGTTCGATGCAATCGGGCGGAGTCCAGCGGACATAATCATTTGGGAAAATTGCAGGGTACTTAACGCTACTGGACGCATTCCCATCAAGGCGATGCTATCGGACATTTTGATCTCGCTGGCGGCGATGGGACGAATTCCAGCAATATTTACCGTTTCAGTCACGTGCAGATTGCTGGCGCCAATCGGGCGCATACCGGATACATTGACTGTACTTGCGATCGCTAATTCGGTAGACATAATCGGACGAATCCCCGATGCATTGAGAGTTTCCGCTACTACCAGGTTCGTTGAGTCCACAGGGCGGTTGGCAAATACCAGACTCGACTTATCGTACCGCACTACCTTGCTGGAATCTGCGGGCGCTTCTTCCTTGACTTTTTCGACGCTATCTGCTGGTTTAACTTGGGCGTTTTCGTTGCTTTCAGCGGTGTTTTCGCTCTTTTCGGCGCTGGTTGTACTATTTTTCTTAGTTTTGCTGGTGCTAGCTGCCATGATTTTAACTCCTGTAGACTCTTAACTAACCTTTATCCCGGAAAACCCAGGCGCTTAAACGTATAGACTCAGTTTACCTTTAAATAACCTGATATAGGTATAAATATCTTGACATCCTCCCCATGCTATAGAGAAATGGGGATTCCTAAGAATCACTTCTTAGTCTTCCTGGTTACTCTCTTACGAGATTTCGGCACTTGGCTAGACGTTTGGTCTCCCGCTAGTTCGCCTGCACAGGCAGTTTCCATTCCCCGATTGTCCACGGGTACTAGATTGAGTCCACGCAATAACACCATCTCGGCAGCTGCACGATCGCGATGAGTATGATAGCCACACTCAGGGCAATGATGATCTCTGAGATCGAGAGACTTACGCACCGTTGCGCCGCAATGTGGGCAAGTTTGGGACGTACCGTTAGGATTGACGCGCATGAAGAATGCGCCACGCTTCCAACAGACCCATTCCAGCAGTCTCAGGAATGCCCCAAAAGATGCATCAATACAATCTTTACGCAGCATTCCCTGGTTAAGTCCAACCGCATTGAGGTCTTCAGCAAAGATTGTTTGAGCTTGGTCACACAACTTGTGAGCAGTTTTGAAATGGAAGTCCTTGCGGGTGTTAGCAATGTGATGATGCAGACGTGCCACTTTCAGTTGTGCTTTTTCGGAGTTGGCAGAACGCTTTTGTTTACGTGCGGCTCGACGTTGCAGCAATTTCAGCTGGCGATGTTGAGACAAGAGAAACTTGGGGCGTTCAAAAAAGCTACCATCAGAGACGGTTGCAAATCGTTCCAGTCCGAGATCAATTCCGATTGCTCTGCCGTGAAACGGCACATCAGGAACGGACACATCAGACTGAATCGAGACAACTACATACCATTGGGTTCCACGAACCTTAGACAACACCCGAACTTGCTTCACCTTGAATCCATCGGGGATGGGGCGAGACAAACTCATGGGAACACTGCCAATCTTCGGCAGCTTGATGATGTCGCCGACAATAGGGTCCCTCTTGAACTGTGGAAACACAAAAGACTTGAGTTGTCCATATTTCTTGAAGCGTGGAAAACCATGTCCTCGTTCTTGAAATGCTTCCCAAGTGTCATGCAATCGCCGGATTGTCGTTTGCAACACTTGAGAATGGACATGCTTGAGATCCGTCCACGACTCTTTGAGTTTGGGCAGATCGTTCTGCTGACGATGATACGACGGAAAGGGCAAGTCTGCCGGGATGATATATTCCCGCTCCAACGAGCATCGATCTGCCAAGCACTTACGGGAATTGATCCAGTCCTTCAGTTCACGCAACGCACGGTTATAAAGCTTGCGCGACGTTTCCAGCCAATCGAGCATCAGTGCCGATTGGTGAAGGTCTGGATAAATGCGGTAGGTGTAATTCATTGTCAACATGCCTATAATCTACCACAACTAAACTCAAGTGGTAGACGTATACCCGAAAAGAGATTCTTGCTCCCGCAGAGTCGCTATCCATCCCCATCTTGCAGACGGATGGGCAACCCTAGCGAGGTCAGTTAAAAATGATTGAGCGATCGCATCACCGCCCGGATCGGGGATGAAACCCGCACAGGCAAAGTGAGAGCAGGTTAGGTAGGATCGTTTAGAGTGCAAGCAACGCCAGATTGACAGACACAAGAGTTTTTGCACTCAAGCGAGATTATCAAAGCATGATGACGCAATTTGACCTGCAAGCGCCGTTTCAACCAACAGGCGATCAACCGCAAGCGATCGCATCCCTCACCAGGAGCATCCAAGCAAACAATCGCTTCCAAACTCTGCTGGGTGCGACGGGGACGGGAAAAACATATACCGTCGCCAAAGTAATCGAACAAGTAGGGAAACCAACCCTCGTCCTCGCCCACAATAAAACCTTAGCCGCCCAATTGTGTAACGAGTTGCGGCAATTCTTCCCAGAAAACGCAGTTGAATACTTCATCAGCTACTACGATTACTATCAACCGGAAGCGTATATTCCCGTCACCGATACTTATATCGAGAAAACCGCTGCGATTAACGACGAAATCGATATGTTGAGGCATTCGGCGACGCGATCGCTATTTGAACGCAAGGACGTTATCGTCGTTGCTTCGATTAGCTGTATCTACGGTTTAGGAATTGCCTCGGAATATCTCAACGCTGCGATTCCCCTGCAAGTCGGGAAAGAAGTCAACCAACGGCAAATCTTGCGAGATTTAGCATCGGTTCAGTACAGTCGCAACGATACAGAATTAAGTCGGGGAAGGTTTCGAGTTCGCGGCGATGTATTAGAAATTGGTCCCGCTTACGAAGACAGAATTATCCGCGTAGAATTCTTTGGCGATGAAATCGACGCGATTCGTTATGTTGACCCCGTAACCGGAGAAATTCTCCAAAGTGTCGAGGCTTTAAATATCTATCCCGCCCGTCACTTTGTCACCCCAGAAGACCAATTAGAAGCCGCAATCGAAGCGATTGGGCAAGAATTAAAAGACAGAGTGCTAGAATTAGAAAAAGCTGGCAAATTATTAGAAGCCCAGCGACTCGATCAGCGCACTCGCTACGATTTAGAAATGCTGCGGGAAGTCGGATATTGCAACGGCGTCGAAAATTATTCGCGCCACCTGGCAGGGCGAATGCCGGGGGAACCGCCAGAATGTTTAATCGATTATTTTCCCAAAGATTGGTTGCTGGTGATTGATGAATCCCACGTGACAGTACCGCAAATTCGCGGGATGTATAACGGCGATCGCTCGCGCAAGCAAGTCTTAATCGAACATGGATTTCGCCTCCCCAGCGCGGCAGATAATCGACCTTTAAAAGCAGAAGAATTCTGGGAAAAAGTAAATCAGTGTATCTTTGTTTCTGCGACGCCGGGAAACTGGGAAATAGAAGTGTCAGAAGGTCGAGTCATAGAACAAGTTATTCGACCGACAGGCGTGATTGACCCAGAAATTTTTGTGCGTCCAACAGAAGGGCAAGTTGACGACTTGTTGGGAGAAATTAAACACAGAGTTGCGCTTCAAGAACGAGTGTTAGTGACGACATTAACCAAGCGGATGGCGGAGGATTTAACCGAATATTTGCAAGAGCGAGGGATCAGAGTCCGCTATCTGCATTCCGAGATTGGTTCAATCGAAAGAATCGAAATTTTGCAAGAATTACGCGAAGGAAATTTCGACGTTTTGATTGGAGTAAACTTGCTGCGGGAAGGATTAGACTTGCCCGAAGTTTCATTAGTAGCGATTTTGGATGCAGATAAAGAAGGGTTTTTGAGGGCAGAGCGATCGCTGATTCAAACCATCGGGCGGGCGGCGCGTCACGTGCGGGGTCAAGCTATCTTATACGCCGATAATTTAACAGATAGCATGATTAAAGCAATTGATGAAACCGATCGGCGCAGGGGGATTCAAATGGCATACAATCGAATGCATGGAATTACACCCCAACCGATTGTGAAAAAATCGAGTAATTCGATTTTAGCATTTCTGGATGTATCGCGACGATTGAATTCTCAACAGCTAGAAATCGCTTATGAAAAGTCAGATGAATTGTCGTTAGAAGAGATTCCAGAGTTAATTGGGCAACTGGAAACGCAGATGAAAGAAGCAGCGAAGAAACTGGAATTTGAAGAAGCGGCGAAATTGCGCGATCGCATCAAACACCTGCGCGATAAATTGGTGGGTCATTAGGCGATTGCACCCATTGTTTTTGATTAAATTCAAGGGCAGGCGGGACGCCTACCCCACAAGAATTTTTCCCATCTTGCGGGGTGGGCATCCTGCCTGCCCCTACTTTATTCGCCTACGACACAAGAA
>DNGJ01000560.1 GCA_003486305.1 Cyanobacteria bacterium UBA11371
TGATGATTATGGGTAATCGACCGAATATGATATTAGATGTAGGTGAAGTTTTGAGGGATTAAACTTGCAGGTGCGATATCTTGCACGACACCGATTAAAGAACTACCCCCATTAAACAGCCTGTAAATTCCAGTATCCAAAGCACTTGTTCCAGCTTTATTGATAGCCTGCAAAGAGTATTGATTCCTAGTTCCGTTCAAGCGGATGCGATCTTCAGCGACTACAAAGTCTGTAATCAAAGCATATCCAGACCCTTGTCCTGACATCAAATTACTCAGAACAAAAAGGTCGCGTCCGCCTCCACCTGTTAAAGTGTCTAACTCTGAAGATCTAACGTTTCCAGGATCGATCAAATCGTTGCCATCTCCACCAAAAAGACTATCGTTTCCTACTCCACCGTAGAGAGAGTCGTTACCTAGATCGCCTGTCAAAACGTCGTTACCGTCTTGTCCAAAAAGTCTATCGTTGCCCATTCCTCCGGAGAGATTATCGTTACCAAAACCACCCTCTAATCGATCGTCGCCGCTTTCACCAAACAAAGAGTCGTTGCCTTCATCTCCGTACAACAAATCGTTTCCACCACCACCGAATAGTAAGTCGTTACCACCTCTACCTCTTAAAGTATCATTGCCAAAATCTCCATAGAGCATATCGTTGCCAGTATTACCAAGGAGGGAATCATTACCAGCTAAACCATTAATGGTCACGTTAGTAGAGCCATTCCAAATTCTGACGTCATTCCCAAGAGTACCAATCAGTGTGTCCATTTCAATCAATCCTTAATGTTCAAAATGCTTTACGAGTTTTTTTTGTCAAGGTTATGGATTTATCAAAGAGCGATCGCACTCCTATATCCATCAACTGCGGCTGCAATTCAAAACTTTCCGTTGTTGTTTGCGTTTGATGAAATAATTGCAATTGTTTATAGCAGGTTGCACACGAATTGATTGGTAAAACCTGCCCCTGCTGTATTCCATCAAGCCGCTTTCCCGCTATACAGACAGGTATGGCTTTACGCCAACTCACCTCAAACTGCGGGAACATCCTTCTCACTTAGCTGAATTCATTCTAGGCTGGCCTACAGCATTGCAACAACTGCGAGCCGCGTTGCTCTTCCTCCTATTTCCTCTAGTGTTATGTTTATAGGCTTGTGTATTACTATAGTGAGTTAAGTTCGGGCTGTCAAGCGGGCGATCGCAAAAAGCAAAAAACCCTGAAAATCATTGATATTAGGCTGATACAAGCTTTATGCTAACCAGCAAAAACTAAGAAACTGAAGTGCGCTACATAAGATATAACTTAAAGTACAATACGGCGTGGCAAGAGAGCGATCGCTTCCCCTTCACGCACAGCAGAAGGGAGGCATATCGCTCCTAGTAGGTGAAGTAAAGGAGTGCGATACGTGCTACGCTCAACGTATCGCATCATTACTAAAACCGAATTAGGAGAGATATTGGCGCGATCGCGCAGGTTTTGACAAGGCGATCGCATGTGGGAAAGAATGCGATCGCGTTAAATTTTTAAGGATTTTGCAACGCCTGTTGCTGTTGCATTAGCGACTGCAATTGTTGCTGGAGTTGAGCCAATCGCTGTTGGCTAGCTGCAATGTAAGGTTGCAAGCTAGCAGCCAATTGTTGCGCCTGTTGAGCCGCAGAATCCCGATATTGTGCTGCCATATTAGCTGCCGCTTGAACAGCATTTCGATTAGCTTCGGCTTGTGGATTGTAAATCCAACCGTAGACAGGACGCCGCCTTTTCCTTCGTCCTTCGTAGCCAACAATTCCCCAAGTGTAAATTTGACTATGCCAGTAGTTGGCTTCATTTTGGAATTGTTGCCGTTGTTGTTCAAACTGATTGACGTATGCATTGGCTTGGTTGATTTGATCTTGGTAGTTTTGCAGCGCTGACTGATGTTGTTGAATCTCTGATTGATTGGCGGCAATTAGAGTTTGGAAATCAGCCAGCGTTAAGGAAAAAAACTATGGTACTGGTCAGGAACTCCACCAGGTGTTGCTAGGAATGACCAAAGTAAATTTCGCTGTTCGGAACTAAGGTTTCCTAAAATACCAAGGATAGGTAAAATGCGATCTGGATCGTTCTGGAACAGAGGACGATAATCTATAGGAATTCCAGCGCGTAAAGCAGGTAAAAATCCTTGCTTTTGTTCCGGAGTAAGGCTATTCCAATAGTTAACTACTGACTGGGGTATTCCCGGATCTGGTGGTGAAGTTCCCTCAAAGAAAGACAAAAATGCAGGTGGCGTTCCAAGAAGTATCAAAGAAAGTAATTCTGGCGGCGGTGACGTTGTGAGACTACCCCAAGTGCTAAGAGCGCTGAGAGTCCGTTGACTGGCTGGAGAACCATCCAAAAGATTGCGATACTGGGGGGGAATTCCATTTTGCAGATAAAACCGCAAATCGTTTCGTTGAGTAGCGTTTAAATTATTCCAAATTGCTTGCAGATCCCGAATCTGCTGTGGAGTTGGATCTGGCTGTGGAGTTGAATCTGGTGGTTGTTTTTCTGGTTGCTGACGCCGCCGCCGCAACCACCAAACTAGACCGCCAATTGCCCCAGCAACTAGGGCGAGTCCGCCAAAAATGACGCCAATTTTGCCGAAGATAGGCAAAGCGATGAATTTACCAACAACCTTGGTGAAGAAGCCTTTAATTTTGGCGAAGATACCGCGTGCTTTAGAGAAGAAGCTCCAAACTTTCTTGCCAATATCTATGACTTTTTTAACGACCGCGACTACCTTTTTAACGACATTGACAACCTTTTTAACGACATTCGTCACTTTGCGGAAGAAATTCTTCACTTTCTTCCAGAACCCGGCAGGACGTTCGCCAAGCGTAGTTAAACCTTCGTCAATCAAGTCTAAATCGATGTCGGCATTTTGCCCAGGAGTGTAGGATTCGGGTTTGGTATCTACTGCCATTTGCATGGCAATAGCTAAACTCAATAAACCCACTCCCGTTTCGGCATCCCAACCTGGTGTCCCCAAATCTAAAGCCGTTTTCTTGAGGATATCTATCACCTGTTTAAAGCTTAATTTGGGATTAGCTGCCCACACTTGAGAAGCGGCTCCCGCGACTTTAGCGGCGGCGATAGAAGTACCGGCAATTTCATCTTGGCCTTGGATGGAACTGCTATCAATACTGCCAATATTGTTGAGTTCTCCCAAAGCAGATTTAATCGCTTTTTGTGCGGCTTCAAATGCTGTTTTTTCATCTTGAGTTGATAGGTTTTCGATGTTGGCAGTCGTGTCGTAAGGCTGGGTTTGATCGACTGCCAAAGCTTTGTTAAAAGCCTCCAGTTGCGCGGGTGTCAAGAGTTTAGATAAATCAACTTCTCCCGCGTTGGTTGCTGTCTGCGATCGCTCTGGTATATTGCCATAAGCTAAGATGTCGAGTCCGGTTCCATAGTTAGAATAGTCGGCTCGTCCTGTGCCATCAAATGCACCAACGGTGATGATGTTATCAAATTCCCGCGAAGCTTTACCTAATGCAGATATATTCGCTTCGCCTTGGTTGCCAGCAGCCGCTACAATTAGTACGTTGTTTTGGCTAGCATATTCAATTGCGGCTTTTTCTGCTGGTGTAAATTGAGTGCGAGTGACAACCGTACCGTCGGGTTTAGTTTCAGTTAAATCGAAGCTGAGATTAATAATGGCATTGGGTTGTTTAGAGGCTTTTGCCGCATCGACAAACTCAATTAAAGACTCGTGCCATTTACCCGAACCTACTGCACGTCCTAGCCATAAAGGTGCATCGTCGTTGACGCCATCAATGCCGATATTATTGTTTTGAGTAGCGGCAATGATTTCGAGAATTTTTGTGCCGTGATCCGCTTCGTCTTCATTTTCATTTGCAGCAAGTAGGGGGTTGTTGTCGTTGCCGATGCGATCGCGCCCCAAAATAATCCGGTTGTAGTCGATATCGGGATTTTTGTCAACAAATCCGGTATCGATAATTCCCACTAACGGCTGATTTGCTTTAGGAAATTCATACTTACCAGCCAAAACCCCAATATCAGACAGCGGATCGTCAGTTAATTCGGCGATCGCACTGTCTAATTCAGCTTCCAAGTCACGAATTTCTCGATCCGCTTGCTGTTCAACGTCTGGAGTCGTATCAACTAAAGCACTGTCTGGTTTGGCAATAATTTGTTGCAATTGTGCGTTCAGTTCTTTAAGAACGTTGTCAACTTCCGGCACTAATTCGGTATTAATTTCTTCGATCGTGCTGTCAAATGCAGCATTACCCATTGATGCATCGGTATATTTGAGGATTTCTTGTCCTAATTCTGCGTCGCGCCAATCGTTGGTAGGGTTAATAACATCATCCAAATCGATTGCTTTTCCAGTTGCACCTTTGATTTGGAAAATCAGGTCGTTGTAGTCGCGATCGCTAAATCCATCTAAAGGCAAATCCTCAAATGCAAAAGTATGACCGTCCCCCGTCACATCCGCTATTTGCGTCGAAAGTGAGAATAACGGACGCACATCGCCACCAATACCAGGATTTTCAGCAACTTGTTGCACCGTGCCATTAGGTACTAGCATAATGGCAAATTTATCCCCAGGTCGCATGGTAAAAGTCTTGCTTCCTTGGTATTCGCCGCTGTTTTGACTCGGTTCTCCTAAAATGCCATTGAACTTGGCACCTTCGATGCGATCGCGTATCACCACATAACCCAATTCAGAATTACTATTGGCACGTTTTGCAGCTTCTTGAATAAACGCTTCTGACCCCGGTTCTAAATCCTCCATCCCCGCTAAACTAACAATCGCAACCTCTCCCTGATAAGCACCCCCATCAAAGAGAAAATCAATGCTAACTTTGCCATCATTCCCAACCGTAAAAATTCCTAGAGAATCCTGTATTGGCTTAGTCTTAGAAACCGGATGGGTTTCGACAATAGGTTTATTCTCAGCAACAGGTGG
>DNGJ01000561.1 GCA_003486305.1 Cyanobacteria bacterium UBA11371
ACTGGACAACAATCCACGATTCAATAAGCCGAGTCGTGGAAGCTCAACGAGAATACAAGCACTCGCTGAAAGAGCTGGAAGAACTCAATGCGATCGCTCCAAAGGCTACTATCGATCAACAAGTAGAAGAGCGGCTTAACGATTTATCGAGGCAGGTAGCAGGTGTCCGGCTAGTAACGGATAATTTGGCAACAGCGATCGCAAAACAAGATGCCTTTATCACAATTGAAGAAAAATGCCAAATTAATCGGATCGAGCATCTTGAGCGCGAACTGAAGGCTTTATCCTATGCGCTGGGAGTATTGTTCAAGGACTCTGGCTCAACCACGGGCAGTCCTGCTGGCGATTCACCGGGAGATGAAGCGGCAAACAAAGAAGCAACAAGTTTGGCGGGTGCGATCGCTTCTGACTCGAGCAGGTACGGGTCGCCGTCAGTAAAGCAGAAAATCGTCAATCATATCTCAGCTAAAAAGGAGTTGTTCTATCCCTCTCAAATTGCCAGAGAGCTAGGACTGTGCGTCACCTACGTCTCAAAAGTCCTCCAGCAGCTAGAAGATGGTCGCTGGATCAAGTCTGTGGACAACAAAGGATACAGGGGGCGTAAGCTGTACCAAGTCATTACCCCGGTAGCTACTCCCCCTGCGTCAAGCAAGTAATTAAATTAATTTAATTCAGCGATTCCATACACCTTCAGGGAAATACCTGGGGGTGTCTTGCATATTAGTACAAGTCAGCTTACTTGTCTACCTAAAAAGCAGGAAGTGGATTTGAACCACTGGCCTTCAGGTTATAAGCCTGACAAGCTACCCGGCTGCTCTATCCCGCTGACTTGCATGATAGTCACAAGCGCTTCGTCGTGTCAATGTACCCATAGATTAATTCCTGCGGTTATAATGGAAAGTTTTGCCCTCAGTCGCCAAGCGTGGGGGTCGCTACAGGTTATTGCTGCCCCTCTTGACTGCCCTCGAAAAGTGCGTTTATGGTGGTAGTTGAGCGAAAAACGAGAGAAAATTTTGGTGCTGCGTGGATGATATAGGCTCAACCCAGCTATGGCTCAATCGGCATACAAAATCCAGGGTGCAGGGGTTGAACCTGCCTGGGGCGAATTATGAGTTCGCTGCCTAAACCGCTCGGCCAACCCTGGTTAGACTTTTATTGTATTATAAATCCGCTACCTTCGACCACTGACCCACAAATTTAAGAGTTGTTTAACCGCCCATGCCAAGTACAAGGAAGCAGCGCATTCAGGTACCACCGATAAAACTTAACTCCACAGTGGTTCTCACTTTGATTTTGCTAACTCTGATGGCAGCAGCTAGCGTCGCGAGTGGAGTATGGGGATTTGCTCTGGGGCATGAAGCCCTCAAGGGTGTGTCTCAGCCGGATGCTCGCCCAACGGCGAAGAAGACGGGTGGAAAGGAAACGCTGTTGGATTCTAAACCATTGGTAATCCTCAAAGAGGCAGATATTATCAAAAGCGTGAGGGCAACGATCCAGCGCAAGGAGAAGGAAGGCGACGCCGAACAAAAGGAAGAAAAGAAAGACGAACGGGCTAAGACGCTTTTGCCGGAACAGCCGCAGCAACAAACAGCTAGTCCTGCGCCTGGATTTCCAGCCATCAGTCAAGATAAAGGGGTGACTTTAGAAGTTCGCTCGGCGCGTCAGCAGGGAGGTTCCCTGGTGCTGGATGTGAGCCTGAAAAACGAGGGAACTTCTGCGGTAAGGTTTCTCTATAGTTTCCTTGATGTCACCGATAACCGCGGGCGCGCCTTGAGTGCGAGTACGGAAGGTTTGCCAACGGAGTTGCCACCGAATAATCAACCCGTTGCGGGGACGGTTAGTATCCCGACGGCGGTGCTGGATGGTGCGGAGCAAATTTCCCTGACGCTGACAGATTACCCGGATCAGCAACTGCGCCTGCAAACCGCTGGAATTCCAGTAAGATAGGGGCATGGGGCATTGGTAATTCTGACCAGCACACCCACTCAAGCTTAGTCGATCCGACTTCTATGTTCCTTTCTTGGCAAGATATTCTGCCGCGCTTGTTGTCGGTGCTGCTGCTAATTGCGATTAATGCGTTTTTTGTCACCGCTGAGTTTTCTTTTGTGTCGGTGCGGCGATCGCGCATTAATCAGTTGGTGGAATCAGGTGACGCGGCGGCTAAAATTGTCCAAAAACTGCAACGAAATATCGACCGAGTGCTTTCTACCACCCAGTTGGGAATTACCCTTTCGAGTCTGGCACTGGGGTGGATCGGGGAAAGGGCTATGGCTGTTTTGGTGGCAGATTTGCTGGCACGCTTACCGCTACCAGGAAATTGGAATTTAGCGATCGCTCACACCCTCGCCATCCCCATCGCTTTTTTGCTGATCGCCTATTTACAGATTGTTTTGGGCGAGTTGTGTCCCAAGTCGGTGGCGCTGATATATTCGGAACAGTTGGCGCGGCTTTTGGGGCCATCTAGTTTAGCGATCGCGCGTTTTTTTAAGCCGTTTATTTGGATTGTAAATCAATCCACCCGCTTCTTCTTGCGACTGGTTGGCATTCGCTATAACGATGAAGCTTGGTTACCCCCCGTCACTTCTGAAGAGTTGCAGCTAATTATTTCCACCTCTAAAGAGTCTACGGGTTTGGAAGCAGAAGAGCGAGAATTACTCAGTAATGTATTTGAGTTTGGCGATGTTGTGGCAGCCGAGGTAATGGTACCGCGTACCAGCATTACCTCTATCCCCAGCACCGCAACTTTTCAGGAACTCCTCAAGGAAATTGCCACGACTGGACACTCTCGCTATCCGGTCACGGGGGAATCTTTAGACGATGTTGTGGGCATTATTAATTTTATCGAATTGGCTCAACCTTTAGCCGAAGGTAGGCTGACTTTAAACAGCCAAATTCAACCTTGGATTCGCCCCGCGAAATTTGTCCCGGAATATACTAAATTGAGCGAATTGCTGCCGATGATGCAGCGCGCGCCGCAATCAATCGCGGTAGTGGTGGATGAATTTGGCGGCACGGCGGGATTGCTGACTTTAGATGATTTAATTGCTGAAATTATTGGCGATACCGGCGAACCCGATAGCAGCGAAGAGTTAATTATTCAAAGCGTAGACGACCAAACTTTTTTGGTACAGGCGCAGATAAATTTATCAGAATTAAACGATTTGTTAGATTTAGATTTGCCCCTCACAGATCAATACCAAACTTTAGGCGGTTTTCTAATTTACCAGTTGCAAAAAATTCCCAACCCAGGGGAAATTTTTCTCTATCAAAATCTCGAATTCACTGTGGTCGTCGTTGAAGGGCCGCGCGTCGATCAAATTCTCGTCCGTCGCCAAAAATCTGCAACTGCTCTGATTATAGAAGAGTTTACATCTGCAAATGAAGCGGAGAATAAACAAAGCGAATACCACCCCCCAGATGAGGATATTGACAACAAAAATTGGTAATTGGTAATTGGTAATTGGTAATTTTTGGATCAACCACCGCAAAGAAACCGCGTTTCCAGGCAAATCTTTATCTCAACCAGAGAGCTAGAGAGAAACCCGGTTTCCGATCCAAGCTTGGTAAAATTCTGGATAATTCATATTTTGGGCGCAATAGCCTATAATATTATAACATTCGCGGTATCTATCGATGTCATTTTTGTAGGTTTCTTCTGATAAATATTGTTTGAAAATCCTCACAACTTCCGGTAACTGGTCGTCTAGTATAATTTGCTTCAAGCTTTCAGCGGCTTGCCATAAAATAGATGTATTTTTAGTGGTTTGAATCAGTTGCAATAATTCTGCGATCGCTTGAAAATTTCCCGGTTCAATTTTTCCTAAACTCAAAGCTGCTTGGCGGCGAATTGATTCAAGCTGGCTGGAATCAACGAGGTTTATTATAGCATCGATCTCGGCTTTATTGACTATACTCATTTCCCCTATACTTTCCACGCATTTTCTGAGAGGGGCTTCTTTTTTGGTTGATTTAATTATCTGCAATAATGCGGCGATCGCTGCTTTATTTCCCGGATCTATTTTTCCTAAATTATCAGCTGCGCGCCTGCGGCTCGATTCGGTTTTAGCCGACTCAATTAGGTGGGTGAGAGTTGCGATCGCTGCTTTATTTCCTGGATCTATTGTACCTAAAGTTGCTGCTGCTATCCGGCGAATCGATTCTTTTTCAGTTGTTTTGAGCGGTGAGGTTAAAGCAGCGATACAATCTGGATTTCCCTGAGCAATTTTGCCCAAACTTTCGCCTGCAAGCTGGCGAATAGAGTCGGTTTCTGTTGAATTTTCAATCAGTTGTAATAAAGTCGCTGTTGCTTGTTTATTTCCCGTTCCTATTTCGCCTAAGCTTTCAATTGCTTGGCGGCGAATTGATGAATTTAAACTTGCATTAACCAGTTGAATCAGCGTATTAACTGCCGTTTCGTTGCCGGGATTTATTTTACCTAAATAACCAGCGGCTAGTTTGCGGATAGATTCTGTTTCGGTTGATTTAATTATGTGTAATAAAGTGGCGATCGCCTCTTTATTTCCTGGGTCTATTTTACCCAAAATCCAAGCTGCTTGGCTAGAAGAAGCTTCATTTTTGGAGATTTTTATCAGGTTAACGATCGCAGCGCTCGCCTCTTTATTTCCTACACCAATCGCCCCCAAATTATAAGCCGCACGCCAACGGATTGATTCATCTTCACTTAATTTTAGCAACTGGAGTAAGGATGCGATCGCGCGGCTGCGATCCGTTTTGATTAAACTTAATCTAATCGACTCTTTTAGCGTTGGCAGTAAATTGATCCACTTTTGTTTCTCGCTATTAAAATATCCAAAACGCCACTGGACAATTTGCGCTACTATTTCATCCGCTTTACTGCAATCGGCAAACTCGGCAATACATTCTGCGGCTAAAAAGTAAGCACGGTACTCGTAATATCCTCTGTATTGATAACCATCGATTGAGAATTCTCCCAATCCATCTTCAAATTCTACTAATGCTTTAATAAAATCTTCTTTTTGCTCTTTTAATATATCTTCTCTGCCTAACCATAATAAAATTACTTCTTGCCATTGTGCTTCAAAAATCCGGTAGTTAGCAGCGGCTGAATTAAGAAAATAATGCCAATCGTTAATAGCTTGGGCGGCGAAATATTCTTGGAAAGTGGGATGATAAAAAGCATAAACTTTCTCACCCCAATTTTCGGCTTCGGCGGCGACTCCGACTTGGTTTAAAAAGCCCAATTGCAGGGCTAATTTAAATAAATCTTCATCGGGTTCTCCCAGTACCGATGTCACGAGACGATGGCGCAAGCGGAACTTTGTTTTCTCTTCAGCAATTGCTTTTAACGCCAATTCTCCCAACGCTTGATTTAATTGCTGTCGCTGTCTCGAATTGGTGGGGAATCGCTCTTGCTTCCATTCATAAAGAGCTTCGATAAAATGTCGATAAAGTGCGGCTTTGGTATTGGGTAAGCCATCGGGTGCTAGAGTCCAAGTGCGACATAAAAGTGCTAAACGGAGGGGATTTTTAACGGCATCTTTGATGCGATCGCGTCCTGGTTGTTCTAATTCGATTCGTAACCGTTCTCCTACTTCTAGATTATCCTTAAACCAGCGGCGGATAAACTGTCCCACCCCATCGGGCGTACCATAACTAAAATCTAAATTGCGATAAGTTTCAAAAGTTTCCAGGGCATTTTTTCCCCCATCCCAAACATTGAGGCGACAAGTCAATATTACCCGCGCATCTGCTATCCATCCGGTGAGTTGATTGGCAATTGTTTGTAAAGGCAATCCAGTCGTTGCACCGATTGCCATTTCATCAACGGCATCTAATAACAACCAGACTTTTCCACTATTAAATAACCCGCCTAGCGCTTCTTCCATTTCTGGGGTGACGCGCACTTTGCGGGTAGCCGATCTTAGCCAGTTGGAGAGTAAATATTCCTCTATACTTTTACCCTGTAAATCTGCCAAGGAAATCCAAATCGGGACATCGGAAGTATTTTCGATAATCCAGGCGGCGATTTTTTGTAACAGGGTAGTTTTTCCCGATCCGGGTTCTCCGATAATTGCTATTCTTTGGCTTTTTCCAGATTTGAGAACTTGGTCGAAAAAACGATCTTGTCGATCGAAAGTTTGGATGATTTCATCAGCAGTATCTGGAGCGTAAAATTTTGAGCCTTGCTGGGGGGAAATATCGCCGATGCGACGCGATCGCTGTTGGCGTTGTACCAATCCTAAAGGTACGTAAATATCATCGAGTTCAAAGGTTAATCCATCGCCAGCGGTGAGAGTATTTGTTGTTAAGCGCCCTCGATCTTGTGCTAACAACATCGCTTTGCTTGCTTGTTTCCAGTCGAAATTGAGATTAGTTTCTGTCTGGGGCGTAGCTTCTGGGGGTGTGGTGTCGGTGAAAGCGTTCGCGCAGCGTGCCGTTAGGCATATCGCTTGCCAATCCAATCCCAATCTCTCGCTAATTTCGACAAAATTTACATAATCTACTGGCTTCCCGGTAAAAAAGCTAGTTATAGTAGAGCGAGAGAGTCCTAGCGCCACAGCCAAAGCATTCTGACTGGGAAAACCGTGACACCTCAAAGCGTGTTTAACTCTAGCAATGCATTCCGAGGCAACTCTAATCGACCGTGCCATAGTTTAAAAAAGTGCAAATATTTAAGTCAAGCACAAGTCAAGCATTCTCAATCATAGCGTAATCGGGAACTCAAGCAGCCTCCATGTTTGATGGAATTGTGGAAGCGATACATCTTTTGAAAGCAGCTTCCAATTCCTACTGAACGCGGTTAATTAAACTGCTAAGGAGGCTTCGATGAATGCTCAATCCCTTGCATCCTTTACTGCGATTATTTTAGCTACAGGTTCCCAGGTTGTAACGACTTCGACGTTCAACAATCTTTTGCTCGAAGACTTCCTCAATAATTATAACGAAATTGTCGGTTCTTATTCGGTACCAAAACGAGGAACGCCAAGCGGTAGAGAAGGTGCTGGAACTCGTTTTGCACCTTCTCCTGTGCATCGGGAAGCGTAGGGACACGGCAGGAGAACAGTTTTGATTTGGCAGCAAAATTTATTGATGCCGTGTCCCTACAATAATTCTGTGTTGCACCCAGTTAAAAATCGCTGAAACCTCCAGAAACCTGGTTTCTGAAGGTTTCAAGCATAGTTTATTTTTGGATGCGATCGCATTTAACACCAAATCCGCTTCGATAACACCCAGTAGGGACGAGGCGTCGAATCAATTTTAGTTTCTACCAAATATGGTAAAATTCCGTGTCCCTACAGCTTTTTATCCCTGACTTCCACACTTCTATAAGGCAGCGGATCTTTTAACCCCAATTCTGCAAAAGCAGCCAAACGCAACTGACAAGAATCGCAAACACCGCAAGCAAAATCTTCGCCTGCATAGCATGACCAAGTTTTTTCCCAAGGCACGCCTAAACTATTTCCCAATTGGATAATATCGGTTTTTTTCAGGTTAATTAAAGGCGTCAAAATATCAATGGGTTCGCCTTCGCGACCTTGTTTTGTTCCCAATCGAAATACTTCTTGCATCGCTTGAATATAATCGGGACGACAATCTGGATAACCCGAATAATCTAAAGCATTGACGCCAATATACACCCGCTCGGCATTAATTGCTTCCGCATAGGCTAGCGCAAAACTCAAAAATATGGTATTGCGTGCTGGTACGTAGGTGATGGGGATATTTTGCGACATTTCAGCCAAAGAGCGATCGCAAGGCAACTCAATCGTCGCATCAGTCAGCGCCGAAACGCCCCCCAAGCGCAAATCAAAGCTAACGACCTGATGTTCTTTTACACCCGT
>DNGJ01000363.1:0-16304 GCA_003486305.1 Cyanobacteria bacterium UBA11371
GGATGGTTAATTTGAGGATGGGGGAGTTGGTTGAGGTTTTCTAATTTGGTGTTCCAAATTTTACGAAATAAAAAAGGTAGGGTGGCTACTAAGGTAACAATAGCAATAACGCCGCCTAAACTGAGGCGCAACATGTAGTCTGTAAAGCTGAGATTGATCGCATCTCCGACAATAAAAGTTGCCGGATCGCCGACGATGGTTAACAATCCGGCACTATTGGCTACAAATACCATTAAAATTAGTAATGGAACAAAATTTACCCCTACTTCTTCTGCCATTGGCGGAATTAAAGGTGCTAGTAACATGACCGTTGTGGCGTTGGGTAAAACGGCACATATCGGCGTTGTAATGCCTACAATACCTAACAGTAAGAGATTGCCTCTACCTTTAGCCAATACGACCATCTGAGTGGCTAAATAATCAAATATTTTGGTGGGTTCAAAGGCGCGCACGAGTACCATGACGCCGAAGAATAAACCCAGGGTGCCGTGACTTCGACCAATGTAACCGATGGCTTCTGGTAAAGTCATGACGTTGAAAAATACAAGTAGCAATGCACCTAAAAAGGCGGCAATAGTTAACTGTATCCACTCAGTCATCACTAAGAAGATGACACCGACAAACATTGCTGTGGCGACTATGGCTTGCCAGTTTTCCACGCTATACCTCTATACAGGATGAATGACTTGGTTGCATCCTACAGAAAAAGAACTCGATCGTAAAGATGGAATTTGCTTAATTTTTTGTAAAGTTATTTAGTTCTGTAGGTGCTGGTGCGGAACTTGAAATCTATTCGTCTGGGGTAAAATACCTCTCCAGAAAATCTAAGGCATGGTTGCGTAGTTCGTAGTATTCTGGAGATTCGCGCATGGCTTGGCGATCGCGCGGATGGGGAAAGGGTACTTCTAATATTTCCCCAATCGTAGCCGCAGGGCCATTTGTCATCAACACGATACGATCGGACATATAAATCGCCTCATCTACATCGTGGGTAATCATCATCACTGCCTGCTTATGACTTTCCCAAATATCTAACACTTGCTTTTGCAATTTTCGCTTTGTTAGTGCATCCAATGCGCCAAACGGTTCATCCATCAATAACATTTTAGGGCGAGTTGCTAAAGCTCTGGCAATTCCCACCCGCTGTTTCATCCCGCCAGATATTTCATCGGGATATTTATCAGCGGCTGCGGTTAAATTTACCATTGCTAAGTGTTCGTTGACAATGCTAATTTTTTCCGATCTATTGGCATTTTTCAGCACTTCATCGACTGCTAGGCGAATATTTTCCCGCACGGTTAACCAAGGTAGAAGTCCGTAGTGCTGAAATACCATCATGCGTTCAGATCCGGGTTTGCGAATTTCTTTGCCATCGAGTCGTACCGATCCGCCGCTAGCTTTTTCTAATCCGGCAACTATTTTCAGTAATGTTGATTTACCGCATCCAGAGTGACCAATTACAGAAATAAATTCATCTTCGCCAATCGTCAGATTGACATCGCTGAGAACGACAAATTCACTACCATCGGCATTTTTGTAGGACTTATATAAGTTCTCAATTTCCAGAAATGCCGGTTGGGATATGGTTTGTTGACGAGCATTAGTTGAGAAAGAAGTGGATTCCATTTTAAACTCCTGAGTAATTGTTAGTTGTCAGTTGTGTAGGGGCGGGTTTCACCAGCAATCTATGCAATAATCGACTATTTATATAAACCCGCCCCGGCAGTTAATGATATTAAATTCACTTGTAATACCCCCTTTTTAATTAACCACGAAGACGCGAAGAAAGAAGGAAGAAGGAAGAAGGAAGAAGATGAGGGATGTATGGCTAGGAGAAGAAAAATCGCTTAGGACGATTTGCTTTAATCTCAAAACTGTTGAGATAGCCTACCGGATCGCTGGGGTCAAATTGTTTATTGTCTATGAATGCTGTGGCGGGTTCGATTTTGTAATCTTCCGTTGGACATTCAATTCCCATTTCGGCGGCAATTTCGCGGTAAAGGTCTGTTCTCCAAGCTGTACGCGCCAACTGTTCGGCATTTTTGGGAATTTCTTTAATTTGTCCCCACCTTGCGGCTTGCGTCATTAACCAGAGACTTTGGGACTGCCATAAAAAGGTGGAATGGTACCTCGGATCGAGGGCAAGATTGGGAGGTAAATCGAAGAAAAGTGTGGTTTCTTCTGATGGGATGGTGCGATTTTTACCATCAAATCCACCATAGTTATATTCGCCCACTATTCCCGGTCGGGTAAATTTATCTATGGCGCCTTTTTTGGGTTTTGCGCCTGTAAATGAGCGATCGGTAATTAGTTCGGCAACTTCGGCGCGATTTTCCGATTTGCTGCAATATTGGCAGGCTTCTATCATTGCTTTGACTAGGGAACGATAGGTTTTAGGATGGTTGTTGATAAAGTCTTCTCTCACTCCTAAAATTCGGTCTGGGTGTCCTTCCCAAATTTCTTTACCTTGGGCGAAGGTAAAGCCTATTCCTTCGTTTCCGGTTATTGCCCTCGTATTCCAAGGTTCTGCGACCATATAAGCTTGCATAGCGCCAATTCTGACATTAGTAACCATTTGGGGTGGTGGAACAATAATGACGCGAAATTCCGAAAACGGATCGACGCCTGCTGCTGCGGATAAGTAGCGGACAAAGTATTCGTAAATGGCGGAACTCAGAACCACTGCCCAAACTTTTTTTTCGGCGGGTTGTTGTGCAAAATAGTTGCGAAAATCGCGTCCAAATGCTTCTAAATCGCCGTTATATTCTTTCCAGGGGCGTAACCCAAAATCCCACATAGATTTATTCATCGTCATGGCGTTGCCGTGGCGGTGAATGGTCATTGCACCGCACAGAGGGGCGTGGCGCGCACCTTCGGCACCGATTCTGGCGTTGGTGACGGCACCGGAGACGACGGGGGAGGCGTCGAGGCGTCCAAAAACGATGCCGTCGCGGGATGTTGCCCAACTGGCTTCGCGGCTGAGTTTAACGTTGAGTCCGTATTTGCGGAAGAAGCCTTTTTTCCAGGCGATCGCAAATGGCGCACAATCGTTTACAGGCACGTACCCAACTGTAATATCGGGTTTTTCTAAGCTTCTCGCATCTACTACAGGTTCGACGGCTAAAGCTTCTTCTGTCAGTCCTTTGGCAGAGCGATCGCCTGATATTGCACAGGAAGAAAGCGCGATTCCCGCCGCCGTCGCCCCCATTCCCAACAGAAATTCTCTGCGAGTCAAATTATTTTGGTTTTGCATACAATTTGTGAATGGGTAATTGGTAATTGGTAATTGGTAATTGGTAATTGGTAATTTTTGATTCTACTTTTAATCTGAAATCTGCAATCTAAAATCTGCAATCTGCTTTTGACCAATTACCTATTACCCATTACCTATTACCAATTGTTAATTTGCCTTTCTGGGGCGATGAGTTACGAAGGCTTCTATTCTGCTGACGGCGTAGTCTAGGAGTAAGCCGGTTAAGCCAATTACTAACACGGCTAAGAATACCGAACTTAAGTTTAATCTACTCCATTCATCCCAGACAAAAAAGCCGATACCAATCCCGCCTGTCAGCATTTCTACCGCTACAATTACCAGCCAAGCTATGCCTAAGCTAATCCGCAAGCCGGTGAAAATATAAGGCAAACTGGCTGGTAAAATAATTTTGGTAATGCGCCGCCATCGAGGCATTTCTAGCACTCGCGCTACGTCGATATAATCTTTGGAAACGCTGGATACTCCCAGGGCGGTGTTAATAATTGTAGGCCACAAAGAAGTGATGAAAATGACAAAAATTGCCGACGGATCTGCCAGGTTAAAAATTGCTAGGGAAATCGGCAGCCAAGCTAGGGGCGATACGGGCTTAAAGATCTGAATTAGAGGATTAATAGCCAACATAGCTTCTCTAGACATGCCAATCAGAAATCCCAAAGGAATTGCCACCACAGCACCTAAGAGAAATCCCAGCAATACCCGTCTGAGACTTGCCAATAATAACCAACCAATGCCTAAATTTCCGGGGCCGCGCTGGTAAAATGGGTTCAGAATGTAATCTAAATTAGCTACCAGTGCCTCTGGCGGTGTAGGCATTAATTCGTGATTGGCAAGTGCAATAATCCACCATAGAATGATGATTCCTAAAAAGCCAATGGCTGGTAGGATAACAACATCGCGAAGAACGATCGGTTTAGCGCGTCGCCAAGCTGCTTGTCCAGCAACAGCGATCGCAGACAAGTTGAGTTGAATTGTCATAGGTGTCAGAAGCAGGTACAAAAATGACTGAGCAGTACCAGCCAGGGACACTGATGAGTTTAGAACATTAGGGAAAATGCTCGCTCTTCAGTCTCCTCTCAATGCCTACGAAGTTAGCTGACGGACTAGGGCTGAGAGTTGCCCTTCTCTACTGCACTCCTCACGAAACTAGCAGAGATTTGCCCCACAATTTGGTTCCTCCGCTCCAGCAAAAGCTGGATTAGGCTGACTTACTCTGATTCCAAAACATTAAAGCACACCTGTTTCAAATTGTCTAGCTGTGAAAGTTAGAAAATTCTGAGCGGGCTTTTTCATGTTAGTATCCGATTTTCTAGGTGCATCTATCTCAGGATAGATTTTGCAGAGCGAGCTTTAGAATCCCGGTTTCTTAAAGAAGCCGGGATTCTGTAGGTGTAGGGGGGGCGGGTTGATTTAATCTGTTTTTGAGAGTCATACCAACTCCCCTGGAATTACCGACTTTTTGCCTAACGACTGAAGTCGCGGCTACACATACAAAGTCTGCCTACGCAGACTTATAAAAAAGGGAGGTATCAGCTGTAAAAACCGCGCCTACTTTAATCATAAAAAGAGGGGATATTCCCCTCTTTTGTGAGTTGGTTGGGTTGTAATTTTGGCTTACTTAGTTGGGAGGATCGAAGCGGTTGACGGATGCTGCGATCGCAATCATCGGTAAACTCGCTAGGAAGCAAACGATCCACTGGTCAAGTGTCATTGGTGCGGTTTGGAAGATGTTGTTAATAAACTGGGAGTTGGCGAAGATAATCTGCAAGATTACCGCGACAATAATACCAGCAGCCAAGGCGGGCGCACCGCTGACTTTTTGTTGCGAACCTTGGAATTTGGCAATCAATGACGGCAACAATTGGCTAATACTCAGCAGGTAAAAAATCCGTCCCATTACTAATGCTTGAATTGCCATTGTGCGAGCTAATTCTGTGCTGCCCCAAGGCGCTTGTTTGACGAATTCAAACATCCCGAAAATCAGCGTCCAGTTATAAAGCGAAACTGCCAAAATCCGCTTGATTCGATTTGGCGTCAGGAAGGGTTCGTTAACCGGACGCGGTGGCTGTTTCATTAAGCCACTCGACTTGGGTTCAAATGAAAGGGGAACCGTCATCGTGATCGAGTTGAGCATGTTTAACCAGAGAATTTGTAGCGATAAAATTGGCAATTCTCGACCCAACAGCGTGCTGATCAAAATCGTCATCGATTCCCCACCGTTGACCGGGAGAATAAAGCAAATCGCTTTAATTAGGTTCTTATAAACCGATCGCCCTTCTTCTACCGCTGCTGCAATCGAGGCGAAATTATCATCAGTTAACAGCATATCTGCCGCTTCTTTTGATACTTCCGTACCGCTGCCCATTGCGATACCGATATCTGCTTGTTTGAGGGCGGGGGCGTCGTTTACCCCGTCTCCCGTCATCGCTACGATTTCGCCTTTTGATTGCAATGCTTCAACAATTCGCAGCTTTTGTTCGGGGGCGACGCGGGCAAATACTACCCCTTCTTCTACCGCATTTGCTAATTCGTTTTGGTTCATGCTGGCAAGTTGGGCACCTGTGTATGCCACAACTTTTTTATTCTGATTGCGGAAACCCATGCGGCGGGCGATCGCTTGTGCGGTGGTGATGTGATCTCCGGTAATCATCTTCACCTGAATTCCCGCTTGCTGACAGGCGTGGACGGCAGCGATCGCTTCCGGGCGGGGCGGATCGATCATTGCTTGCAATCCGATGAATGCCAATCCGGATTCAATATCAGAATGATCGACTTTATCTTGTGATTCCGCTACTTTTTTCTTGGCAAAAGCTAGCACGCGCAACCCTTGTTTTGCCATTTGATCGACGCGCTGATTAATCGCTTCCACATCGAGTGTGGTAATTTTTCCGTCATGATTGAAGGCAGCAGAACAGCGTTTTAAAATCGCTTCTGCCGAACCTTTTACATAAACTACCTTTTCATTGCGAGTCTGGTGCAAGGTTGCCATGTATTGAAACTCGGACTCGAAGGGAATTGAGTCAAATCTGGGGTTCATTCTTTCTGCTGCTTGTTGAATTAACCCCGCTTTATTCGCAACGGCAATTAATGCGCCTTCGGTGGGATCTCCAATGACTACCCAGTTGCCGTTTTTTTGTTCCAAGTGCGAATCGTTGCACAATACTCCTGCCAACAGCAATTCTGCCAAAACCGGGAGATCTTTGGCATTAATTGGCGTTTGTTTATGTTGAATTTCGCCCTCTGGATTGTAACCGCCACCCGTGACGGTATAAGTTTCTCCGCCTGCATAAATTTCTTGGACGGTCATTTGGTTTTCGGTCAAAGTTCCGGTTTTATCCGAACAAACTACCGTCGCACCCCCAAGGGTTTCTACTGCTGGTAATTTGCGGATAATGGCATTTCGCTTCGCCATGCGGGCGACACCAACTGCTAGGGTGACGGTAATAACTGCGGGCAAACCTTCAGGAATTGCGCCTACAATTAATGCGATCGCAGGTTCTATAGCATCTTGAAAAGTATATCGCCCCAAACCAATCGCAAAGGTCATCGTTGCCGCAAATAACACGAAGTAAAGCCAATTTTGGCTGAATTGATTAAACTTGCGCGTCAAGGGCGTGGTCAGGTCTACCCGTTGTTCGATTAACTGGGAAATTTTACCCGTTTCGGTTTTATTCCCCGTCGCGACAACAATTCCGCTACCTTGTCCAAATGTGACGAAACCTCCGGCATACGCCATGTTTAAGCGTTCTGCTAAAGGGGTTTCTGGTGGCAATGTTTCATCTTCGGCATCTTTTTCTACTGCTACCGACTCGCCCGTCAAAGCAGATTCATCGATTTGCAAATCGCGGGTTTTGATTAAGCGCAAATCGGCAGGAACTTTGTCGCCAGAGGTGAGTAATACTAAATCTCCCGGTACTAATTCTTGTGAGGGAACTTTTAATTTTTTACCGCCGCGAATTACGGTCGCTTCGGTACGGACGGCGGAAGCAAGCGCTGCGATCGAGCTTTCTGCTTGCGCTTCTTGGGTAAAGCTAATAATCGCGTTTGTTGTCGTAACGCCCCAAATTACGCTGGCGTTAATCCACTCTCCAAGGAATGCTTTAATTGCACCGGCGCACACTAAGATGATCAGGAGGGGTTGGTTAAATTGCAGGATGAATTTTAACCAAATAGGTTTGCCTTTTTTTGCGGTTAATTCGTTTGCTCCGTACTCGCGCACGCGCTGCGGAATTTCAGCTTCGTCTAAACCTTTTTCTAGGTTTGTTGCTAAAATATGACCGATTTTGTCTTCAGGTAAGTTGTGCCATTGTTGTTCTTGTGCGTTCTTTATAGCTGTTGCTGTCATATTTTCCCCGATAAGTCACTAAATTAAGAACATCCCCTGGGCGGGCGAGACGCCCACCCCACAAGAAATTGACTGGCTTTGTGGGGTGGGCATTCTGCCCGCCCAAGGCCAAAGCCCCGAAGCAAAGCGGGTTTTAACCGCTTCTACCCTCAGTCTGTGCTTGGCGGATAAAATTTTTATTAAAGTTTCGTGAGAAAGTTCTTATCTTTCAGTGGACAGTGGATAGTTGACAGTTGACAGTGGAAAATTATCAACGAAAAACAGGCTTTATAGCACAGGACTTACGTACTGATAGGACAGAAACCGGGTTTCTTCGTGGCTCTCTGGTTTCCTCTCCCAACGATTTTTCATAGAAACCCAGTTTCTTTGCGTAAGTCCTATAGCAGTTTGCGACTTCATACAATACAGTTTATTTTGCTTGAGTTAACAGCCCGCGTAGGCGGGCTTGGTTTGTGTAGCGGCACCCTTAAGGGTGCCGCTACACAAACCAAGCCAAAAGGGCTGTATTCACCAAGTTGCAAACCGCTATAAAGCCTCGTACTTCTAGGACGTTTAACGAACTATCAACTATCAACTATCAACTATCAACTGTTACAAACGCAGTCGATAGCCCATACTTCTGACGGTTTCTATCTTGTTGCTGCCTAATTTTTTTCTTAAATAGCCCACATAAACATCTACCACATTAGAGTTGGGGTCGTAATCGTAACCCCAAACGCGATTGAGTAATTGCTCTCGACTTAAAACTTGTCCGGGATGTCTGATAAATGTCTCGGCTAAGATGAATTCGCGGGCGGATAATTCGACAATGCGATCGCCTACTTTTACGGTGCGCGATCGCAAGTCTAAAACAATCTCCCCCGCTTTGAGAATCATCTCATCTTTTTTAGGCGCAGATTTTTGATTTCTTAACCTCGCCCGCACTCGCGCCAGCAATTCTTCAAATCGAAATGGTTTGGTAACGTAATCATCCGCACCGCTTTCAAATCCCGCTACTTTATCACCGATTTCATCTCTGGCGGTTAAAATTATAATCGGCAGCGTTTCCCCTCTTCCCCGCAATTCTTCTAATACCTGCAATCCATCTTTTCCAGGTAATCCCAAGTCTAAAATTAACAGATCGAAATCGTTGCTATCAGTAACTTTAATCGCTGCATCGCCGTCTTCCACAACGATTGTGGTAAAGCCATTCGCTTTTAATCCTTTTTCCAGAAACGAAGCGATGCGCGGTTCGTCTTCCGCGATGAGAATTCGGTTCATTGCTAATGGCTAATTGCTAATTGCTAATTGCTAATTGCTAATTGCTCATCTTACCATTAGCCATTAGCTATTAGCAATTGGCAAAATTAGCGTAAAAGTCGAACCCTTTCCCGGCTGACTTTGTAATTCTACCTTGCCGCCGTGGGCTTCTGCGATCGCTCGCACAATTGCCAATCCCAAACCATAGCCTTCAGAACGCCTGCGAGTTTTAGCAACACGAGCAAACCGATCGAAAATGCGCTGTTGATCTTGAGGCGGAATTCCTTCTCCCGTATCCCGCACCCAAAAGCAAATAAGGCTTTTTCTTAAATCGGCTCCTAAAGTAATTGTATCATTATCCGCTGTATGTTCAACCGCATTTTGAGCCAAATTCATCAGTGCCTGAGTCAGTCGCTGTCCGTCTGCCAGAATCTCACCCGATGCGTTCAACTCCAACTGCCAATGCCGATTTCCCAAAGCTTTAAGCTTCGCAAATAATTCCTGAATAAACGTGCTAATTTCTACAGTTTCTAATGATAAAAAATCCGGCCTTTCTGCTTTAGCTAATAACAGCAAATCGTTAACCAATCGGTTCATCCGATCCAACTCATCGTTGACTATAGCCAAAGTTTCATGAATTTCTTCTGGTTGATATTCTAACAATTCTAAATGACCGCGAATAATAGTTATTGGCGTCCGCAATTCGTGACCGGCATCGTTGATAAAATTCCGTTGGCTGGTAAAAGCAGCCTCAATTCGATCGAGCATTTCATTAAAAGTCATCGCCAGTTCGGCAATTTCATCAGACCCCTCAACTGAGATGCGGTGACTCACATTTGACTCGGTAATAGAATGGGCTGTTGCCGTTAGTAAGCGCAAAGGTTTTAACACTCGTCCAGCTACCGCCCAAGTCAGAAATGCAGTAACAAATAAGATAGCGCTAGTTACTAAAATCATTACAGCAGTTGCTTCATTAACTTTCTCCACATCGGGAGAGGTAGAATGAAGAACGACAAACACACCGCGCGTTTTTCCCCCGATTATAACTGGCTCTCCCATGTAGCGCAGCGTATCCGTTGGAGTAACTTTTTCCCCTTTTTCTGGCTGGGTTAATTGCGCCCAATGCTCGATGGTTTTCCCATTCATGCGTAGGCTTTCTGGTAGAGCAACCGGACTCGATTTGTAAATCTTACCTTCGATCAGCGTCAGGATAAATTCCCCTTCAACCGGGATATTTCGTTCAAGAAAATTATCAAATAAATTCGACGCATTGCAACTCGAACTCTGGCATTGTTTAAGCAGTTGGCGAAATTCCTGCACCTCTTGAACGAGAAGGTTTTTACCCCGTTGTTCTAACCGCACTGAAAGCACCTCACGCACGGCTAAAATCGATATACCTGTCGCTCCAGCCATCAGCAATAGGTACAAAGCGATAATGCGGGTGCGGATACCAAAGAAAAATCTACGCCATCTGGGAAATTGTTGATTCTTTTCCACAATTGATTTAGTAGTTACTAAAGGGCGAGGCAGAGCCTCTCTGTCGTCGTTCCCAGGCAGGAGCCTGGGAACGAGTTATGAGTTATATCATGTCCGGTAGCAATGGTAGTATATAATTTTTTATGCTGTAGGGGCGGGTTTTACCAATCAATCAGTGGAACCATGAAATATCTTTTTAAACCCGCCCCGGTTGGCGCTGCCGATGCCTAAGGACATGATATTAAACTGCTTTACGAAGGCGAACCCAAAACCGAGAACCGCCTGACTCACGCAGTGTATAACCAATAGTACCACCCCAACTTTCTACCGTAATGCGACAAAAATAAAGCCCCAATCCAGCGCGACCAGTTTTACCTTTCCCTTGAACAAATTTTTCAAACAGTTTGTTAGCAATATCCGGGGATACACCCGTACCTTCATCTTCCACTGTCAGCAGGAGAAATTCTCCTTCATCGCTAACGTCAAGGGTTACCGTAGTTTGCGGCGGACTATGGCGGAAGGCATTTTCCACCAGGTTAAACAAAACTCGATCTAAATGTAATTTTTCGCCAACAACTTTACTTTCTTCCAGGCTATCTATGTTTGAACCCAGAGACAAATTGATGTTACTGATGGCAAAACTCGGTCGAAAACCATCAAGGATTTGTTGAACAGCAATCGCCAGATCTGGAGCTAGATTGGGGTCGAATATAAAAGTTTCAATCGATTCGATATCCGACGAAAATGCATTCAATATTTCCCGGATTAACATTCCTTGCTGCATGGCTTGACTTTTGCCAATTTCTAAAAATTTTCTGGCTAGGGGAGTCAAATTTTCGCTGCTAAGTAGCTCTAAAGAAGTAGCAACTGCTGAAATTTGTCCTCCCAAATCGTGAACGATGCAGTGCAAGAGTATTTCTTTTTTTTGAATTTCTTTAACTAACCGCTCGTAAATTAAACGATTTTCCCGTCCTTTCTGGACGATCAACTGTTTATCTTGATAGGCAGACTTTAGCAACTCGATTAATAATATTTTTCTGTCTCTCAAACTAATAGCTGTGGCTTCAAACTGGTACTCGTTCCCCGATACATCGGTTTCAATCCAGATTCCCGAAATCAGGGGTTCGGGTTCTGAACTATTCCAATAGTTTTCAGCATCGATGAGAAAATTAGCTATAAAATGAAACTTTTCCAGGGTTAATCCATCTCGTTTAGAGGCAATATCCGGTTCAAATTGACTCAACCAATCGGGAATTTGACCGATAACTTTAAAACTTCCGTCCTCGATTAGTTCTAAAACTACAATATTCAGAGCGGCAAAAAGTTGATCTGTAATCGATTCGCTCATTATGTTACCAACCAGGAATAAATGCGTATCGGATCAGCTATTCCTTGCAATAACAGGGACGCTGGCGCAAAATTTTGTTGCAGAATGTTTCCAGTTTGATTAAATGTATTTTCATCGATCAGAATTTCGCTGGGACGAGCTTGGCTTTCCAGACGTGCAGCTAAGTTGACGTGATAGCCAATGGCGTTAAATGTTCTATGGAGTCTACCTCCCAGTATACCCAAGGCTACGGGGCCAGAAGCTATTCCGATGCTAATGTCGAGCTTTGACCCGTGATTTACTCCAGAAATCTTACCAATATCTCTGACTGCTTCAATCATCCTTAAGGCTGCTTTTACTGCGCGATCGCGCGAACTCCCACTAGCAGGAACCACCCCAAAAAATGCCGTTACTAAATCTCCAACTATCTTATCTACTAAACCGGCTTCATCAAGAATTTGCTGGAGCGTATTTGTAAAGCATAAGTTGAGCATTCTGAAAACTACCTCCGGAGGATGTTCTTCGCTGTAAGCAGAAAGTCCCCAAATATGAGCGAACAGAATCGTCACATCCTTGCGTTCTCCCCTCTCGTGTAACTTAAAAAGGTCTGGCGCTAAATCTTCAGGGATATCTCTTCCCAAATATTGGTTTAATATTCGCGCTTGTTCTTGTCTCAAAAGGCTGAGATCGTTTCCTTGTTGTTGAATTAAACTGTGCTGAATTTCTTCTAAAGTTGCGTCGAGCAGTAACACCCAGTCTCCCTCATCTGCCGGTAAAATATGCAGATCGGCACACCGCCCGTACTCGGTTTTAATGCAAGGCAGAAATATGGGAAAATCATCCCCAGGCAAAAGCCCTTCTAGAAAAAACAGTTGTTCTGTTACATATTGCCCTTTTTGCAAATTCGTAATTCCATAAGCTGCTAACTTTCCGCCCCATTCAGACAAGCAACCGTTTTTATCTACTAAAAGATAAGCAGGAGAACGATTTTCAAAGGTGAGGCTATGAAGATAGTTAATTATCGGACTTGGTAGATCCAGCATTGATTCCCTCTATCATTTTTTCAGCTAAACTAAAAAAAGCTTCTTCCACGCCCAATCCGGTTTTAGCACTTGTTTTAATTACAGTCCATCCGCTTTCTGATAGTGAGGCGATCGCATCTTCGTCCATATCCCATTCATCGGTCAAATCCGATTTATTAATTAACAGAATGAATGGCACTGATCCGACTGTTTCTTCTACCCGATTTTGCAGCACAATCGCTTTATCAAAAGTATAGCGCCTAGTTCCATCAACCACCAAAAGGTAACCTGATGAACCGCGCAAATAGGACATTCTAACTTTTTGAAATTCGTCTTCTCCGTGAATATCCCACAGGATGAGATTGACTTCCTGCTTGCCTAATTTTACCGTTTTTTTATCAATTTTTACGCCGACGGTAGTTTGATAAATATCCGAGTAAATGCTTTTAACAAAACGCTCTACTAGAGAAGTTTTCCCCGTTGCGAAAGCACCAACCATACATACTTTTTTCTGGAGCATAAGCGGGGATATTATTATTTAGAAACATCGCTGACAATGACTTTGAAAGATACGCTGCGGTTAACTGCTTTATCTTTTTCACTTAATTCTTTACGCAAAGGATTTTTAGTTCCCAGACCAGCGGTAGAAAGCTGGCTCGCTGCAATTCCTTGGGAGACTAAAATCGACTTGATTGTATCGGCTCGGGCTTTGCTGAGTCTGATGTTTGCTTGTTCTGGCCCTTCTTTATCTGTACGCCCGAGAATTTGAATTTTTACGTTTTTGTCCAGAACGTGGGCGTAGTCTGCAAGCTTTTGCATTTCTCTAACTAAGTTTTGGATTTTTTTATCTTGATTTGTCACAAGTTCTTGCGCTCCCCGGGCAAAAAATATTACTTGTCTTTCAATCTTTTTTCTGGTTTCCTCAAATTTTTTGATATCCGTCACTACCAGATTTTTTTCCTGGAATTTAGTCACGCCGGGAATTGTTCGCGCCTGTCTCCTGGCTTCCACAATCCAGCGGCGAGGAGCAGTTCCCGATGCATAAATAATGCCGCTTTCATCTACGCTTAAATTGACGGTTTTGGGGGGCTGTAGTACCTTTTTTGCCCGCGCCGCGATAATTTCTGGATCGAGGGATAGGTAAGCTTCCCATCTGCTTTGTACAGTTTTGGGATTAATTTCGGTTTCTTGCAATATTTTAAGTGGATCGGCTGCCACGGGATCGCGCAGTCCGGAAATAAAATATTTCCCATGACGTTTCTCGGCGTCAGTAATTACAATTCCATGCTCGGCTTGCAGTTTTTCTAAATAATCTGCCCAGCGTCGCTCTTCGCGAAATTCAAAAAAGCCCCAGCTTCCCAAGCCAAAAATTATGCCTCCTAAAAAAATCCATAAAATCGGAGAAACTTTGTATTTTCTGGGTTTATATCTCTGTTGCAAACAAGCTTCCAGGTAGGGTAGGCTGGCTTCAAACGGTGCAGTATCTCCTTGAAAGTTTCTCAGGGCATTTCCCAGACGCAGGTGGATTTTTTCGATCGCGTCTTGGAAAGTTAACCTTAATTCTTTGGGTGCGTTGCCTTTGATAACGCCTGCCAATACCGCAAAAGGCCCTTGTTCGATCCAAATCGTCAGATCGCCATATTGCAAGGTTTCAAGTGTATTGCTCGTTGCTACGTTGAAAGAGTCTCGGACAAAATCTTGGATAGCCGTTAACATTGCTGAAACTAAGTCAGCATCCATCGCATTTACCCCTTCTGCGACGATGTGTTGCAGCAGCAATCCGGTGTCTTTGTGAATCAGGAAAACTTGTTCAACGCGATAAAGCAGGGTACGCAGCATTACGACTTCGGCGAATGATTTGCCTGTCTGAAATGCTTCTATTCTCCACAATAAGCTTCGTGGGGAAAGGCTATGTTCTACGACTTGATTGAGTGATTCAATCGTGGCTTCCAAGGTAGTAGCTATAGCTTTGCGGCTGGCTGGTCCGATGACGGGGAAAATCGCATCCGCCAGCACGTTCAGATCTTTTTTAACCGAAACTTCGATCGCTGTTTCAACTGTGGGGACAATTGCTTCGCTCAGTTGTTTATCTTTGAGACTTCGCAACATAATCGCCTCTGGAAGCAATTGGCTGACATCCTCTGCACTAATGTTGGGATTTTGCAAGCGCTTTTGCAGTTTGTCAAGCTCGCTTTGCTCAAAACCTAGCAGCAAACTGCGGAGTTCGGCAAGCGCTTCCCCCGTAGCAGGATCGTTGTTTGGGGTATTGTTTTTGACATCCTGGGTGGAAGGATCTGTCATACCTCAAATCTCCCGATTTACTGTTAATTTTCCGAGGGATAATTTACTGTTGCTTGTTCAGTCGCACGGCTAGTTCGGCAAATAAAGCGGCAAGATATGACCGATCGGTCTTGTCGCTACGAAGTCTCTCGGTTTCTTGTTCTAGAACCCCTAATATTTCTTCGTTCTTTTGCTTTATCCCATCGTTTATATTGTTATACTGCTCTAATATTTGCTGGCGCAAGTCCCGCTGACTTTGGTTTGCTTGTTGCTCCAATTGGGTAATCTTATTATCCAAAGCTTCTATTAAATTTTTAATTTCCTGACTCAGGTCTTTGACGGCTTTATCTCGTGCTTTTGGTTCGCGCTCTACTCGCTCGCTTAAAGAGTCAATCTCCCGATGGATATAATTTTCCAGGTTGTCTAGGCGTTTTTTGATGTCTTCTCGCAAGTCAGATTGTTCTTTAACTAAACGTTCTTCCAAGCGGGCAAATCTTCTTTCATTTTCCCGCATCTGATTCCCAAAAAGAATATCTCTGATTTTATCTAAGCTTCCAGTCTCGACTCCTTCTACCCCACTCATATGATGTTTCATCCCTTGAGTTAACCCGGGATTTGTTTCTTCTATTTCCATATAGGTAATTTTTTTTCCTTCTGGTGTATTCATGGTTTTTTGTTTTGATATTAATGGGGCTTTTTTAAACTTAGTTAAAGGCTAGTACCACCGACTATAAAAGTGATAAATCAAGGTAATTTATCATCTTTTTTTCGCTGGTTAAAGGGAAGTGGCTCGTGGTAGCGATCGCGTAAAAATAACAAGGGGGGCAAAGGTAACATTTGTATCATCGTCCGCATACATGCCGCTCTGGCGCTAGGGTACAAATACGCTGGGGGATTAAATTATAGCTTAGAATAGAATAACCAAAGTGTAAAATAAAAGCCTTCCTCTATGGGGAAGAGATTAAATCAAAAAAAGCATTCGTGAATTGATATGCTGAAAACCGACAAGAGTAACGATCGCATACCATGCCAGCCCTGAGTAACCCATCTGTAACGATTGCCTTTCCACTAACTGCCGTTGTCGGTCAAGAAGCGATAAAATTAGCCCTGCTGTTAGCAGCAGTAGATCCCGGATTGGGAGGGGTAGCGATCGCAGGTCGTCGCGGCACGGCTAAATCCGTGATGGCGCGCGCCCTTCACGCTCTGCTACCACCAATTGAAGTTGTTAAAGGTTCCCCCTACAATAGCGATCCGGATGAAACTCTTGTGGGACAGGCATCCTGCCTGTCAGCGGGCGGGCAAGATGCCCACCCCACAAGACTGGGCGGGCAAGATGCCCACTCC
>DNGJ01000363.1:16599-18452 GCA_003486305.1 Cyanobacteria bacterium UBA11371
TGCCCACTCCACAAGTTTGGGCGATCCTGATGAAACTCTTGTGGGACAGGCATCCTGCCTGTCAGAGGGCGGGCAAGATGCCCACGCCACAAGAGAAACAGAAATTATTCCGGCACCTTTTGTACAAATTCCCTTGGGTGTAACCGAAGACCGATTATTGGGTTCGGTTGATGTGGAAGAGTCGGTGAAACGAGGAGAACCCGTGTTTCAACCGGGTTTGCTAGCTTCAGCAAATCGGGGCGTTTTATACGTTGATGAAATTAATTTATTAGACGATCAAATTGCGAATCAATTATTGACTGTATTATCTGAAGGACGCAATTTGATCGAGCGGGAAGGAATCAGTTTCGATCATCCTTGCAAAGCGCTGTTTATTGCGACTTATAATCCAGAAGAAGGGCCGTTAAGAGAACATTTGCTCGATCGAATTGCGATCGCTCTGTCTGCTGATGCGGTTTTAGGATTGGACGAACGAGTGCAAGCGGTGGATGAAGCGATCGCATACGCCACTTCTCCCCAAACTTTTCTCGCCCAGTACGCAGAAGATATCGATAATCTCAAAACTCAGATTATCCTGGCGCGGGAATGGTTGAAAGATGTTCAAATTACTCACGACCAAATTGCCTATCTAGTCAACGAAGCTGTGCGCGCCAGAGTCCAAGGACATCGCGCCGAATTATTCGCCGTGCGCGTGGCGAAAGCTGCGGCGGCGTTGGATGGACGCACGGCAGTTAACGCTGATGACTTGCGCCGCGCCGTCGAGTTAGTTATTGTACCCCGCGCCACGGTGGTACAAACGCCGCCGGAAGAACAACAACCTCCACCACCTCCACCCCCGCCACCTCAAGATCAATCCGAACAAGAACAAGAGGAAGAAGAAGATCAGGAAGAAGAAGATAACGAAGATAAACCGGAAGAAGAAACCACTGAGATTCCAGAAGAGTTCGTTTTTGACCCAGAAGGCGTGATTCTCGACGATAGCGTTTTATATTTTGCCCAAATGGCGCAGCGCCACGGCAAATCGGGAAGTCGCAGTTTAATTTTCTCAGATGACCGTGGGCGCTATGTGAAACCGATGTTACCCAAAGGTAAGGTACGGCGAATTGCCGTTGATGCAACTTTGAGGGCAGCTGCACCTTATCAGAAATCCAGGCGCGAGCGTCAACCCAACCGCAAGGTAATTGTAGAACAAGGAGATATTCGCTCCAAGCGGTTAGTTCGTAAAGCGGGCGCATTGGTAATCTTTGTAGTAGATGCTTCGGGTTCGATGGCGTTAAACCGAATGCAATCTGCTAAAGGTGCAGTCATGCAACTGCTAACCGAAGCGTATCAAAATCGCGACCAAATTGCACTGGTTCCTTTCCGAGGAGAACAAGCAGAAGTTTTATTACCGCCGACTCGTTCGATTGCTTTAGCTAAAAAGCGTTTAGAAAGATTGCCTTGCGGCGGCGGTTCACCTTTGGCGCACGGTTTAACCCAGGCAGTGCGGGTGGGAATGAATGCTCAAATGTCGGGCGATATTGGTCAAGTGGTAATTGTAGCGATTACCGACGGGCGGGGGAATATTCCTTTGGCGCGATCGCTTGGCGAACCTTTAAAAGAAGGCGAAAAACCGGATATTAAAGCCGAATTGTTGGAAATTGCCGCTAAAATTGGCGCTTTGCGAATCGATATGTTGGTTATCGATACGGAAAGTAAGTTTATTTCCACTGGATTTGCTAAGGAATTGGCGAAAACCGCCGGTGGGAAATACTATCACTTACCCAAGGCGACGGATAAGGCGATCGCTGCGATGACTAAGGGTGCGATCGCTGACATAAAATCCCGGTAGGGGCACGGCATTCAAGCATCTT
>DNGJ01000363.1:18838-19839 GCA_003486305.1 Cyanobacteria bacterium UBA11371
TCAAACCTTATTGACGCCGTGCCCCTACCCGCAAACATTCCACCATGCCCCTACCTGCTTGCCTTGCTACCCCATTGATTCAATTCCATAGGCAAGAACGGCTTTAGATTTTCTTTATAAATTCGCTTGTTTAAAACAGCGCAAAAAAGTAGTTCAAATTTTACAGAAACCGCCCTGGTGAAAATAGTTCAATAGACTATCAACCACAAAGGGTGTAAGAAATATATGCAAATTTTAGGCGCAAGTAAATTTGACCAGTGCGCGCTCAACATGTCTTTGATTAATATTTGTAACCAAAACAGCTATGTAGGTCAAGAGATGCTAAAGATCTACAACGCTTGGAAAGATGAGACAGGGGAAGCGATAAACAATCCTTGGTCAGAGTTACAACAATTTACCATCTACGTTCCCCATCCCGACCAAGAATATGAAGATATGACCTTAGAAGCGGGTCTGACGAAAGGTTACAACATCGAAGTTAAGCCGGTGGAAGATAGAAGTAAAGTGCCTTATAAAATTCCCGAAGGCGGACATTTCGTTGTAATAATGAAGCAAAAAGGACTGAATGCAGAGTTTGCGATCGCAGCCACAGGCGTTTTCATTCGTCCTTTGGGAATTCTCAGCCTTGACATCATCTCTGACCAAGAGAAAAACGAATATCAACCTGTAGTAGTACTGCATCCAGTCATCAGGGATTACCCGTCAGGTTGGCAAGAAAAAGTTAAAATGTTTTTCAGCGGGGATATTAGAGGTAATGACCTACCAAACTTAGTTGGACATGTTGACCAAGCGTTCAATCGCGACTATCGTCCCCCCTCTTGGAATGAAGTTTACCTGTCAGCAAGTGGATTTAAAGGATTTTGAAACAACTCAATGTAGGGTGCGTTAACAAAGTCACCACTTAGGCAACTACACTAAATATGGTGTGATATCATGTCCGTTGAATTGCCCATAATAAAAAAACATCACTCTGTCGTTGCGTAGGGACGCATCAGAGATAT
>DNGJ01000363.1:19854-20003 GCA_003486305.1 Cyanobacteria bacterium UBA11371
TTCAATCGCGACTATCGTCCCCCGTCTTGGAATGAAGTTTACTTGTCAGCAAGTGGATTTAAGGGCTTTTGAAACAATGGGGGGCGGGTAAGGATAAAATTTCGATTACAGCGGATTGCTTTTCCCGTGAAGGAAAGCCTTAAGGCTTC
>DNGJ01000363.1:20230-25159 GCA_003486305.1 Cyanobacteria bacterium UBA11371
TCGTTTGTATAGCGGCAGCATTAATGCTGCCGCTATTGCATTCCTTCGGTGTACCATCTAAGTAACGCACCACAAAATGTAGTTAACGCACCCATAAATGTAGGGTGCGTCAACGAAGTGTAACGCACCACGATCGCTAAGTTTTCGATAACCCGCCCCTACATCCTACCAATGAACAATTCCCTACCACCAGAATGCATTCTGCGTCCGGCGACAGAAAAAGATATTTGGACAATTCGGAAATTGGTACTGAGTGCCAAACTTGACCCGACTCAGTTGCGCTATTCGCAATTTTGGCTAATTGAATGCGAGGGAAAAATCGTCGCTTGCGGACAGTTGCGCTCGTTTGCAGGGGCACAAGAATTGGGGAGTTTGGTAGTAGCAAAAAATTGGCGCGATCGCGGTTTTGGCAGCTATTTAACCAAGCATTTAATTCAACAGTCAACTCAACCGCTTTATTTAGAATGTTTGGGCAAAAAGTTAGTACAATTTTATACCCGCTTGGGATTTGTTCCTGTAGCTTGGAAAGATTTACCCCCATCTCTGAAATGGAAGTTTGGCATTACTCAATTCGGTGCTAAACTTTTGCCCTTCATTTCGGTAACAATTATGCAGTATCGAGGAGCTGCTGTAAGTGATGCGGTGCTACAGTAGCAATAAGCACCCCTAGAAAATATACTGAGTCAATCCTGTGACATCTTCAGTGTTCAACCTGAGACTGCAACAGTTGGAAACCAACCTTGCTCAGACCTTTACCCTGCTCAATGAGTTCGAGATCGAGTTGCGTGACGAAGATGACCCCGGAATCAGGAGCAAATATCGTCGCCGAATTGAGCAGTTGCGGGAATTACTGACTCGCCATCAGCAGGAATACGACGAATTACAGAAGCAGGTAACTGGCGAGGCGCCTGCAAAGATGCAAGATGTTGCCACAGAATTGCAGCAGGTGAACGCCAAGCTCAACACTCTGGGCAACATGGTGTTAAGTAGTTATGTCGAGTTGCGTCGAACCTTGTTAGCTCGTTATGCTGCAACTGAGCAAAGCATCGTTGCGGCAATCGCCGAGCAACTCAACCAAAACCAGCTGGTTACTGTGCAAGCGATGTTAGATGCTTTGGAAACCAATCGCATTTCAGAGGCAGAAATACAGCAGTTGCTCACTGGCATTCAGGAAATGCTATCTGTGGTAGAAGCGAAAAAGCTAGCTTTGCCTCCCGTTAAGGAAGAAGTTGCCGAGGTGATTAATCATCCTGCGCTTGATGCCAAGCATAAACTCAAGGTTTCCATACCCATCATTCCTTTTCTACTGGATTATGAAGGAGAATTGGAATTGGCAGCTGGTTTAAACTTGAAAGCAGCTTGGGAGCGTTGGATAGCAAAGTCTCGGAGAAACTAGGTAGTCGCTTGTGGATTCGCGTCAGCAACGTAAAAGTCAACTGGAAAATTTACTGATTCAAACCTACGGACAGCTCAACAATTGTGAGCAGGAATTGCTGTTGGAAGACAATCCACAACGGAAAGGAAAGTTAGAACATCAAATCAATGATTGCAGAAAGCACATTCATGCTTGGCAAAAAGAACTAAAATCCCTAGAGGAGTCAGACAGCAACGTTGATATTGATGCTTTGGTGCAACGGACACAATTGCTCCAGGTATCTCCAGATAAGCTTGAACAATTAAAACAGGCACTTGAAACAGTTCCGTCAGTAATCCAAGCAAAAGAAGAGCTTAAACAGAAGGCAATTGAAAAACTAATCACCGAACAAGCTGAGAAGGAGTTTAAGGAAGCTGCGCAGGCGTTTGACCAGATATTAAACGAATTAGCTCAGACTTTTAAGAAAGCAAAGCAGGCGCTTGAGCAGACATTGGAGCAGATATTAAAGGAAGCGGATCGGGATTTTAAGAAAGTCAAGAATATGGTTAATGAAGGATATTCTACATTTAATCAAGCATTAAACAAAGCGAAACATACTTTTGATAAATTCTACATTGAAACAGAAAATAATCTCAAACAAGTTTGGGTATGGACGCTGAAGGCGTTTAGGTTTCGTCCCCTTTTGCCAGATTTACCTTACAGTTTTTTGTTAGCTATTGCCTTATATAGGAGCCTAAAAAAATCTATTAAAATCCAGACTCAAAAGTATGTTGAAAGGGAGAATCAAAAATATGAACTAGAGAAACTAGAGAATTCTCTAAAATCACCAAAAAATAAAAAAAACAGTCCCTCAATAATAACCGCACCAAAAAATATTCCGGCACTTGAGAAGGAAAAGAGTATTGAACAGCAGAAAAAGGAAAGCGCAGCTCGTGCAGATAGGCAAAAGACTTGTGAAGATGAAGCAATTAAAAAATTACTTATGTCTTTGCCAATCAAGGATTCTGAACGGGAGGCATTTGAGAAAAAGCTAGAAAACCAAGGTCTGGGAATAGAAAAGAAAGCAACGTTACTCGCAAATGAAGACTTTATCCGCAATTTTTACAAAAACAAAGTGCCCCCGCCCCTGAGTATGGAAAGGAAGGTAAAGTTACTAGCAGGGGATATGAAATTACCTAGTGAACTAATTCACAATTTTTTTGATGTAGAAGCAGTTGCTCCTGATGTTTTTATCAATATCTGTTCGCACCTAAATCTGGAGTGGCGGAAGATTCTGGATGTTGATTTTTTGAGGGTAGTTGTCGAATTTGTCCCCCAGGTGCGATCGCAGCGCTACAAAAAAATTAAAGACCAGTGTGGTACTATGCGGATGCTGGACATTTCCCAACCAATTTCTATATCCAATATCTACACTGATGTCTATATCCTCGAAGAGATTGCCTGTCAGCAATGGCGAGATATTTCTGACTTAGCGCAAGGCTTTAACCCTGATTCAGATGACTTTGATCGACTAGGATTGAGTCAACGTCACCAGCGAATACCAGGACTGGAGGCTGTATCGCAGCACAAAAAGTTGATGGTTTTGGGCAAACCGGGTTCAGGTAAAACCACCTTTTTGCAGTGGATAGCCGTTCAATGTAATGACGATGAATGCGAGTTTTTATCAAACTTTGTCCCGATTTTTATTAGACTGAGAAACTTCGCTGAAGATACCAGCAGAGATAACAGCGAGTACAAGCTATGGAACTACATTCACCAAGAATTTGTCAGTTGTGGCATTTCAAATCAATCGATTACTGAAAAAATACTCGATTATGGAAAAGCGCTGATTTTGCTGGATGGTTTGGATGAAGTTACAGAAAAAGATGGAGATGAAGTTATTAGGCAAATCCGTCGCTTTGCTGAGAAGTATTTCAAAAATCAGTTTATTATTACCTGCCGCATCGCCGCACAGAAATATAAATTTCAGGAATTCACCGATGTTGAGGTAGCAGACTTTAATCAAGAGCAAGTCGAACCCTTCGCCAAAAAGTGGTTTGTGGCAGTTTCCAGAAATAACCGACCAGTTGGGGAAGCTATAGCACAGCAATTTCTTGAAAAGCTGAAGCTACCAGAAAATCAGCAAATTCGAGAACTCGCAGTCACACCAATCTTGCTAAATCTAACTTGTTTAGTTTTCCAAGCTAAAAGAGAATTCCCTTCAAAACGTTTCAAGTTATATGAGCAAGGACTCGACATTCTGCTGGTGAGATGGGATGAATCTAGGGGTATTAAACGAGATGAAGTATATCGGGATTTACATTTAGAACGAAAAAAAGCGCTTCTGTGTCATGTAGCTGCTATCACTTTTGAGAACAGCCGTTATTTCTTTGAACAAACTGAAGTTGAGAGATATATTGCTGACTATCTTCGTACTTTACATCGTGACCAAACTGACCCAACAATATTGCGACGGGATAGTCAGGTGGTGCTAAAATCTATTGAAGCACAGCATGGGTTATTAATAGAGCGATCGCGAGAGGTTTATTCTTTTTCACATTTAACTTTTCAAGAATATTTGACTGCTCAAGCATTTATTAACATTTTTGCTTCACAACCTTTGGAAAAGTACGTTAGGAATCTAACCGAAAAAAATTGGCGTGAAGTTTTTTTATTAGCAGCAAGTCAGATAGAAGATGCTCATCTGTTATTGATGAAACAAAAAATTGATGCCTTGGCAGCTTCCGAGCAGAAATTGCAGCATTTTATGAATTGGGTCATAGTGCAACAAAAATCTTTTGCCTTTGAATTTACCTACAATTTAGCAGCTTTAGCAGCAATCCGTAAATTTTACTTTGATGTCTATTTTATCAGTAAAACTGTCCTGGAAAATAATAGAGATAGGAATTTACTTGCTAACGAAATTTATTCGTCACTGCATCCGCACTTGCACAAATTAATAAGTCAGCAAAAGCGACTGCTTGATGCAGAAGATAAAAAAGCATTTTATCAATGGAGGGAGTCTAAAGGTAAAGCTTGGTATAGAGATTTAGTCTCAACAATAGCTGTACGGCGCGATATGGGTCATAATTTTCAGGTCAGCAAATTGTATTACGACGCTAACAATTTATTGCTGGATTTCCTCGATCGCAGTCAAGTCTCTCTCGCAGTGCGACAGGAAATTGAGGAAACTTTATTATTGCCTCTTGCCGAGATTGAGAAGCGAAAAAGTGAGAGATGATCGGGGTATCGATCGCATTTTCCTGCCAAAGATATCCAGTAAGGGCGGGTTTAGATAAACTTTCTGTAGGTGGTATGGCTTTTTGGTGAAACCCGCCCCTACAAACCAAACAGGAGAACTACGCCTTGGATTTAAAACAACGCTTGCAAAATCATCTGAGTCAAATAGTACGCGATCGCGATCCCTACTTCGCCCCATCCGGACATTTTTTCGTCCAGCAATACATCCGCGAACAGATGCAACAATGGGGAGATGTAGAAACCCACTCATTCACCGTGGGCGGCAAAACCCATGATAATTTAATCCTCAACTTACCCCCCAAGCATTCCCAGGC
>DNGJ01000100.1 GCA_003486305.1 Cyanobacteria bacterium UBA11371
CCCGCCCCTACAATTGCTGGCTATACTTTTAATTTAGCTTTTATCTTCTGTTAATGTCAAATAATTATAAATTTTTGTAAACAAAACTATAAAAGTTTACCAATTGATCGGAAAAGCCCCGACTCTAATTGTCGGGGTTGCTCAAGGCAGTATTTGCCATAGGAATAATTGCTTTAGGATTCTTGCGCTTAGACTGCAACTGAATAGTCGAGTTGTTTGATTAATGCTTGTACTTTTTCTAAATCGTAGGGGAAAGGTCGTTTGATGGGACGATAATCTCTCTCGTGGGTGGGGCCGTGACGCAGGACGGCATTGACTAGCAAACAGGGTTCATTAGTGAGATTAATTGCGCCGTGAAGCACACCGCGCGGAATGGTGACGACCATCGGGAAGCGATCGCTCATCAGTGTATACCGATATTGCCGATTTTCCAACGTCACTAAAACAAAGCTACCTCGCACAACCAATAGCTGGTCGGTTTGATATCGGTGTACAAATAAATCGTCAACTGTATTTGCTGCTATCTGTACCAGCATCGTTTCGTTGCTGGACTGGGGTGTATAAAACTCCGCCATCCCGCTTTTTATAGACTCTAGTTGACGGATTTCAATTCCTCTGCTTTTGCTCATACTAAGCCTTTATAATTTACCGTTTTACTTTGAATCTCTATCTGATTTCTAGTTTAACGCAATAATTTTAAAATTTTGTTTCTCAATTGACCAAATCTACCCAAAGTATGGTATGTAAAATACGACTAAAATTGTCGGGTTTGACCTCAAAAGACAATTGAACTAAACCCGCCCCCAGCCAGTAATGTAGGGGCGGGTTTTACCAATAATGTTTGGCACGAACAGACAATTAAATTAAATCCGCCCCATGCCCGGTTAAAGCGCTTTGGCGGTTAAGCTGGCGGGTTTGCCGAAGTCGCCTTCTAAGCTGACGCTGCGATCGTTGGCGGCGAGGTGGCGTAAGATTTTGTAAATTGCCTCGATTTGGTCGGTAGCACCGGCTTTTTCGGCTATTTGAGTCAGAGAAAGCGCTGTGCCTTCGTCGCGCAGAACCTGCACGACTTGTTTTTGTAATTCCAAGATGGCGGCGGCGGCTTTTTTACCGGCTTCTACGCCCGGTTGGTGGTAGGCGTTGATGTTGACTAGGAAGCCGTAAAGACCGACGGCACGTTCGTATAGGGCTATTAATGCGCCAACGGTGCGAGGATTAACTTGGGGAATGGTAACGGTAATCGAATCTCGGTGATTTTCGTACAATGCTTGGCGGGTTCCTTGTAAGAAACCGGAGAGATAATCTCCCGATGTGACTCCGGGGTCGATTTCTGGGGATGGTGCTTGTCGGTCTTCTAATACTTCAATAAAGGTGAGGAAGAAGTTGGGGACGCCTTCGCGCAATTGTTGGACGTAGGCGTGTTGGTCGGTGGAACCTTTATTACCGTATACGGCGATGCCTTGGTAAACTGTATTGCCGTTGAGGTCTTTTTCTTTACCGAGAGATTCCATTACCAGCTGCTGGAGATAGCGGCTAAATAGCAGCAGACTGTCTTTGTAGGGCAACACTACCATGTCTTTTTCGCCCTTGCCGTTGCCAGCGTAGTACCACGAGAGGGCGAGGAGGGCGGCGGGGTTATGTTTAAGATCGCTTACGCGGGTAGCGCCGTCCATTTCTTTGGCACCGGCTAGCATATCGCGAATGGCGATACCTTGTAAGGCGGCTGGGAGTAACCCGACGGCGGACATTTCCGAAGTGCGTCCGCCTACCCAGTCTTCCATTGGGAAAGTTGCTAACCAACCTTGGGATTTGGCTAGTTGATCTAAGTTACTGTCAACGCCGGTGATGGCGACGGCTTGTTTTGTAAAGTCCAGGTTTTGAAGGGCAAAGGCTTTTTGGACTTCGATCGTGCCGTTGCGGGGTTCTGGAGTGCCGCCAGATTTGGAGATAACTATGACTAGGGTAGTGTTCAAGCGATCGCTTAGCCTGTTAAGAGTACGATCGATGCCAGCGGGGTCGGTGTTGTCGATAAAATGAATCGCCAGAGGAGGAGAGTCGGGGGCTAATGCTTCGGCGACAAATTGAGGACCAAGGGCAGATCCGCCAATGCCGATGGAAATGATATCGGTAAATTTGGGGGCGTTGGGGGGATGTATTTCGCCGCTATGGATTTTTTGGGCGAAGGCTTCGATTTTTTCGAGGGTATCGATGATGGTTTGTTTGAGTTCTGGGGTGGGGGCGAGTTCGGGATCTCGCAGCCAGTAGTGACCGACCATGCGGTTTTCGTCGGGGTTAGCGATCGCTCCTGCTTCCAATGCTGCCATATCGTCGAACGCCTTTTGGAATTTGGGCTGCATTGACTCGACAAAGGCATCGTCAAACCGCATCCGGCTGACATCCAGGTAAAATCCCAATCCTTCGTGGTAGTATAGCCAGTCTTGGTAACGCTGCCAAAGTGACGAGGCATCCATAGCAAATCCTATTCTGAGTTGTTTTTCTACCCTCAGTTTAGGACGCAGCCTCCATCGGCAATCTCATCCTCAAGTATCTTTTCAACTTAGCAAAAAGGAGCAGGTGTGTTCCAGGAGCAGAGGTGCACCAGGCGCAGGTGTGCAGAGGTGCAGAGGGGCAGAGGGGCACCCGGTGCAGGTGTGCAGAGATGAATTTGAACGTAAATTTTCCCATGCTCACCTGCTCACCTGCTCACCTGCTCACCTGCTCACCTGCTCACCTACTCCCTTGCTCACCTGCTCCCCATCTTCTAAATTACTGGCGTGGGCAAAACTCGCCAAAATTTGATGATATTACCCTTCAATTCCAGGCCGATGGTGTATTTGTCTAGGGTACAGCGGTACAAGGTGCCTTCGGCGTCAAGCTTCACCAGTCCTGGCAAGTCGTAAATATGCTCGAGCCGTCTATATTTTTTAAAGATGAGTGCGAATATCCGCTCCTGATCTGAGATCTCTAAATCCCTCAGATCGACTAAAAACGATCGCGTGTAACGCAGGTCTAGTCCTATAGACTGGCTTTCTGTGGTTTCGTTTACCATAAGTTTGTGTATTCCTCGCATTCCGATGACAAAATAAAATAGCAATTCGGCAGATGAGCGCACTGCCGAATGGTTGAGAGTCATGAGGTTAAAAAATTTACAGGGAACGGTATACCCGCAACGCTTCTTCGTATAGCATGGTATCCCCTGGCTGCACGGCTTCCTTGGCTTCGCGGATCGCTCTGAGCATGTACAGGTCGTAGTATAGACTTTGCATCACCTTCCAAGCTTTTTCTACGTCTTCCTCTGGGCAGGATTCTTCTATATATTCAAAGATTTGGTCGTTTAATCGGCGTAACCTGCGTCTGGTAAAGTCCATAATCAAAAATTGATAGTTGTTGTCGCTACTGCGCGATCGCGGAGCGTCTCCTTTGGAGAATCGCTACGCTACAGTAAAATGCTTTAGCGTAGCTTTGGCTACCATCCTACTCGCCCTGTAAACTGTTTGGGGCATCGCTACGCTACAGTAAAATGCTTTAGCGTAGCTTTGGCTACCATCCTACTCGCCCTGTAAACTGTTTGGGGCAGTTAATGCGGATTGCAGCCGTTGATGGTACACATTTATTTGTA
>DNGJ01000291.1 GCA_003486305.1 Cyanobacteria bacterium UBA11371
GGTGTGAAGTATTCCTGTCTTACTTAGCCGCAGAGCGAATTATTCAGCAGGCGACTGAAAGCCTGACCAAATGTTTTTGTTTACAAAAGTTTAAACATAAATATACAGCCGCTCAATTCTGGGGTTTTCGGCGGTGATTGGAGCGTCAAGAGCCTAGTTTCCAGATCTGAAGCGATCGCAACGCAATCAGTTGAGGTATGCTATTTTCATTAAATGCTAAGTGCCAGAAGGAGCAAAAGCCTGTAACCGGGATCTACCCTACCCTGGCAAACAGTCACAAAATAACTTACCTACAACATTAGCACTATCTTGTACAAAGCGTGCAAAAGTGCCAAACCAATTTCCATTTGTTGTAGAGACTGGTTTCCGGTTACAGGCTATCCCCCTGGCTCTTGGCTCCATATCAACGAGAAGAGTCTTATGCCGGAAAACAGATCCAACCACAGCCAATCTCATTCATCCACATCCAATCCACTGCGCGACCACTGGGAAAAGGATGTCCTGCCCAGACTTACCCCAGAAATGGTCTATACTCACCCCAGCCATCGGTTTCAGATCGGTCGAGATCGCTGGCGCGGCGGCAGTCCATTCCGCGAAAGCAAATCGGGTACATCTTTTGCAGTTTGGCCCCAAAACCTGCGCTTTTACGATTCTGGGCTGAATTTTGCCGGAAATCCCATCTCTTACATCCACAGCCTCAAAATTGGACGCTGGGAACACCCAAAAGGCAAAGCTTGGGTGGAAGCATTACGGGAATTATCTCGCTTAGCTGGAGTAGAACATCTGTTCCCAGAACGCCAGCATTCGGGACAGGAAATCAAACGAGCGCAAAAATGGGAAGAACGCCGAAGCATCTTCTCTACCGTTTACCACTTATGTGCCGAGTATTTGTGGAGCGATTCGGGAAGGTTCGCCAGAACTCATTTAATTGAAGAACGCGGTTTTACAGAAGATCAACTGCGCGACTTGCTCGTGGGATTGTACCCAACTTTGGAAGCAGTACAAGGAACCCTACGCGAACAAGGATTTAACATTAGCTTAGCTAATGAATGCGGCGTCCTTACCCGCAAATGGGAAGGATACGTCGTTTTTCCCTGGTTAACTCCCCACGGAGAACCACTAACCCTTTACGGTCACTGGCCTGCATCTAAAGGTAACATTCCCCTCAAGAAAAACCATCCAGGCTGGAAAAAAGACCACGAAACAGCCAAAAAAGCTTGGGATAACCTCAAAGAAGGCCAAAAACTCGAAGCTCCTTGGTTTGACCCCCCAATTCCCAAAAAATACGCCTGCTGGAACCCCAAAGATGAAGATGGTTATTGGTTATCAACAAAACAATCTCCACTGTACTTTGACCGAGTAGTAAAAGCTGGACATAAAGAAGCTGTTTTAGTTGAAGGCGTTACCGATGCAGCGATCGCGCAAGCTGTTGGCGATACCAGAGTAATCGCTTGCGTTGCTGCCAGTTTATCACTAGAGCAAGTCCAGACGCTAAAACGTTGGAGTATCGAACGAGTTAATATCTGCCTAGATCCCGACTCTGCCGGAGATAAAGGAATTATTAGCTGCATTAGAAGTTTACATGCAGCCGGAATTAGCCCCTACGTTGCACCTCGTTTACCCCAAGACGCCAATAACGATGGTGACCCAGATCGATTTATTCTTGAGTATGGAATTTCCACTTGGAAGCAACACACCAGCTTTGATAACGCGACGCATGGCTTCCGCTGGATGGCGAGGCGAATTATTGCCAATCACCACACTAACGGAGAATTGTCAGATGCAGCACGGGAAGCAATTCTGCAAGAAGCTTTTCTGTTTGCCGACTCATTAGATGAGCAGTGGTCTACAGCATTAGCCACTTATTTTTGGTCAGAAATTAAACAGACTATAGGAACAATAGAAATTCCTGAAAAATTGCTCCCTGTTGCTAATGCTACTGTTTCGTTATTACAACTCAAAGAAGCGGGAGAAAACAGCGAATCTAACGGCAGTAATGCAAGCGTTAAGGAACGGGAAAAATCGCAGAGTCGCCGCGATCGCAATTTGGAACAAAATGAATGGGATGCTCCTATTGTGCGGAATGGAGAAATTGGAAAATGGTACAAAGACACTGACGGCTTCAAATTTAAACCCTTAACCAACTTCGATTTTATTGTAACCGCTGAACTCAAGGCTCCCTCTGAATCAGATATAGGAGGAGGATATCTAATTAAAGTCAAGCGGGTATTTGACACAGAAGAAAAGGAGATTTTGCTGTTCTGTCGAGAATGTCTTACAGTTAAAGACTTCACATCTGCCATCAATAAAAAATTTGGACTTCATCTAAGTTGTCGCCTTAACCAAGACCAATTGGTAGCTTTAATTGACTCACGTGTCAAGGACTATCGCATCAATCGGTCTGGTAAAACTTATCAATGTATCGACAGGTGGGGTCAGCAAGAAGATGGAACTTGGGTTTTTGCAGACAGTCAATTTAAAGCAGATGGGAATCCCACCAATCAAGAAGAATCGCTATGGATTTATAACCCAATGTTGGGGGTAACGGATCATATTGAACCCCCGAAAATTCTGCCTCCCAATCCAGCGTCTTTGCGAAACCTGTTAGATGCACAGCAAAAATTTGCGGGGGATAATTTTATTTATTTCTTATTGTGCGATGGATATGTGGCTGCCTCCCTGCACTTTCAAAAAATCATGAAAGAAGAGCAATTCTTTCCTATCTTAAATCTCTGTGGGGATGGAGGTAGTAAGAAAACAGTTGCCGTGCGTTCAGCTTTATCTTTAGTAGGTTGGGGAAATTCCGATAAAGGCGGATTAACTTCAACGTAACTGCTCACCGCAACTGCGTTGCGGTGAGCAGTTACCAATGACAAACACCTCAAACGAACTTTGCCCAGAGTGTTTAGAGGCTGAAGAAAAATCGAAACTAGATATCCACTGCGTTCGCTCAAAACTAGAATCTGTCAAAAAAGCCAAACTTGATGATTGGGAAACGCGCTATCTATGTTTATGGCTTTGTTCGGTTTCTAGTTATGAAGTAGCTTTCAGACTTTACAGGTCTAGAAGACCTACAGCAAAAGAGCTAAACAACACAGAGGCAGACTTGGAAAAACTCACCCAACGGTTACGGGAAGATATGTCTGAAAAAGTGCATTTTTATATTAAACAGTTGATGGGAATTCAAGAGAAGGGAAAGCGGATACCAACAACTTCAGCAGTCGTCTTGTTTTTTAGAGAGGAGGGTTGTGAAAAAAGACCGCCAGACCAAAAATTCAACCAAGATATTACTTTATTTTTTGGAAAATGCAAAGGGAAAATATCAAAACAAAAAATTGAAAATGCTTAAAAAAAAATAGGCATGGAATTTGAAATAATTTGGACGGAATAATGATGAATTCTGAAAATAGTGACAATCAAGCAGAAGAGATGAGTGATAGCACTCTGTTTGTATTTAAGGGTTCTCAAGCGGATTTTTACCGGATTCTGAGTCTTTTTGAAGAGGGACAGCTTAGTGAGTTACTGGGTGTTGAGGTTTTGGATGTGGGCGCAATTGACGAATCGCAACTGGTTGCAAGGCGAACAGTCAACTTAAGTCAATGGTTGCAAAATAACTTTACTGAGGCAATTCAGGAGGGCTGGCAGACGCTTGCCGAGACTTTTGGTAGAACAGCACTCAGTCCAGCTTTTAGGTCAAATGCTGTTAAACGAGCTAAACAAATCCAACTGGGCGATCGCACGCTAGCTTTAATTCTCGATCTAGCTAAAACAGCCGAGCAGCAAATTAGTACATTTATTGGTGTCTATCCCATAGGCATGACAAAATATCTACCAGATCATTTCAAGCTAATTCTTGCCTTTGAGTCAGGAGAACCATTAGAAATTTCAGTCAACGACGATAAAGATGGTTTTATGCAAGAGGTCTTATTTTCACCGGGCGAACACTTTAGCATCCAATTAACTTCAGGTGATGAAAGCGTTACTGAATATTTGGTCATTTAACTCAGTTAAGATATCCCAGAAGTGGCAATGGCAAAACTAATTTTTTTGAAAATTAATAGAGGTTCCTTTAAGGAAGGTTTCGATGTCACTTTCCAGATGGCAAAGGAAGGTCAGTCATTTTCAGCGGGAAACGATTACAAACTACCAGGTACATCAGTAGATATTCCTACAATATATCAGCGTTGGCGTTCCAACTATTCCCACCTGCAACGGTTTTTATCTTTCCGCAACAAAGAAAGGCTGGGGGTTCGACACAGCAATAACCCAGACAACTTTGACGAACTTAAACAAAGCTGTCGTCAATCCTATCAACTCTTGAAAGATAGCTTTAAGGAGTGGCTCAATCAATATGATAACAAAGAGTTTATGGAATTTAGGGACAGACTCATAGGAGAATTGAAAGAAAGCGAAGGAAAACAGGAAGAAGTTCGCTTATTCATTCAAGTAAGAGATGAATTAGATAAATTATTGAATAAACTTCCTTGGCAAGAATGGGATATATTCGATAAAACGAAAGCTAAAATAGAAATTGCCCTCAGTCCGCCAGACTTTGAACGGGTTGAAAGAGTTAACCCAGATAGCAATAAAAACCTCTTCAAAATCTTAGCAATTTTGGGCGATCGCGAAGGAATTGATCTCGAACCAGATCGCGCTTTTCTAAAGGAGGAGTTACCAGGTGCAGAAGTAAGCTTTCTTCCAGAAGTCCCAGCAGAAAATTTCCGTCAGACTGTTAGCGATTACCTTTGGAAAGAAGACTGGGATATTCTATTTTTTGCGGGACACAGTTCAAGTGAAGATGCCAAAGGTCGAATCTATACAAATAAGGACAAAAACGAATATTTGACAATTGACAGCTTAAAGTCTTGGTTAGATACTGCCATACAAGGAGGTTTAAAATTAGCAATTTTTAACTCTTGTGACGGGTTGCAATTAGCTTACGACCTTGCCAAATTGAACATACCGCAAATCATTGTGATGCGCGAACCAGTTCCAGATCGAGTAGCTCAAAGGTTTTTAAAGCATTTTCTCAGAGCATTTTCTAGGGGAGAATCTTTATATCAATCAGTCTGGAAAACTAGAAGAATTTTGCAGACAGAAGGCTTGGAGGATGAATTCCCAGGTGCTAGCTTGCTGCCAATCGTCTGTCAGAATCCAGCAGAAGCTTCTCTAGTTTGGCCTAAACAACAAACTTCGCAAGACAAAAGGAATGAAGAGTTAGCTGAAATCCGCCAAAAGCTTTTATTTGCCAAGTCAACTGGGGATATAGAAACAATATTTTATCAAATAGACGCTTTTATTCTCAAGTATCCCGAAGATACAGAAGGGCGTAAGTTGTACAACCAAATAGATCGAGTCCTAAAACAAGAAAATATTGTAATTGCTCCCGAATTAAAAAAAACTTGGAAATGCGTACAAACCCTCACCGGACATTCAGACACGGTTGAGTCAGTAGCAATCAGCCCAGATGGGAAAACTCTCGCCAGCGGCAGTCTTGACCACAGTATCAGATTGTGGAGCCTAGCCACAGGAGAATTGCTAAACACTCTCACGGGACATTCAAGCGTCGTTCTTTCTCTCGCCTTCAGTCCGGATGGGAAAACCCTCGCCAGTGCCAGTAACATGGCATTTCGGGACGGTACTGTCAAGCTGTGGGATGTAGCTACGGGGAAACTAAGGCAAACCCTGGGAGATTCATTGTTAGCTTTGCGCGTTAGCTGTGTCACTTTCAGTCCCGATGGAAATCATCTCGCCAGCGGACATATTGGCTTCACGAGTATTGACACCAAAATTAACCTTTGGCATCTGGGTAGTGGAAAAGTACAACGCACCTTGAAGGGACATGGATGGGATGTTAGGTCTGTCACCTTTAGTTCTGACGGGCAAATATTAGTCAGTGGCAGCATGGATGGTGCAATTATGATTTGGGATTGGCGCACGGGGGAACGACTGCGTACCCTCAATCGCCCTACAGATTTGGTCGGTTCGATGGTAGCCTGGTTTGATTCTTCTATTGGAGCGATTTGGTCTGTTGCGATTAGCCCGGATGGACAGACCATCGCTAGTGGCGGTTCTCAACAGCCAATCGGGCTGTGGAATACAGCCAGTGGCAAACCTGTGCGTATCCTAACAGAACATTCGGGTCGTGTTTATGCTGTTGCTTTTAGCCCAGATGGAACAACTCTCGCCAGTGGGGGTGAAGACAACACCATCAGAATTTGGAATTTTCACACTGGGGAACTCCTTCAGACTCTCAGGCATTTAGGCCCCGTTATGTCTGTCGCTTTTAGCCTGGATGGACAAACTTTAGTCAGTGGCAGTGCGGATAGCACAGTCAAGATTTGGCGTCTGTCGTATTAATTAACTGCCAGAATTGAAGGCTGATATTTTTGAGTCTAAAATTTGATCGGTTGCCGCGATCGCTTCAATTTTTTCCAACTTCCGTTGCCGAAACTTGCAAAGTATAGGTTGTGTTGTAGTTGCGATCGCTTGGATACACAACAATGGCATAAGTTCCAGCGCCCAATGGTGTGCTGAGGGATGCGACGTTAGAAGCAGCGTCTCGTTTCAAAACCTCATCGTTCTCAATTTGACCGTTGTTGTTGCGGTCTAGAATTAACTCCACACGGGTATACTGGTTCAAGCCGCTGAGCGATAGTTGAAAGTTGCTAGTATTGTCTAATTTAAAACGGTAGTAATCCTGTAGGTCAACGCTACCTACAAAGTCATTGTAAGTGCGATCGCCTTTCAAGTTCCCCATATCCAGCGCTTGACCATTCGTGCCAGGTTAAGAAAGTGGAACTTTTGTCAATGAGCGAATATGCTCAAATAGGTTCAAATGAAAATGAGAATCGTTTCTGATCGGGGAGAGGAAAAAGGCAATC
>DNGJ01000366.1 GCA_003486305.1 Cyanobacteria bacterium UBA11371
CTTTGCTACCGGACACGATATCAATCTGGAATCTCAAATTCTTTAAATCTGCAATCTGAAATCTAAAATCTAAAATTCTTTGAGTCCTGTTTGCACTCGCCAGAGACTGGCATAAATTCCCCCTTGTTCCAATAATTCTTCGTGTCGTCCGCGCTCTACGATGTTACCTTGTTCCATGACGTAGATACAATCGGCGTTGCGGACGGTGGAGAGGCGATGCGCGATCGCAATCGTAGTCCTCTCCATCGTAATGCGTTCGAGCGATCGCTGAATTGCCGCCTCGGTTTCGTTATCCACCGCCGAGGTGGCTTCGTCTAATATTAATATCGGCGGATTTTTTAACACTGCGCGCGCGATCGCTATTCTTTGTCTTTGTCCTCCGGATAATTTCTGTCCTCGTTCGCCTACAATTGTGTCGTATCCTTGGGGCAATTGCATGATAAATTCGTGCGCTTCGGCAATTTTTGCGGCTTCGATTATTTCTGCTAAACTTGCCTCAAAACTTCCATAAGCAATATTTTCTGCGACAGTTCCGTGGAATAAGAATACATCTTGACTGACTAATCCAATCGCTCGACGTAAATCTGACAATTTCAAATCTTGCAAGTTAATGCCGTCGATGGTAATCGTTCCCGATTGAATTTCGTACAATCTCAGTAACAATTTTACCACAGTACTTTTGCCCGATCCAGTGGCACCGACAATTGCAATTGTTTTTCCCGCCGGGACGTACAAAGTCAGGTTTTTAATGACTGGAAATCCCTCGCGGTAAGCAAAGGTAACGTTGTTTAATTGTACTGAGCCGCGTACTTGCTGAACGGGTAAAGAAATATGACCGGAATGAATCGCGATGGGTGTATCTAAAAGATTCATGACGCGGTTAGTAGATGCCATTGCGCGTTGATATTGATCGAGGGTTTGACCTAATCTGGTTAAAGGCCAAAGTAAGCGCTGAGTGATGAAGACTAAAACGCTGTAATTGCCGACGGATAATCTACCTGCGATCGCTTCTCTTCCCCCAATCAATAAAGTTGCCGTAAAACCGAATAAAATCAGGAAGCGGATTAAGGGAATGAAGGCAGCAGAGAGAGCGATCGCAGATCTATTACTCTTCTTATATGCCTCGCTTTCCCTGGCAATTCGCTTCGCTTCATATTCCTCAGTTGTGAAACTTTTAATTGTGGTAATTCCGCTCAAGTTATTGGATAATTGTCCGTTGAGCAAACTGACCTTTTCCCGCACATCGGCATAGCGAGGGGCGAGGAATTTTTGGAATGCGATCGCACCCCACAAAATAAACGGCATTGGCAGCATTGCCCACCAAGCCACGCTAGGAGCCAAAATAAAGAAACCCCCGCCAATAATTATTACCGTTGTAATAACTTGTAAAACCTCATTCGCTCCCCCATCTAAAAAGCGTTCCAATTGATTGATATCGTCATTTAAGATAGACAGCAATCCCCCCGTACTGCGGTCTTCAAAATAAGCCAATTCCAAATTTTGAATATGCGTATAAGCATCCAAGCGCAAATCGTGCTGAATTCGCTGGGCGAGATTGCGCCAAAACCAATTATAAGCATACTCAAACGCAGATTCCAGACTCCAAATCAGCGCGGAAATGATCGATAAAACCACAAGTTGCCCAAATAAATCTTTGATGCCGATTTGAGCAATCAAAGAATTTTGTTTTTGCACCACCACATCCACCGCAGCACCGATTATAGCGGGTGGGGCGAGGTCGAAAAGTTTATTCAGGATCGAGCAAATTGTTGCTAGCCAGATTTGCCCGTGATATTTGCGACCATAATTGAGCAGTCGCTGGAGCGGATGCACTTTATAAGCCATAGGACAGAGGAGCAGGTGAGCAGAGGAGCGATCGGCAATTAGCTATTAGCAATTAGCTATTAGCAATTACCAATTACCAATTACCAATTACCAACTATACAGGAATTACATCGTGAAAGCGTCTGTAATCAACATAGCGCTTTCCTTCAGGAGTTTTGCCCAAAATATCTACAAACCGCATATTCCATAGGATCTCCTCTGCTACATAAGAGTACCGCGCGTGAATCGTTTGCGAAACAGTCTCATCAATTCCAGTCAGGGTGACGATTAATTCAATTTCTTGCTCAGCCAGGGATTCTGCTGTACATCCATATAAAGGACTTTTCTCATCAATGGGATGCATCGCCGTCCAACTTAGGGCGAAAATTGGCGTGCCATTGCGAATGAGTTTGAGGTCGTGCAAGCGACGCATAAATTCCCCCTCGTCGGTCAACTCGTTGCGTGCCAAAGTTAGCCGCATTTGCGCTTCTAAAATCGAATTGCGGCGTCGGTTAGCTGCACGTAACATTAAGGTTGGCACTTGATTTCGAGGTGCAATAACTGCTACATCGCTGAACACGACTTTTGCCGTGGGTGTGGAAAAGCGAGCAAATGCCAATCCAGTCACCATTGCTACTCCTAATAAACCTACCAGCGCTTCTAACGCAACGATCGCATTCGCATAAGCTGTTTGCGGATACATCGCACCGTAACCAATCGTCGCCATCGTTTGGACGCTGAAGAAAAAGGCATCCAAAAAAGACCCTGGTCGCGCGTTATGAATGCTACCTGCTTCTAGTAAGTAGGCGAAAGCAAATAAAGCGTTAGATACCAGATAAAGCAGACCGCTTAAACCAAAGAATTGAGGCCACTTTAGTGCGAGTAGCCAATGATACAGATCGCTTTTCAAAGATTGGGACGAACCTTGACGCAGAATATCAGTTTGTCCATCGCGGCGAACAAAGCGCGATATGCCTTCGGCACGCTGACGCGATCGCGCGGGGGAATCATGCTTTTTGCCCATACTCACAAGTCATTAGCTATTAGTATATATTTCCATAAAACTTCGCCAGAAAAGTAGGAAAAGTAGGAAAAGTAGGGAAAGTAGGGAAAGTAGGGAAAGTAGGGAATTTTTTATTGCCTTTTTGAAGCTTTGAATGGCATCTTTGAAACATTTCTTAATGTTAGTAATAGTTTTATTGTATTAGACCGATTAGCCAATTAAGCTAAAATCCTTACAAGGCAAGCGTATAGGGTTAATTTCCGGATAGGTTGACCAAACAGAGGTAGAAACTATGTCAACGGATAATAGATAAAAGCTTACCGAGTTGTCAGCCTGTACAAGGGTGCATTATCAATTGAGTTAGTCTAGGAATCGCTGTGTAGCACCGAGGGGAATAAATGTTAGCGATTTACGGTGCGATCGCTCCCACGATCCAATGCCAAATCTAAACCGCTTAGTTGGTAAAATTTATGGTCAACTTCCCCTACGAACCGTTCTGATAGTACCCTTCGTGCTGCAAATTTTTGCGGCGGTAGGGTTAACGGGATATCTCTCATTTAGAAATGGACAGCAAGCGGTAAACGACCTCGTAAATCAATTGCAAAACGAAGTCAATGCTCGCATAGAACAGAAACTCGAAGCTTACTTGATTGTCCCCCATCAGATTAATCAAACGAATTTAGATGCTGTCAGCATAGGAATTTTAGACTTAAAAAATTTTCCAAATACAGGGCGTTATTTTTGGAAGCAAATACAAGTTTTCCAGGGAATTGGCTACATTAGCTATGCCAATCAAAAAGGTGAATTTATTGGCGTTGGACCGGAAGATAACGAAAACTTAGCCAAACTAACCATTGATGAAGTTTCCCCAAAAACCCAATGGAAAACTTACAGCTACGCCACCGATCGCCACGGTAATCGCACTAAAATAGTTTTGATTAAAGATGGCTACGATCCGCGCGTTGAAGCTTGGTACAAAGATGCTGTTAAAGCAGGTAGACCTGTTTGGAGTCAAATTTACCAGTGGGAAGGCTATCCAGAAATTATCTCAATTTCTGCTAGCCTTCCCGTCTACAACAAAAGCGGGACATTAATAGGCGTCCTCGGCGTCGATCGGCGCCTGTCCCAAATTAGCGATTTTCTCCGCAGTTTAAAAATAAGTCAATCGGGAAAAACATTTATCTTAGAACGTAACGGTTTATTAGTAGCAAGTTCGAGTACGGAACGGCCTTACACGCTTGTTAAAGGGGAAGCAAAACGCCTCCATGCGTCTCAAAGTCGGGATGACTCGATCCGCAACGCAGCGCAGCACTTAGAAAACCAAACAAAAGGCTTGAAGCACATTCGCCACCCACAGAAACATGTATTCTCTGTGAATGGCGATCGCAAGTTCCTAAAAGTTGTACCGTATCAAGATAAATATGGTTTGGATTGGTTAATTGCAGTCGTAGTTCCAGAGTCAGATTTCATGGAACGCATCAACGCCAATACTCGCACGACTATTTTACTATGTTTTGCAGCTTTAGTAATCGCTATTTTGATTGGCATCAAAACTTCTCGCTGGGTTGTCGAGCCAATTTTGCGCTTAAATATAGCTGCGAAAGATTTAGCAAAAGGCGAATGGCAACGCACTGTAGAAATTCAACGATCTGATGAGTTGGGTGAGTTAGCAAATTCGTTTAATAAGATGGCTAGACAACTGCAAGAATCGTTTGTTAGTTTAGAAAGCAAGAATGCAGATTTACAGCGGTTATCCCTACTCAAAGATGAATTTTTAGCCAATACTTCCCACGAACTGCGAACGCCACTTAACGGCATGATTGGTATTGCCGAATCGATGATTGATGGAGCCACCGGACACCTTTCAGAACTGCAAATAAAAAATTTATCGATGATTGCTCAAAGCGGACATCGACTGGCAACATTAGTCAATGATATCCTTGATTTTTCTAAACTGAAACACAAAAATTTTGAATTGCAACTCAAACCCGTGGGATTGCGAGAAATCGTCGAGGTGGTTCTGACCCTAAATCGTCCTTTAATTGCTAAAAAACATTTGCAGTTAATTAACAAAATTCCTGCCGAATTGCCTCTAGCTCAAGCCGATGAAAATCGCTTGCAACAGATTCTGCACAACCTCGTTGGTAATGCGATTAAGTTTACCCACAGCGGGTTTGTAGAAGTGTCCGCAGAAGTAATAAATAATAACTCAAAACAATTACCAATTACCAATCACCAATTAGCAATTACCATTTGCGATACGGGTATTGGGATAGCAGAAGATAAATTAGAGAGAATTTTTGAACCGTTTGAACAGGCGGATGGATCTACAGCGCGGGAATATGGCGGTACTGGGTTGGGTTTAGCAATTAGCAAAAAGCTCGTAGAATTGCACGGAGGTCAAATTAGGGTTAAATCTAGTGTTGGTGTTGGGTCGCGGTTTACCTTTACGCTACCAGTGTCCGGCGAGGGGATGGAGGTGAGCGATCGCTCTTGTTCTTCTTGCATCGAACCCCTGTGTTTAAAGCTGGATCAAGAAGAATATCTACAGCCAAACTTACAAACTTTATTTCCAAAAAATTCAGCCAATTCTCAACAGTTCAAAATTCTAATCGTAGATGATGAGCCGGTGAACCTCCAAGTGCTGATCAACCATCTATATTTAGAAGATTATGCCATTACCCAAGCCGCCAATGGCATCGATGCCTTAGCAGTTATTGAGCAGGGTTTCCTCCCCGACATCATCTTACTAGATGTAATGATGCCCCGCATGACGGGCTATGAAGTTTGCCAAAAAATTCGCCAACATTACTCCCCTTCTCAGCTACCTATTTTGATGTTGACAGCCAAAAATCAAGTCAACGATCTAGTAACAGGATTATCCCTTGGTGCTAATGATTATCTGAGAAAACCAATTTCAAAAAACGAACTGCTAGCCAAAATTAAAACCCATTTAAAACTATCTAATATCACCCAATCCTACAGCCGCTTTGTGCCGCGTCAATTCCTGGAACATTTAAATAAAGAAAGCATTATTGATGTCCGATTGGGCGATGCTGTTGAGAGGGAAATGTCAGTTTTATTCGGCGATATTCGCGATTTCAGCACCCGCTCGGAAACCATGACACCGGAGGATACTTTCAAATTTATCAATGCCTATTTGTCGCGCATGGAACCGGCGATTATCCAAAATAATGGCTTTATTGATAAATACATCGGCGATGCGATTATGGCTCTATTTAGCGGCAGCGCCGATGATGCGGTTAAAGCAGCAATTACGATGTTGCAACTGCTGGATGAATATAATAAAACCAGGGAAAGACCGGGACGCGAACCTATCCGCATCGGAATTGGCATCAATACAGGTTCTTTAATTCTGGGTACGGTAGGGGGAAAAAACCGCATGGAAGGCACTGTAATTAGCGATGCTGTTAATTTAGCGTCTCGAATTGAAGGATTGACAAAAACTTATCGAGTCTCCTTACTAATAAGTCACCATACTTTTATGCAGTTGCACCACCCCCTTGACTATGCGATGCGCCTGATCGATCGGGTAAAAGTAAAGGGAAAATCACAGATGGTGTCGGTGTTTGAAGTATTCGATGCCGATCCGCCTGAATTAAAAGAAAGGAAGTTAATTACAAAAGCAGTATTTGAACAAGCTTTGGTGCTTTACTATATGGAAAAATTCAGTCAGGCAGAACAACTTTTTGCAGATTGTTTACGCCAAAACCCGATGGATAACGTGGCTCGAATCTATCTGGAACGTTGTATCATATCAAATCCGGTTGCATCGGAATGATTAGCTTTCTTGGGAATTGCTAATTGCTAATTGCTAATTGCTAATTGGTAATTGCTAATTGCTAATTCAGGACTTACGCACGCGGGGCCAAAAACCGAACGTCGAGCCGCGCTCACGCCGAAGTCCGAACGGTTTCTATGAAAAATCGTCGCTTTGGAACTAAAGATATACCTCCCTTCGCTTGCGCGATTGGGCGAAGCGGAGATGCCTCCCTTCGCTTGCGCGAACGCCCAAGGGGCGAATCGCAGCAAGAAACCCGGTTTTTAAGTTCGTCGTGCGTAAGTCCTGTCTGTGTAGGGGCTTTTTCCCAATTACCAATTAGCAATTAGCAATTACCAAACAAAGCATCCCGTTCACTGTTTCAGCGGAATTTGAATCGCAAACTCTGCTCCTTGTCCGGGTGAAGAAATACACTGCAACGATCCGCCGTGCCGTTCGGTGATAATTTGGTAGCTAATTGATAGACCCATCCCCGTGCCTTTACCAACTGGTTTGGTAGTAAAAAACGGATCGAACAACCGCTTTCTGACAGTTTCCGTCATTCCTTGTCCGTTGTCAGCGATCCGAATTATTACCTGGTTAGTTTCTATCAATTGAGTGGTAATGCGAATTGTGGGAATGGGCGATTGGTCTTCTTTCCCATGCCCCATGACGAACGAACTTTTTTCCTTATCTTCCCTGCTTGTAGGGGGGACTGAGGGGGGTGACTTATGATTTTCTTCCAGTGCATCAATTGCATTGCACAAAATATTCATAAATACTTGATTGAGTTGTCCGGCGTAGCACTCGACTTTGGGTAAATTGCCATAGTCTTTAATTACCTTAATCTCTCTGCGATCTGGTTTGGCTTTGAGGCGATTTTGCAGAATCGTCAGCGTGCTATCAATGCCATCGTGAATATTAACCTGTTTGATTTGTGCTTCATCCATGCGGGAGAAGGTACGCAGGGAAAGAACAATTTGCTGGATGCGTTCTGCACCCACTTGCATTGAGGTGAGGAGTTTGGGCAAGTCTTCTAACAGAAAATCCAACTCCATCTCTTCGGCTTCGGTTTGGATTTCGGCAACGGGTTGAGGATAGTGTTTTTGGTAAAGGTGAATTATTTGCAGTATGTTTTGAGTATATTCGTGGGCATGGATGAGGTTGCCGTAGATAAAACTAACGGGGTTATTAATTTCGTGAGCAACGCCAGCCACCAATTGCCCAAGGGAAGACATTTTTTCACTTTGAATTAGTTGGGATTGAGTCCGCTGGAGTTCGCGCAGGGTTTGTTCCAGGTTTTGGGTTTGCTGTCTGAGTTGGGCTTCCGATGCTTGCAATGCTAATTCGGCTTGCTTGCGTTTGATACCAATCGCGATTTCATTAGCAACTAATGAAATTGCCTCTAAAACTGAATCTGATAGGCGATCGCGCGCAAACAGGGCAACTACACCCACAAGGGCATCTTCCACCAACAGCGGATATCCGGCAAAGGCTACCATTCCTTCTCGTTTCGCCCATTCTTTATTGCTGACGCGCGGATCTTCCAGCACGGAATTGGTGAGGTGGGGTTGCTTTAGAGCTGCGATCGCGCCAATTTTGTACATCCCCACCGGAATCCGGCTATGGGAACCGTCAATGTGCGTATACATGCCCGCACTCGCCTGCAATTCCAGCACGTTTTCGGCTTCATTCAGCGTCCAGATGCGAGCAAAAGCTGCATCGAAATGCTCGACAATTGCCTGGGTACATTGCTGTAGCATATTTTGCAGCCGATCGCTGCAAGCCAAAATCGAATCGACTTCCACCCGAAAAGACGACAGCCGCGCCTGTTCTCTTAACGCATCCTCAGCCCGCTTGCGCTCGATTTCCGCACCCGCGCGCGCCGCAAAAATCCGCAAAATTAACTCTTCCACTTGAGAATTGCCCTGCATCGGCTTGGTATCGAGGACGCAGAGATTCCCCAGCACATTTCCCTCGGTGTCCGCTACGGCAATGCCCAGGTAACTTTTAGCACCCAGATCTCCCACTATGCCAGATGCGGGGCATAACGCTGGTAGTGAGTCGGGATATCTGCAAAGTCCATCTCGAATCACTTGGCTACAGGGAGACTGTGCGATCGCTAATTCCCGATTGTCTGCAAAACCCTCCCCAGTCCAAAATGCCAGGGTTCTAACGCGACTGCGGCTAGGATCGATAAATTCTGAAATCAAGGCATAGCGCACTTGCAGCACTTCTGCCAAACACCGGACGCAGGAACGGAAGAATTCTTCCCCTGTCTTGGCGGCGGTGCCTTCTACCATTAAGCGCAGCGACTCTTCTTGGCGCTTGCGATCGCTAATATCTCGCGCAATTCCTACCACCCCCACAACCGTTCCTTCTTGATTGCGCCAGGGACTCTTCGTTGTCAGCAACGTGCGCTTTCTACCATTTTTATCGGCGATCTTTTCTTCAATCGTTTCTCCTTCTCCCTTCGCGATGATGCGCCGGTCAACTTCTATCAACGAATCGGCAACCTCGACCCCAAAGATTTCTTCAGTAGTTTTACCGATTGTCTCTGTCTCATATTTACCCAATAGTTCGAGCGTGGTGGAATTTACCAGTACGTACCGACTTTGCAAGTCTTTGACAAAGATGGCATCGCTTGTGCTTTCCATCACGCTTCGCAACAGGGCGTTACTTTGGGCGAGGGCAGCTTCCGTCGCAATGCGGGCGCTAATATCCCGCAAAATCGCAGTGAAGATAATTTCGCCCCCAAGTTCCAAATGGGAAATTGACGCTTCTGCGGGAAACTCCGTACCATCTTTGCGACGCCCGAAAATCTCCCGTCGTTGTCCCATCTGGCGCGATCGCTGACCCGATTGGGCAAAATTACTTACGTGGTGAGAATGGCTGGCTGCAAAACGCTTTGGTAGCAGCAGGCTCAGCGGTTGCCCCAAAACCTCAGCCGCCGTATAGCCGAAAATATTCTCTGCTCCCTTATTAAACAAGGTAATGCGCTGGCTGGAATCTAGGGAAATAATGGCATCGTTGGCGATTTCTACGATGCCTGCAAACCTTGCTTGCGATACGCGCACCGCTTCCTCTGCCTGCTTGCGGGCGGTAATGTCGGAAATCGTGGCTATTAGCCCTAAAATTCCGCCAGATTCATCGCGAATCGCATTGGCTCGCGCCCAAGCCTGGAAACGCCGACCTTTGCACGAGAGCATTTCCACTTCCCTCGCCCAGGATGCGCCATTAATAATAGTTTGCAGCATCTCGCTAGCAATTTCTCTGTTGATGAACCTTGCTGGCATTCCCCCAGCGGCGTGAAACTCCTCTGGGCGATCGCACTCAAACAGGCTCCCAAAGGCTAAATTTTGGTATAAATGCTTACCTTTCCCGTCGGCAAAGCCAATTGCATCGCTGGAATTTTCCAGCGCATATTTATATAGCCTCAGAGTTTCATCTGCCTGCAAGCAAGCTGTAGCATTTTGGCACGCGATTAACTGCTGTTGGGTTTGGGCTAATTCTTGTTCCAATTTAATCACACGCGGGCGGAGAGCGGTTAACTCTTGGCGCCGCGATTTGGCCTGTGGCATATTTAAGTCTTTTCCCTTGGTCTTGAGATCCCAGTCAATGGCTAATCTCTGTGACTTATTTTACTATGCCTTATCGATAGAATTTTCCGGTTAGGGCGAAAGCTATTTTATAATACAAAATATTAAGCGAGGGCGAGAGTTGCACTGCGATCGCCCCCTTAAATACTTAGTCCTAAATTGTACAGCTTGTTCTCCGGGTAATTTAAGATCGATCGAGGGGGAGGGCGATCGCAAACTCAGTCCCCTCTCCCAAAACTGAGGAGCAAGTTAAACTACCGCCGTGGTTTTCTTCCACAATTTGACGGCTAATTGATAACCCTAAACCAGTACCTTTACCGACTGCTTTGGTAGTAAATAAGTGGTCAAAGATGCGTGACTTAACTGCTTCAGTCATCCCCAAGGCATTGTCTTTAATCTTAATAACGATGCTTTGCTTATCTTCAGCGATTTCTGTTTTGATTGAAATGATATTAGGATGGGCTTCAATTGTTGCATAATTGCGTCCTTGATTTGATTCTTCCAGCGCGTCTATTGCATTGGAGATAATATTCATAAACACCTGATTTAATTGCCCAAAATAGCAAGGAATGGGCGGGATATTTCCATATTCCTTGACGAGTGCGATCGCGGGACGATTTTCCTTTGCTTTGAGGCGATATTGTAAAATCATCAAAGTGGTATCGAGTCCTTCGTGGAGATTGGCTGAGACTTTAGAGGTGCTATCGGCGCGGGAGAAAGTACGCAAAGAAGTGCTGATATTGCGGATGCGATCGCACCCTACTTTCATCGACTCTAGCATCTTGGGTAAATCTGACAAGGCATACTCTAAATCGATATCAAGAGCATCTTGTTCAATTTCGTCTCCCGGATTGGGAAATTTTTCTTGATAGAGTCGCAAGTGATTAATTAAATCTTCAACCGTTTCCCTTGCTTCGTTAATATTGCCTGAAATAAAGCCAACTGGGTTATTAATTTCATGGGCAACTCCCGCGACTAAATTACCCAGAGCAGACATTTTTTCGCTTTGAATCATTTGCAGTTGCGTTTGTTGTAATTGTTGCAGGGATTTTTCTAGTTGCTGGGCGTATTCTTGGGATTTTTGATAGAGGCGGGCATTTTCTAGAGAGATAGCAGCTTGGGTGCAAAGAAGGTTGAGGATTTTGATGCGATCGCTCGTAAACGCCCCCGCTATTAAATTATTTTCCAAGTAAATAATCCCGATTAATTTGCCGCGATTCACGATCGGACTGCATAACAAACTTTTAGGTTGCCGCTGGATAATGTAAGGGTCAGATGCAAATCTGTTAATAGCCGTAACATCGTTTGTCACCAGGCTTTTTTGCGTGCGCCAAACATAGTTAATAACTGTTACTGGAACAACAGAGCTAGACTCAATCGGAATAGATTGCAGTACATTAGCTTGAGTACTGCGACTAATTTGAGTCGCTTCTATTACTAAGTTGCCATCCTTGGGCAAAATTAAACAGCCATTTTCCGCCCCAGCATTTTCAATTAACACCTGCATCAAATTTGAAAGCAACTGCTCTAAAACAATTTCCTTAGACAAAGTTTGAGCAGCTTTCATCACCGTTGTCAAGTCCAAAAGTGCCGAACCGCCCGCACTCGTGGAAGTAAAAGTTTCAGACGTGATGCTATTCGCCGTACTGGAATTGGCGTTAATTTTTTCCCGCAATAGGATGGGGGCGAGTAATTGCGGATAGCGTTTTTCTAAATCTTCAACTTTCGCTTTTGCACCCCAGCGAGCATAGCAGTAGTAAGCTTCAATCAAATAGGTTTGGGCGATTTTTTCTTTGCCCCATTCCAGGTAGAATTTTGCTGCTAGCTCATTGCTAAGCGCTTCTTCATTGGTGTATTCGTTTATGCGCGCTATTTTAATCGCGCGATCGTACATTTCGATCGCTTCGATTTTTTCACCCAGCACCCGATGCCGTTCTGCCTCTACTAGATAATACTTGTGCAAATGATTCATTGGAGCATGATGCGCCCATTTTTGCAGTTTTTCTTGGGAATAAACTACCTCTGTTATAATGCGATCGCGCTCCTCTGTAGATGTTCCAGAATATAGCGCTAGCTGGATGAGCGATTTGTAAAAATAAAATATGGGGACAACTATTGTACCTATTACACCAGGTAAATAGTTCTCCGCTGACAATGCACAAAGAAAGGCTATTTGATATTCCGAAAAGAGATAACAAAGAACGATCTTGTTAATGTAGAGATAAGAAGCACCTAACAGATTGTTGGTGTTTATATACATTTCTAGCTGGGTTTCTTCCGAACAATTTTCAAAATTTAGAACATAAGGCTTTTGAGAATGCCCTAGTAAATTCAGAACTGGCTGCCGATATAACTCTAGATAATTGACCGCTATTTCTATCTTACGTTGACGCAGCGTATCGCGATAAGAAGTCATCTCTTTTTCTAGCGCGGTTAACTCTTTACCAGCGAGGTATGAGTAAGCACAGTAATAAAGTGCTGAATAACCGCCATATTCAAAATCACCTGTTTCAAGCCCACTGGTGTAAGCTTCTTGCAATGGTTGTATTGTGGAACGAATGTGCATTTTTGAGTGGATGACGCAGACATTGCCTATCATCATAGTTTTAGCATTGAGGGAGTTTGCCTTGTGTTGCGACAATAGGGATAATCCCAATTGAGCAAACTGAAATCCAGCCTCAATATCTCCTACTAATCCGTACAATATCAACCCGTAATTAACATAAGCAAAAGCAGATTGTGGAGCGTTACCATTTTTGATTGAAGTCAAAACTTGCTGACAGGTAACTATAGGCATTAACAGCGGACAAGAAAGGTATGCAGTCGCCCAGACTGCTGAAAGAATACGCATGATAGCTAGCTGTTCGGGTGCAGTCATCAGAGGTAAAACAGCTAAATCTTCAATTGATATTTCTTGCAACGAACGTGCAACATCTGCCAAGGCTAACTGAATATCATTTTCGGTGGGATTTTCGGGGGTATTGACTCCTAAGCCTAGCAGCAAAGATTGACCCAGAGATAGTGCTTCTTGGCGCTGGTTTTGTGACATTAAACTCTGTAGCTTTACTTGATAAAGTTTGAGCTTTTCTATCAAACTATTAGCAGATTTGTCCACGATATCTACTAATTGGTTCATAGACTCAAAATTGCCACTGAGATAAGCGGCTTCTGCGGCTTCTTCATGCAAAGCTAAAGTTAATTCATATTGACTTTGCCAAGCATCTACTTTTAGCAGTTTAATTCCTGTGTTGAGATATTCATTAGCCGCAGCATAAGCTGTTGATGCTTTTGCTTTTTTTCCTGCCAGTAGATTCAACTGTGCCAACTGTTCGCGCTCATCCTTTTGGGTAATTAAATCCAAGCCATAATTTAACTGATTAACAATCTCAAAAATATTCTGTTCTCGTTCGGCTTCAGGGGTGTTTTGTAGCAACAATTGACCGATTTTGAAGTGGGTTAATTGTTTGCGATCGCATGGAATGAGAAAATAGGCTGCTTGTTGCACGCGATCGTGCAAGAATTGGTAATTGGGTGAAGTGTAATTGGTAATTGGTAATTGGTTAGTTGCTTCCCCATCTGTCTGGGAATCCAACGTTCCATCACCATCCCCTTGGAAAAACTTGTAAATATCACTTTGCGGTAAAATTAATCCTTCCTGCAAAGCTTTCCACAAGTCAGCCGCCGTCTCGATTTGGGATTTCTCATACACAATCGCCAGGGTGGATAAATCAAATTTGTTGCCAATACAAGCGGCAAGTTTCAACACTTCTTGAGTAGCTTCCGGCAACTTCTGTAACTGAAGTGCCATAAACTCCACCACATCATCGGTGAGGGACAAAGCACGAATTTGGGCAAGATCGCACTGCCAATAACCCAGAGCAAAATTAAAGTAAATTAAACCATCTTCGTTGAGGGATTTAATAAATTGAGTAGCAAAGAAAGGATTGCCTTGTGTTTTATGATAAACCAGTTCCGTCAGGGGTGCGGCGAGTTGTTCTGAACAACTAAGGGTATCGGCAATTAAGAGGTTCAGATCGGTCTGTTTGAGAGGTTCTAAAGTAATCGAGTTGATAGTAGCACCTGATGAATGAATTTCACCCAATGTCAATATCAATGGATGCGCGGCTTGTACTTCGTTATCTCGATACGCACCAATTAATAACAAATAGCGAGTATCTGTTTCGCTCATTAATAATTGCATCAACTTCAAAGATGCTGAGTCTGCCCATTGCAAGTCATCGAGGAAAATAACGAGGGGATGCTCTTTGGTGGTGAAAACTTGGATGAATTTCTGAAACAGCAAATTAAAGCGATTTTGCGCCGCAGTTCCAGAAAGTTCCTGAACGGGTGGCTGCTTGCCAATAATGCGTTCCAGTTCGGGAATGACTTCAATAATAACTTGGCCTTGGTCGCCCAAAGCTAAGATAATTTTTGTCTGCCACTGTTTAATTTGGTCATTACTTTCCGTCAGCAGTTGTCCCATTAAATCTCGGAACGCTTGCACGAATGCACTAAAGGGAATATTGCGCTGAAATTGGTCGAATTTCCCTTTGATAAAATAACCCCGTTGCCTGATAATGGGTTTGTGGATTTCGTTGACGACAGCAGTTTTACCAATCCCAGAAAAACCCGCTACAAGCATCATTTCTGCCTTCCCCTCCCCCTCGTCCCCCTCGTTCCCAGGTTCCACCTGGGAACGCATACCTAGAGGCTCTGCCTCGCTTTCGCGAAGAGGCAGAGCCTCTGTTGGCTCGTTCCCAGGCTGAGCCTGGGAACCAGAGGCGGCTACGCGCTCGAAGGCGGCGAGGAGGGTGGCAATTTCGGTTTCTCTGCCGTAAAGTTTTTCGGGAATAATAAAACGGTCAGAAATATCGCGCGAACCTAATTCAAACCCTTCAATCTTGCCAGTTTCTTTCAGCTGATAAAGGCAAGAAAGCAGATCGTGCTTTAACCCTAAAGCGCTCTGATAGCGATCTTCCGCATTTTTCGCCATCAATTTCTTGACGATCTCAGAAAGAACTAACGGAATATCAGGGTTGACATTATGAACCGATGGAGGAAGCTTTGCAATGTGACAGTGAACCAATTCCATCGGATCTTCCGAACTAAAAGGCAACTGTCCGGTAAGCAATTCAAAGAAAGTAACACCCAAAGAATAGAAATCGCTGCGGTAGTCAATCCCCCGATTCATCCGTCCCGTTTGTTCCGGAGATAGGTAAGCAAGAGTCCCTTCCAAAACATTGGGAGATGTGAGAGTTTGGGTTTCTCTTGGCAATAAGGAAGCGATACTGAAGTCGATGAGTTTGACTTCTTTGGTAGTGGGATTAATTAGAATGTTGGCAGGCTTAATATCTTTGTGAATCACTCGGCGGCGAATCAGGCAGTCTAAAGTGGAGACAATTTGAATGGCAATGGAGAGAAATTCGCTAATCGGTAATTGGTCATGGGTAATTGGTAATTTTTTTGATAGTTCTTGCCCTTCTGCTGCCAATAAAGCTACATATTCTTTCAGGGAAATGCCCCCAAAGTCTTCCATAATCAAGGCATAACCATTGCGGTATGTTTCTAGACATAAAGGACGAACAATTCCTGGCAGATCGAGGTTTTTAGCAATGGTATATTGATTGCGGAACTGTACGAGTTCGTTAAAGTTGGGATATTCAGAGCGCAACAGTTTGATAACGACTGGATATGAGTCTGATTCTCTAATTGCGCGATAAACCAGGGTACGAGTTCCTACGTAAATTTGCTCGACAGTCCGATAACCTGCCAGCGTAACGTGATTATTACCCATATCTACCAACCGTGCCTTAACTACGAACAATGGGATCAAAGCGGATAGAGCCGCCTATGATTATAGTTCCCCGTTTGCGGCTAAAACTAACATAGAAACCTGGTTTCTAGACTACAGAGCGATTGGTAGCACAATTGTAAACTGCGTCCCCTCACCGGGTGCAGACTGGCACAGTAACTGTCCCCCATGCTGATCCACTACAATTTGATAACTAATTGATAATCCCAAACCAGTCCCTTTACCCACAGGTTTAGTAGTAAAAAACGGATCGAAAATTTTATCCACTACCTCTGGACTCATTCCCACACCATTATCAGCAATATGAATCGCTACTTGATTTTTATCTCTTAATTCTGTGCCAATCCTAATTGTAGGAACCTGTCTCGATCCTTGTTTACTTCCTACTCCTCGCTCCAACGCATCAATAGCATTGCTCAGGATATTCATAAACGCTTGATTGACTTCTCCGGCATAACAGTTAACTAAAGGTAAATTACCATACTCTTTAATGACTTTAATGTCTCCTAACTTTTTATGCAAAATAGTTAAAGTACTGTCGATTCCCTGGTGAATATCGACCGTTTTGCGCGCCGATTCATCTAAACGAGAGAAATTTCGCAAGCTCACTACCAAATCCCGTATTCGCTCGGCTCCGCTTTCCATTGAACCAAGGATTTTTGTGAAATCTTCCTGAATAAATTCCAGTTCAATTTCTTCAGCTTTCTTTACTATCTCGGGGATAGGATTGGGATAGTGTTTTTGGTACAGACTCAGTAACTCTAGCAAGTCCTTAGCATAGTCGTTTGCATGTTGCAAATTTCCATAAATAAAGTTAATCGGGTTATTAATTTCGTGTGCCATTCCCCCTACCAGTTGTCCTAAACTGGACATTTTTTCGTTTTGAATTAGCTTCAATTGAGTGTAACGCAGTTCTTCTAGCGCGGTTTGCAATTCCTGGGTTCTTTGAGTAACTCGCGTTTCCAGCGCGTCATAGAAACGGGCATTTTCCAAAGAAATAGCAGCTTGAGCAGACAATACTCCCAAAACTTTTAACCTGTCGCTGGTAAAAGCTGCTCGCGTTAGATTATTTTCTAAGTACAAAATTCCCGTTAGTTTACCTTGATGAAGGATAGGCGATACGAGAATAGATTTGGGTTGATTCGCTACAATATAAGGGTCGCGGTTGAATTGTTCTGCTCCGCTAGCATCATCTAAGACTAAGGGAGTTTGGGTTCTCGCTACGTAGTTAATTAATGTTTTTGGGATATTGTCGCATTCGGTAATGGGAAGCGACTGCAATACGGTAACGTGCTTTTCACCGGAAAGCGTTGCTTCTATGACTAATTCATTCTCTGTTTTGGCGATAAATAAAACTGTTTGAGCGCCTGCATTTTCTCTAACTAAGTGCATGAGTTTTTCTAGCAAGCGATCTACTACAATTTCGCTAGAAAGTGCTTGAGATGCTTTAGCAACGGTTGATATATCTAGGGAAAAAGCATTTCCAATAGTGGTTGAAGTAGTCGTGATGGTGAGATCTTTGGATGTTGTTTCTTTGGTGCGATTTACTAAATAGGGATAGGCGAATTCTAAGTCTTTAACTTTGGCTAAAGCTCCCCACCGAATATAAGCATAATAAGCTTGGGTGAGGTACGCCTGAGCAATTATCTCTTTGCCCAAAGATTGATAAAATTTCCCAGCTAGTTCATAAGCTAAGGCTTCTTCTTGGAGGTAACCGTTTTCTTTGGCTCCTTTAATAGCCCGATCGTAATCATTCATTGCTTCTAGGCGATCGCCCAACACTCGCGCTTTTTCTGCTTGTACCAGATGGTATTTGTGTTGGTGATTCATCGGAGCATAATTAGCCCAGTTGCTCATTTTTATCTGATTGTCTTCGACTTTTTTGAGAATGTTTTCTTGCTCTGAGCTTGAGGCATCAGGATAAAATACCAGGCGCGCTAGAGAATCGTAAAAATAAAATACAGGAACAACTATCATCCCGGCGGCACTATCTAAATTGGTTTCGGCTAATACGGCATTTTTTACGGCTTCAGGATAATTACCAAACAGATAACAAAGGATAAGTTTATTCAAAAAAGCAAATTCCAATGCCGATTTATTATTAGCTGCTTTTAGTTGTGGCAGCAATTGCTCTTCTTGATAAGCTTTACCGCTTAATTGGCAAGGATTTACAGATTCTCCTATTAAGTTTAGCACGGCCTGACGAAAGGGTTCGTGAAAGTTTAATACGGTTTGTTGATGATTTTGTTTGATCGTCTGGCTGTAGCTAGCCATAGTTATTTCTAAACTTGTTAGTTCCTGTCCCATGAAATATAAGTGCATACTTTCGATACAGGCACTGCCTACGCCATATTGTATATCTCCGGTTTCTAATCCGATTTGATACCCCGAACGTAAAAGCGATAAAGTGTCTCTGACATGCGTTTGCCAATGCATTATATATCCAGCAAACACCATGACTGTGTGAGGATAAAATTGCTTGGCGTTGAACCTCTCAACTAAATTTAAAGCTAACTGTCCAAATTGATAAGCAAATTCAAAGTTTTGCAATTGGGCGCACAAAAGTACTGCGTAACCCGTATAACCGATGGCAGACAAGGGAGCATTCCCGTGTTTAATAGATAAAAACACTTGGTACAATGTCACCAGTGAAAACAATTGTGGAGAGACTGAGAAGGTAGCACTAGATACTTTGGCTAAAATACGCAGTGCTGCCAGCTTGGAAGGATCTGTCATTTCAGGCAGGTTAATTAAGTCTTTAATTTCCCGATCCCAAATCAGCGAAGCTGTCTCGGACATTGCTTGTTTAATGTCCGCATCTGTAGGCGATTCGGGGAAGTCTATACCCAACATATTCAGCACTTCCATTCCTATTTTTATGGCTGCTTTTGGGTCGTTTTGTGCCACACAAGTGAGAATTTTTACTTCATAAACTTTGATTTTATCTAGAAAAGTTTTGGCTTTTTCCAGGACTTGTTGAGCTATTTGCTCGATTTGTTCAAACTCGCCAATCAGGTAGGCTAGCTCTGTGGATTCTTCATAAAGTGCCAGGGTTAAATCATAGTGAGTTTGCCAACTATTTAATTCTAGAACTTTTATGCCTGCGGTCAAATATTTAATGGCAGCTTCGTAAGCAGTCGCCGCTTTTGCTTTTCGTCCCGCGATTAAATTTAAGATCGCTAATTTATCTTTTTCGGCTTGAGTGCTAATCTTGTCAATTCCGACATTCAACTGATTGACAATATCAAAAATGTTGGATTCTATTTCGTCTTTGGCTGTGTTTTCTAGGAGTAATTGACCGATTTTTAAATGGGTGGCTTTTTTTTGGGCTTCTGGAATGAGGGAATAGGCGGCTTGCTGCACGCGATCGTGCAGGAAGCGATATTCTAATCTCGAGTCATCAAAACTTAAACGTTCGAGTTCTTCCGATTCAAACAATAAGGGGATTTTGTAGTTGTTGCTTAAGGGCAAAATTAACCCTTGTTGTAAGGCTGACCACAAGTCGCTCGCTACTTCGGCTACGGATTTTTCGCTCGTGGTGGCAAGTACGTCTAATTTGAAGCGATCGCCTATACAAGCCCCCAGTTTTAGTATCTCCTGAGTCCCCTTTGGCAGCTGGCAAATATTACGGGCTATTAATTCTACCACACTCAAGTCGGTTATGCCAAGAGCTTGAATTTTCTTAATATCCCAGTGCCAGCAACCTTTAACAAAATCAAAACTAAGTAATTTTTCCCGATCCAATGTCTTCAATATCTGCGTCAGGAAAAAGGGATTTCCAGCAGTTTTGTTAAACAAAAGCGAGGCGAGTTCTTGCGTTTTTACTTTATCGGTTTCTTTGAGGGTGTCATCAATTATTTGCTCGAAGTGAGTTAAGTTTAACGGTTTTACCACTATGTTATTAACAATTGTCCCGGCTTTTTGAATTTCTTCCACTGTTTGCATCAAGGGATGAGTAGCGCTCACCTCGTTATCCCGATAAGCTCCAATCAAGAGCAAATATTGGCTTTCTGGAGCGGTAATCAGCAGTTGCATTAATTTTAAAGAAGCAGCATCTGCCCATTGCAAGTCGTCTAAAAAGATAGCTAGCGGATGCTCTTTTTGGGCGAAAACACCGATAAATTGTTGAAAAACTCGGTGAAAGCGATTTTGGGATTCGGTTGGCTCTAGTTGCGGTACTTCTGGCTGCTTGCCGATAATTAGTTCAACTTCAGGAATTACGTCAATAATTAATTGTCCGTTACTACCCAATGCGGCTAACAATTTGTCGCGCCACTCTTGTAAAGAAGCCGCATCTTCGGTTAGTAACTGCCCGATTAAAGATTGAAATGCCTGAATTAAAGATGCATAGGGAATGTTGCGTTTGAACTGGTCAAATTTACCGCTGATAAAGTATCCCCGCTGCCGGACAATCGGTTTATGAATTTCATTAACTAGCGATGATTTGCCGATACCGGAATATCCAGAAACCAGCATAAGTTCGCTTGTGAATGTGGGATTTTGGTTTCTCCCCTGCACCCCTGCAACGCGCTCAAATGCTGCGAGTAAGGTTTCTACTTCCTCTTGGCGTCCGTAAAGTTTTTGGGGAATCAGCAGTTGTGCAGAACAATCTAGCTGTCCGGGAATAAAATTGGCAATCTTGCCGTTAGTTTTGAGTTGAACGAGACAATATTCCAGGTCAGCTAAAAGTCCGGCGGCGCTTTGGTAGCGGTCTTCGGCGTTCTTTGCCATTAGTTTGGCGATTAGGGATGCGATCGCAGGCGGCACCTCCGGATTTAATCCCTCAATCGCCAAGGGAAGTTTTGCAATATGACAGTGGACTAATTCTAGGAAATCGTTACTTTTAAAGGGTAATTCTCCCGTCAGCATTTCATAAAACGTGACGCCCAAAGAATAAAAATCAGTCCGATAATCAACGGCACGATTCATTCTCCCCGTTTGTTCGGGAGACATATAAGCAAGCGTGCCTTCTAATGAATTGGGGTTACTCAGTTGCGGTGTTTCTTTTGATAGGCAGGAAGCAACGCTGAAGTCGGTAATTTTAACAATTCCACTAGCGGGATTAATAATAATGTTGGCGGGTTTAATATCTTTGTGAATAATCTGTTGCTGGTGCAAGGATGCTAAAGCTTGCACCAGTTGCACGGCAATCCCTAAAAAAGAAATGAGAGAAAGTTTTTGACCATCAAGCAGTTGTTTGAGCGATTGTCCGCCAAAGTCTTCGCATACCAGTGCGAGACGATTTTGATGAGTTTCCAGGCGATAGATTTTGACAATGCCTGCTGCGGCTAAATTTTCGGCAATTTTGTATTCGTGCTTGATCCGGGTAATTTGTTCGAGGCTGGGATATTCTTCTTTAAGGATTTTGAGGATAACCGGCTGGCGCTCTGGTTGCGAAATCGCACGATAAATGATAGTATTTGCGCCTTCGCGAACAACTTCGGTTAACTCATAGCCGGGAATTCTCAGGGTCACTAACATGGGTCGATCCTTCTCATTGACAAGCAGCAATCTTATTGCTAGGTTTCCCAGTGTAATGGTTAAACTAACATCAACTCTGCGGTGGGAAAGGTAGGAAAGATGGGGAAGAAGTTTCTTCTACTTCAAGAGTCTCCCTTGTCTCCCTTACCTCCAAGAGTCTCTCGCTTTTATTCAAATCGCCATATTTTGAACGTTTTATCGTCGCTGCCGGTGGCTAACATTTTTCCATCGCGACTAAAGGCAATTGACCGCACTTGGGATAAATGTCCAGAGAGTGTGCTTCGCACTTTCCTACTGGGCAGGTGCCAAATTTTAATCGTGTCGTTGCCGCTATCGCTGGCGAGGCTTTGACCATCGGGACTAAAGACGACTGACCAAGCAGAGTCCGAGTTTTCTGTCAAGGTGTAATTTAACGTGCCGGTTTCCGGATGCCAAAGTTTGATCGTATTATCGCCACTGTTGCTGGCGAGAGTTTGAGAGTCGGGACTAAAGGTGACTGACCAAACTCCGCCAGAATGGCCTTTGATCGTGTGAAGCAGTTTGCCGGTGCTGACTTGCCAAATTCTAATGGTATTGTCCCAACTGCCGGAGGCGATGCTCAAGCCCGATGGACTAAACGCCACCGATTCGACAAAGTCGGAATGTCCCGCGAGGACGTTGAGCAGTTTCCCAGTACCGGGATGCCACAGCCTAATCGTACCATCCCCGCTGGCGCTGGCGAGCATTTCTCCATCCGGACTAAAGGCGATCGAAAACACCGTCACCGAATGTCCCGTCAACGAGTGAATTAGCTTGCCCGTATCTAAGTGCCAAATTTTAATCGTTTTGTCGCCGCTACCGGATGCAATTAAAGGTGGCGTTTCACCGTTGTTATTGGGGCTAAACGCAACGCAATTCACCGTATCCGAATGCCCTAACAGCGTGCGAATCAGCTTTCCCGTATCGGATTGCCAAATTTTGACCGTATTGTCGGCACTGCCGGTAGCTAAGATGGTGGGAGTCGGACTAAAGGCAACAGTAGTAACGGTGTCTAAATGTCCGGCGATGGTATGAATGCATTGCCAGCGGGCGGCTTTTTTTTCAGGTTCCGGTGTGGAAGACTTAGAGCGATCGCTTGTCGTTGTCCGGGGAATCGCCCCAGTATAAAATTCTTTCAGAATTTCAGATGCCGATTGATAGCGGTCTTTGATCGAATCTTGCAGCATCTTGTCTAAAATTTGCGCCAGGGAATCGCTAATATCTGTCCCCGCGTTTCTGATATATTCTCGCCACATCCATCGACCTTCTAGCGGGTCGAACAGGTCATCTACCTGCGCCCCCGTCAGCATTTGAATGCAGATAACGCCTAAACTGTAAAGGTCGCTGGCTGGGTAAGCTTTGCCTCCCCGCATCTGTTCTATAGGCGTATAAATTTCGGTGCTGGCTCTTAAATTTGTTTTGGTTAGTCGGGTGTCGGCTAGCTGTTTCGAGATGCCGATATCGATCAAGACAAATTTGCGATCGCTCTTTTTGAGAATTATATTCGTTGGCTTGATCGCCCGGTGAACGATCTGCCGCTTGTGCAACACTTGCAACACTGGCAGCACATCGTACAAAAATTCCCGCACTTGATGTTCGCTAAACGCTCCCTGCGCCTGCAATTCCTGCGCTAGATTCTTCCCTTCGATGTAATACTTTGCTACATACAAGTACTTATCTTGCTCAAAGTAATCAAACAACGTTGGTATCTGCGGATACTGTTCCGCCAGTTCCAGCAACTGCTTGGCTTCTTGTTCAAACACCTGCATTGCTTTCGCCATCGCTTCAGAATGGCCTTGTATTTGCGGTAAGGGCGCAAATTGCTTGATAACGCAAGGGATTTTCCTTTGCTGCATATCTTCAGCCAAAAAGCTTCTGCTAAACACCCCATCGCCGAGAAACTGGATCGCCCGGTATCGCTCTTTGAGCAGCAGTTTTGACGAGCAAGCTTGGCAAATCTCCGTCCCATCGGGGTTTTTCGGTTTTTTGCACCTGGGATTGAGGCAGTAAATCATACCTGGTCAAGATAAACGCCGATCGTTCTATGGTATAACTTCTCAAAACAGTTGTGAGCCTTTGTCTGCCTCTGCGTTCAATTTCTTACCCCTTCTTGATTAAACTTTTTTCTAAAAATTTTTCTAAACTTTATCAATTGCCTTTAATTAACTCGTCTTTATCGTCTTGTAAAGCCACTAATCTGTGTCCAATGATATCGCTTGCCAATCGCCGCTTGACGCCTTCGAGTCCTCCCAAAACGGCATCGTCAGGTCTGGGTTGATTGAGATTCTCTGTCATGATATTTGCGATCTATCGTTTCAGATTATGTTTGGTCGATTACCCATAATTAGAAGCCGGGATACGGCAGGAACAACGTTATCTGTGTCCCTAAAATCTATGATGCCGTGTCCCTACGCAACGACTCTGTGAAGTTTTTTTATTATGGGCAATTCAACGGACATCATATCAGATGCTTTAACATCATCAATATAAGCTTTTTGAGCGCGAACAGTTATGCCTCCTTCTAACTCGCAGCAGTTGACAATTCCACCCTTGGAAAATGGCGATCGCTTGAATCGCTTTGAATTCGAGCGTCGCTACAACGCCATGCCAAATCTGAAAAAAGCTGAATTGATTGAAGGAGTTGTTTATATGCCTGCTGCTTTGCGATTTCGGAGTCATATCAAGCCGCAACCCCTGGCGTTATTTTGGGCGATAATGCGACTGTGCGGTTAGATTTAGATAACGAACCTCAACCAAATGCGGTGTTGCTAATTGAGGAAAGCTGCGGTGGACAAGCGCGAATTAGTGAGGATGACTACATTGAAGGCGACTCAAAGGCAGGTAGGATGCCTACCCCACAAGAGTTTTTCGAGAAGTCTAAAAGATCTCCAACGACAGTACAAAAGCGATCGCTTCCTAAGATGCAGATTTGCACCTGTTTCATGTCCTTAAGCAATGGAAGGCCAAGTGTTTTTGACAGGTTACGGTGTGGGTTTTACGAGAGATCGTTGCTAGCAGCGCAAGCGATAAATAAACCCTTCCTTAGTTGACTGCACGCGAACGGACATGATATGAGGCATCAAGAAAATTAGCAATTACCAATTACCAATTACCCATTACCCATTACCCATTACCCATTCCAGGACGGTAATACCCGCAGCCGTTGGGGTGAACACCGATCTTGCGATCGCACGCAGTTCCCTACAATGGCTGTAGTTAGAAAAATTGCGTATAGTAAGGGGAGTCTATTCGATGCAACCGAATAATCCAAATCAATTTACCGAAAAAGCCTGGGAAGCGATCGCTAAAACCCCAGATATGGCTAAAGCCGCCTCTCAGCAACAGCTCGAAAGCGAACACCTGATGAAAGCGCTGTTGGAACAAGAAGGGCTGGCTAGTAGCATTTTTAACAAGGCTGGCGCGAACGTACAGAGATTGCGCGATCGCACAGATGACTTCATCAAGCGCCAACCCAAGCTTTCGGGTACAATTAATTCGATCTATCTCGGTCGCAGTTTGGATACGCTGCTAGACCGGGCTGAAGAATATCGCAAAGAATATGGCGACGAGTTTATCTCGATCGAACACCTGTTGCTGGCGTATATCAAGGACGATCGGTTCGGTAAAGGCTTATTATCTGAATTTAGACTAGATGAAGCCAAGCTGAAGAATACGATCGCACAAATCCGTGGGGGACAAAAAGTGACGGATCAAAATCCGGAAGGAAAGTACGAATCGCTGGAAAAATACGGTCGAGATCTGACCCAACTGGCAAAGGAAGGTAAACTCGATCCGGTAATCGGACGCGATGACGAAATTCGCCGCACAATTCAAATCCTCTCTCGTCGCACCAAGAATAACCCGGTGCTAATTGGCGAACCTGGTGTGGGTAAAACCGCCATCGTTGAAGGATTGGCGCAGCGCATCGTCAGCGGCGATGTCCCCCAATCTTTAAAAGACCGCAAATTAATCGCCCTCGATATGGGTGCGTTGATTGCAGGTGCGAAGTATCGGGGTGAATTTGAAGAACGTCTGAAAGCGGTATTGAAAGAAGTTACCGACTCCGGCGGTAATATCGTTCTGTTCATCGATGAAATTCACACCGTAGTCGGTGCGGGTGCAACGCAAGGTGCAATGGATGCCGGAAACTTGCTCAAACCCATGTTGGCGCGGGGCGAGTTGCGTTGCATTGGCGCGACCACTTTGGATGAGTACCGCAAGTACATCGAAAAAGATGCCGCACTCGAACGCCGCTTCCAACAAGTATATGTAGATCAACCGAGTGTAGAAGATACCATTTCTATCTTGCGCGGGTTGAAAGAACGCTACGAAGTTCACCACGGGGTGAAAATTTCCGATAGTGCGTTGGTAGCTGCTGCTACATTGTCCACTCGGTATATAAGCGATCGCTTCCTCCCCGACAAAGCAATCGACTTGGTAGACGAAGCAGCGGCGAGATTAAAGATGGAGATTACTTCCAAACCGGAAGAACTCGACGAAATCGACCGCAAGATCCTGCAACTGGAAATGGAAAAGCTATCTTTGCAAAAAGAAAGCGATCGCGCTTCCAGAGAACGTCTAGAACGACTGGAAAAAGAACTCGCAGATCTCAAGGAAGAACAACGCACGCTTAACGCACAGTGGCAGTCTGAAAAGGATATTATTAACCAAATTCAGACAATTAAAGAAGAGATCGACCGCGTTAACTTGGAAATTCAACAAGCAGAACGCAACTACGACCTCAACCGCGCCGCTGAATTAAAATACGGCAAGTTAATCGAACTGCAACGGCGATTAGAAGAAACAGAAAACCACCTGGCGCAAACTCAAACGGGCGGTAAATCCTTGCTGCGGGAAGAAGTCACCGAAGGGGATATTGCCGAAATTATTTCCAAGTGGACGGGAATTCCGATTAGTAAATTAGTCGAATCGGAAATGCAAAAACTGCTGCACTTGGAAGAAGAATTGCACCGTCGCGTCGTCGGACAAGATGAAGCAGTCACCGCAGTTGCCGATGCGATTCAGCGTTCTAGGGCTGGTTTAGCCGATCCAAATCGACCGATTGCTAGTTTTATTTTCCTCGGCCCCACGGGCGTTGGCAAGACCGAATTAGCCAAAGCACTCGCCGCATATATGTTCGACACCGAAGAAGCAATGGTGCGAATTGATATGTCGGAATACATGGAAAAACATGCGGTTTCCCGTCTAATTGGTGCGCCTCCCGGATACGTGGGATACGAAGAAGGCGGACAATTAACCGAAGCAATTCGCCGTCGTCCTTATGCGGTGATTCTATTCGATGAAATCGAAAAAGCGCACCCGGATGTATTTAACGTTTTGCTACAAATACTTGACGACGGTCGCGTTACCGANNCTCGCCGCATATATGTTCGACACTGAAGAAGCTTTAGTGCGAATTGATATGTCCGAGTACATGGAAAAACATGCCGTTTCAAGGCTTATTGGTGCGCCTCCTGGATACGTTGGTTACGAAGAAGG